>CAZERM010000016.1:0-22566 GCA_964514555.1 uncultured Lachnospiraceae bacterium | reverse complement strand
ACTTGAACCCCCACGTCGAAGACACTAGATCCTAAGTCTAGCGCGTCTGCCAATTTCGCCACAACCGCATTAACCATACTTATTATATTTTATCACATAACACTCTTGCTGTCAACCGCTAAGTTGAGTTTTTGTTTTGTTTAATTTCCAAAATTATTTTTATTCCGAAAACATTCGGCATATTATTGCTTTTTCCCTCGTTAATATAAAATTAAATTCCTCCTTTATTGTTATTTAGCAAAACTCACTTGCATTATATCATAAAATAGAGTAAAATAATGTATTATAACTTAAAGGTCGGAGGATATAATGCAGATATCAAGAAAAGATATTTCAAACGGCATTGCTCTCAACACTGTCAAGACTAACAAATTTAAATTTAACAGAATTTTTATAGATTTTATTTTGCCTCTCGAGCGTGAACACGCGGCAGAAAACGCTCTTTTTGCCTCTGTTTTGCTCCGTGGAACAAAGAAGCACCCATCTCTTATTTCCATACAGCAAAAGCTTTCTTCAATCTACGGCGCGATAATGGACAGCTATGTGGAAACACGCGGTGAAGCTCACGTTATAACGCTCTATTCAAAGTTTCTCGATGACGCTTTCGCCCTCGGAAATGAGGACATAACGGGAGAAGCGACTTCGCTCATGTCCGAAGTGATAACAGAGCCGAAAACGGTAGACGGCGTTTTTGATTCGACTTTTGTCGAAAGCGAAAAGCAAAAACTCATCAACTCCATCGAAGCGCAGATAAACGATAAAAACTCATTCGCGCTCAAGCGCTGCATACAGGTGATGTGCGAAAAAGAAGCTTGGGGCATATCTCACGCAGGTGAGGTGGAGGATGTTGAAAAGATAACTCCCGAAGCGCTTTTTGAAAGATACAAATACATCCTCTCTCACGCAAAGATAGAGGTTTGGGCTATCGGCACGATGGATGAACAAAAAACCGAGGAATGGGTCCGCGATATGTTCAAAAATATCGAGCGCGGCGAAGTTCCCGATTATTCCACAAAGATAATCACCGATGTTGAAAAGGTAAAGACCGTTTGCGAACACCAGAATATTGCACAGGGCAAGCTCGTTCTCGGCTTCCGCACGGGCGTTGGCGGATATGACAAGGATATCTACGTTATGCGCGTATTCAACAGCATATTCGGCGGTTCCTCAACGCAATCAAAACTCTTTTGCAACGTGCGCGAAAAGCTCTCACTTTGCTATTTCTGCTCTTCCAGCATATATATGAAAGGTGTCATGACCGTTATAAGCGGCATAGAGCCGAAAAACAAAGAAAAAGCAAAAGCGGAGATCTTGGCTCAGCTCGAAGCTGTCAAAAACGGAGACGTTACCGAGGAAGACTTGGAAAACGCAAAAAAGAGCATCCGCAATGCGTTTTTGAATATAGAGGATCGTCCCGAACGTATACACAGCCATTACCTCGGCGGCGAGATATTCAATGCGACGGAAACACCTGCCGAAGCTATTGAAAAGATAGAAAGCGTTACCATTGAGCAGATAGTCGATATTGCAAAAAATATCAAGCTCGATACGGAATATTTCCTTTGCGGAACGGAGTGTGAAGAATGAATATCATAACAAAAGAAAATTCTCTCATAGGAGAAAAATATTACTACGCCAAGCACAAGAGCGGACTTGATATCTACCTCATCCCCAAGGATCTGTCAAATAATTCCGCACTCATCTGCACACGCTACGGCTCTATAGATAATTGCTTTAAGTTCGAGGGCGATGCGGAATTTACAAAAGTTCCCGACGGTATAGCGCATTATCTCGAACACAAGATGTTCGATAACGAGGACGGTATTGACACATTCTCTCGTTTTGCAAAATACGGCGCAAACGCAAACGCTTTCACTTGGACGAACGGTACGGCGTATAATTTCGATTGCACGGAAAATTTTTACGAAAACCTTGAAATACTTCTCGATTATGTGATGCATCCTTATTTCACACCCGAGACGGTAGCCAAGGAGCAGGGCATCATCGCGCAGGAGATACGCGGCAGAGAGGACGAACCCTATTCCGCAACGTATATGAACCTTTTAAATGCGCTTTATAAAAATTCTCAGGCAAAGATAAATGTCGCAGGCACTGTTGAATCCATAGCGGAGATAACGGCGGATACGCTTTACAAATGCTACGAGATATTCTATAACCCCTCCAATATGTTCCTTTGCGTTTCGGGCAAGGCGACGATGGAAAAGATACTTGAAGTGGCGGATAAGATCATGCCCATCAAGGAATCTCGCAATATCATCCGCCATTATAACGAGGAAGACAGCGCACCTGCTCAAAAAAGAGTTACAGCGGAATTTGAAGTGGCAAAGCCCATGTTCCTCATGGGTGTCAAGGACACAAATATGCCCACGGATCCGCGCGAAAGAGCAAAACGCATAGCGGCGATGAACATCGCAACGGAAACACTTTTCGGCGATGCTTCCGAATTTGCCGTTGATATCTACGAAAGCGGACTTATAGAAGACCTTGAGGTCGGATACAGCGCAGGAAAGATAGCCGCAAACTTTATCTTCGGCGGCGACACGGACGACGTTGAAGCATCACAGAAAAAATTCTTCGATTATATCGCCGAGGTCAAAAAGAACGGCATAGACAAAGAAGCATTTGACATTGCACGCAAGATAAAATATGCGGATCATATCAAGAGCTTCGAAAGCACGAATATCGCAGAGGAGTTTGTTTTCGGCTTTGCGGCAGGCGACAACTACTTTGACTTGATAGATGTTATATCCGAGGTTACCGCGGACTACGCGATGGACATCATCCGCGAGCTGTTTGTGGAAGAAAACTTCGCGGTGAGCATCGTAAATCCTTTGAGCAAGGAGGAAGAATAAAATATGGGCTCCACATCAACTATATCATTTCCCGGGCTTGGCATCGGCGAATTTAATATAAACAGCGTTGCTTTCCACATCGGTAATTTGCGCGTTACCTGGTACGGCATAATAATCTGCCTTGGTATAATCTGCGCGTTCTCTTATTTTTGCTTCCGCGCAATGAAAGCGGGAATAGTTTTTGATACGTTGCTCGATTATGCGCTCATCACGGTTCCCGTTGCGATAATCTGCGCCAGAGCATATTATGTTATATTCAATTTCAACAGTTCGGATTACAGGTCATTTTACGATATAATAGCCGTTTGGAACGGCGGACTTGCGATCTACGGTGGCATCATCGGCGGCGCTCTCGCCGTGCTTATAATATGCAAGGTCAAAAAGATCAAATTTTTTGTTATAGCAGATGCGCTTACACCCGGTGTCATGGTAGGTCAGATCATCGGCAGATGGGGCAACTTCATGAACGGTGAAGCTTTCGGCGGTGCAACGACTCTTCCTTGGCGTATGCGCCTTTCGAGCCATTATACGGGCTATGTTACAATGGAAGTTCACCCCACGTTCCTTTATGAATCCCTTTGGAACCTCTTGGGCTTCATACTTATAAACATCTTTTATAAAAAGAAAAAATTCAACGGCGAGATAACCTGCTGGTATTTCGGCTGGTACGGCTTGGGCAGATTCTTTATCGAACAGCTCCGCACAGACTCGCTCTATATCGGCAACACAGGTATTCGCGTTTCCGCTATGGTAGGTCTTGTTTGCGTACTCGTTGCGCTCCCTGCCGTTATCGTTGCGAGAGTGCGCCATGCAAACCTTGCAAAAGCAGGCGTGATGGAAAAGAGCGAAGTAGCCGATATCACAACGCTTTTGGGCATCAAGAAAAATGATGCTTCCGAAATTCCCGAAAAGAGCGCCGAAGAGGCTATTGCAGATATCATCAACAGAAGCAGCGCTCCCGAAACGGAAGAAACGGATGCTCCCGCAGAAGAAACGGCGGAAGATGACGCTGCCGCTGTTGATATAAACATCGATGAAGATGCGGAAGTGGAAACTGAAACTTCCGACGAGAGCGAAGAAACTTTGGCAAGGGAAGATATCATCGCAGACGAGATGATGGATGCCGAAGAAAAAGAAGAAGCCTTATCGAGCGGCGACGAAGAAAAAACACTTATCGCCGATATAACTGATAAAGAAAACACTATAAACGAAGAAATCGAGGAAAAAGACAATGGCACAGATAATTGACGGTAAAAAGATATCCGCTGATATCCGCGCGGAGATCGCCGCGGAAGTAGCGCAGATGAAAGCAGAGGGCGTAACACCCGGTCTTGCTGTTATAATCGTTGGTGAAAACCCCGCATCAAAGGTATATGTTCGCAACAAAGGCAAAGGTTGCGCCGAAGTAGGGATGTATTCCGAGATCATCGAGATGAAAGAAGAGACAACGCAGGAAGAGCTCCTCTCCAAAATTGCGGAACTTAACGGTCGCAAGGATATCCACGGCATACTCGTTCAGCTTCCTTTGCCCAAGCAGATAGACGAAAGAGCAGTCATCGCCGCTATCGCTCCCGAAAAAGATGTTGACGCATTCTGCGTTGAAAATGTGGGTGAGATGATGCTCGGCACGGCAAAATTGCTCCCCTGCACACCTGCGGGCATTATGCAGCTTCTCCACAGAAGCGGCATATCCGTTGCCGGCAAGGACTGCGTAGTTATCGGCAGAAGCAATATCGTGGGCAAGCCCATCTCTCAGCTCCTTCTCGCTGAAAACGGCACTGTTACGATCTGCCATTCCAAGACTAAAGACCTCGCAGAGGTTACAAAACGCGCCGATATTCTCGTTGTTGCGATAGGTCGTGCAGATTTTGTTACAGGAGATATGGTCAAAGAGGGCGCAGTTGTCATAGACGTAGGCATGAATCGCCGCGAAGACGGCAAACTCACGGGCGACGTAGATTTTGCTTCCGTAGAGCCCAAAGCAGGATACATCACACCTGTTCCCGGTGGCGTTGGTCCCATGACTATAACTATGCTTCTCAAAAATACGCTCACAGCGGCAAGAAGCCTTGAAGAACTCAAATGATTTTTTGAAATTTACAAAAGGCTCTTGCCAAAGAGCCTTTTGTGGCATTTTAGCCCATTTCTCGGTAAACATCATGTATAAACTTTATTATAGGAGCTGTATACCATGAAAACATTGAAGCAGATATTATCTACCGTGCTTTTAGCGGCATTTATCTTAGTTATATCGCAGATGATATACGGAAAGATAGTTGGTCTTGAAAAAGACAGATGCTGGCAGGAGCTTGGCACAACAGCGCAAAGCGTAGCCAATGAAATGGAAACGAAATTCCAAGATGAGATAGTAAAGCTTTATCTTGTAAAAGAGATAATGACAGAAGAATATAACGTCGGCTCGAAAAATTATCTCGATAACATACACATAGAAAAGATACAGGCGACGACAATATTTGAAAGAATAGACGTTCTTTTCCCGAACAATGTGCTAATATCCAACGGCACTGAAAAGATCATCCACGAGAAAGTGGATTTTCAAAGAGTCATTGAAAAGGGCGAATACATAACGAAAAGAAAAACGGATTTTCTTACGGGCAAAGAGTGCGTTTATTACGTTTTGCCTGTACTCGATGAGGACGGAAACATCTTCGCCGTTGTACTCGGCGTTATAGATACCGCTGCGCTTTCCGACATATTCCCCTCCACGATATACAACAGCAAAGCGAACGTCTGCATAATAGATTCCGCGGACGGCAACTATATCATGGATAATTGGCACAAAGAGCTTGGCAATGCCTATACGGACGGCGACAGAGAAAGAGTGAAAGGTTACGAGGATATCGACTTTCACGCGAGCATGAAAGCGCGCGAAACAGGCACGATAGCTTTCGTATCCAAAACGAGAGGCACGCCGATTTATATGTACTATATGCCCATCGATGTTTCGGATTGGCAACTTGCCATTTTCGCAACGGAAGAAGTACTTTTCGAAAGTTTGGGCAAGGTCAGAAATATCTTGATATTTGCGGGAATAGTGGAAATAATCATGCTTTGCATATATTCTTTCTTTAACGTGTTAATGATGCGAAGACTTGCAAAGAGCGCGGATATGATAAAGGACCAGCAGGATGAGCTTCACTATATCAGCTACCACGATATGCTCACTTCCATGTACAACAGAAACAAATACACCATCGTTTGCAACTCGTTGAAAGGGCAAAAACTTTCTCATGTCGGCGTTGCGTATATCGATATGAACGGTTTAAAGCAGATAAACGATACGCAATCGCACGAGGCAGGCGACAGATACATCCGAGGCGCGGCAGATTCTATTTTGTCCGTGTTCGGTGAAGACAGTTACCGCATAGGCGGCGATGAATTTGTGATATTTGTTAAAGATACGACAAAAGAAAAATTCGAAAGCGATATTGCAAGAGTTATGGAAAATGCGGCAAAAGCGGAGGTCAGCATTTCCCTCGGTCATAGATGGGAGGAACATTGCAAAGACCTCAATGCGCTCATCAAAGAAGCCGAAAAGCTTATGTACAAAGAAAAAGCGCTTTATTATACGACACACGACAGAAGAAGATAGATCAAAACATATCAAAACAGCGCCTGCATATAAAGGGCGCTGTTTTTTTGCGTTAATAAGTTTTTTTGGTCTGAAAGAAAAGCTTGCAAAAGAAGCAGAAAACCTTGCAGGTTTATCGCTTTGGCTGATCCTCTCGAAAATGATGGCTATATCAAATACGGCTCCCCGAGCGGCGCCACGCTCGGAACCACGCCGCAGGGCACGTATCGAAAGTTTGGACTTTTGGCTTGGAGCCTTTGGTGCACGGCTCAAATTTTATCAATAACAAAATTGTCGCCCGTTTCCTATCGCAATAATTGTGTCATTGATAAGATTAGAGCAATGACACAAAAGCCCCGACGGAGTTTTATGTCCGTCGGGGAAGATATGCTTTTTATGAAATTATTTGTTTTCCCATTTATCGCAAAGAGAGTTTATCTGGCTTGTGAATTTGGCGAGATCTTTGTTTGCGCCGCCGCGATTTTGCTCTATGACGGACATCAAACGCTTGCCCGACATAAGCAAACATTCGAATATGATATTTGCACGTTTTCTGCCGGGAGAAACTTTCGCCGGGATGCGAACGACTTTTGCTTTTTCTATACATTCGCCTGTTTCAAGGTCAAATACATCGCCGCTGTAGGGCGCTTCGGAAAAGTAGCCGAGGTTTTCGTATATCTGATTTGCAAAATGATCGCAAACACCGTCTGCACCGTGGTTGACGAACACTTTTTTGGGCGGATAAGGAAGCTCCGCGAGCCACGAAAGCAACATATGCTGATCTGCGTGTCCGCTGATGCCGTTTATCATCTCTATATTTGCGTTTACAACGATATCTTCGCCGAAGAGTTTGACAGAGGGAACACCGTCAAGCAATCTTCTGCCGATGGTGCCTTCTGTTTGGTAGCCTACAAAAAGTATCGTGCTTTCGTATCTCCAAAGGTTATGCTTCAAATGATGGCGTATTCTGCCTGCTTCGCACATACCGGAGGCGGAAAGGATAACTTTCGGTTCCATATCATCGTTGATGGCGCGCGAATCATCGCTTGTAACAGAAAGGCGCAAGCCCGGGAAATTGATGGGATCGATGCCTTTTGAGAGCAGTTCAAGCGTTTCTTTGTCGTAATAATCCGTCAAGCCGTCGGAATATATATGCGTTGCTTCAACGGCGAGAGGGCTGTCTACGTAAACGGGGAAATTATCGTGATATTTAATAAGCTTTTGCTCTTTTATTATTCTTAAAAGATAGAGCAGTTCCTGCGTTCTGCCGACAGCGAAGGAGGGGATAACGACGTTGCCGCCGCGGTCGAATGTTTCTTGGATTATTCGCGTGAGCTGACCGATATAGTCGGGGCGTTCACCGTGTAGCCTGTCGCCGTAGGTCGATTCTATAACAACATAATCGGAAGCGATCGGCTTCTGAGGATCGCGTATAAGCGGACGGTTAAGGTTGCCAAGGTCGCCCGAAAACAGAAGCGTTGTTTTTTTGCCGTTTTCCGTTATCGTGAAATGGATGGAGGAGGAGCCGAGCAGATGACCTGCATCGAGGAAACGTATCTTTATTCCCTCGAAAAGCTCGATATCCTTGCCGTAAGAGAACGGTTCGAACAATTCGAGCGTATGGATGGCATCTTCCATCGTATACATAGGCTCGTATGTTTCGTCGCCGGAGCGTTTAGCTTTGCGGTTGCGCCACTGCGCTTCAAATTCCTGAATATGCGCGGAATCGCGAAGCATGATATCGCAAAGTCTTGCGGTTGCCGCCGTTGCGTATATCGGACCTTTATATCCCAGCGCCACCATAGCGGGCAATTTTCCCGAATGGTCAATATGCGCGTGTGTAAGGCAGATAGCGTCTATATCCGTGGGAGATATGGGAAGATCGCAGTTTTCGTAAATATTTTCGCCTTGTTCCATTCCGCAATCCACGAGGATATGCTTTCCGCAAGCCTCCAAAAGTGTGCATGAACCCGTAACCTCATGAGCGGCACCCAAAAATGTCAATTTCACTCAAAACACCTCCTGTTGATTATTTATATTATTTTCAGATTTATTCTATCATATTTTGTTCAATTTGTCTACTGTATTTTTGTAAATATTTTTCAGCCGCAAAATATAATATGTTTGTTGGGAAAACCAATTCACACTGCGGCGCATTTGTGGTACAATGGTTATTGAAAAATTTTCATTCCGAAACGGAGAAAAAATGAGTTTATACAGAGTATATGCAAAAATAGATCTCGATGCTGTGGAGCACAACATCGACCTTATAAAAAGCAAGCTTCCCGAAGGAAAACAGCTTTTGCTCGTTGTAAAAGCGGATGCATACGGTCATGGCGCCGTAGAGCTTGCGGGAAAATTTGAACACAAAGCGGATTATTTCGGCGTTGCGGAGATAAACGAAGCGCTCGAACTTCGCAAAAACGGCATAAAGAAGCCAATATTGATACTTGGCTTCACCGCGCCCGAAAATTTCGCCGCCGCCGTAAAACATGACATCACGCTTACTATGTTTCAGCCGAATATGCTTTTAAAACTTTCGCAGACTGCGCAAGAGCTTTGCAAAACAGCGAAGATACATTTTGCCGTTGACACGGGTATGTCGCGCATCGGTTGGGACGTGAGCGAGCAGAGCGCAGACGAAGCGGCAGAAGCTTTTCACTTGCCGAACATAGAAGTAGAGGGCATATTCAGCCATTTTGCCACGGCGGACGAGACCGACAAATCGTTTTCTTTGCGCCAGCGTGAAGATTTCGAAAGATTTATTGCGATGCTTGCCGAGCGCGGAGTTGACATTCCGATAAAGCATCTTAACAACAGCGCGGGAATATTGGAATTTGACAAATGTTTTGACATGGTACGCGCAGGCATAATAATATACGGGCTTTACCCATCGGCAGAGGTAAAAGAGAGCATCGGCGAAAAGTTACCGTTGCGCCCTGCTATGGAGCTTATAACGCACGTGGCGCACGTAAAGACGCTTCCTGCCGGCAAGAGCATAAGCTATGGCGCAACATTCGTTACGGAGCGAGAAACGCGCGTTGCGACATTACGCATAGGCTATGCGGACGGATACCCTCGTGTGCTTTCGGGCAAAGGCGAAGCTATAATACACGGTGTAAGATGCCCAATACTCGGCAGAGTATGCATGGATCAGATGATGGTCGATGTAAGTGCGCTTGAAAACGTCGAGATAGGGGACACGGCAACGCTAGTGGGCAAGAACGGCGGAGAATTTATCTCCGCGGAGGAAGTTGCGGACAACTCGTTTTCATTTAATTATGAATTCGTCTGCGGCATATCTCGACGTGTACCGAGAGTGTACTACAAAAACGGCGTCCCCTACGAAACGGTTTTACACATAGACACCTACTTTTCTTGAAAGAAAAGTAGGCAAAAGAACTTTCGCTCAAAGCTTCGATGAGATTTATTCAGCAAAATCCGAAGCGGAAGATATCTCGAATGAAAGTGGACAAAAGAACTTTCGCTCAAATCTTCGATGAGATTTATTCAGCAAAATCCGAAGCGGAAGATATCTCGAATGAAAGTGGACAAAAGAACTTTCGCTCAAATCTTCGGAGGAGATTTATTCAGCAAAAGCCGAAGATGTCTTAAATAAAAAAGCAGGTAAATATTTTCCGATTTTACGACAAAAAACATTGTTTTTATTGTAAATACGTTTTATAATTATATATACACAGTCGAAAAATGTGAAAAAATAAAAAACGGAGGGCTAAACACCTTGGTAAAATATATTATCTATAATCCTTTTTCGGGAAGCAAGCAATATAAAAAGCTTATAGAGCGCATCAGCACCGAAAACGATAACACAAAAATAATATCCATCGGCGATATGGATGGCTATGAAACTTTTTTCGGCGGACTTGCGCCCGATGATGAAGTGATGATATGCGGCGGCGACGGAACTATAAATCATTTTATAAACGAGACTAACGGCATAGAGATAAAGAACAAGGTGTATTACATCCCTGTTGGCACAGGCAACGATTTCGCACGCGACATCGGCTTTTCGGGCGGCGAGGGCGAGATGATATGCATAGATAAATACATAAAGCATCTTCCCAAAGTAAAAGTCAAAGGCAAAGAATACCGCTTTATAAACAATGTAGGCTTCGGTATAGACGGCTACTGTTGCGAAGAGGGCGATAAGATACGCGAAAGCAACGAAAAAAACGGCACGAAAAAGCGCATCAACTATACAACGATAGCCATAAAAGGCTTATTGCGCTATTTCAAGCCGAGAAATGCTGTCGTTTCTGTTGACGGCAAAGAATATAAATTTCAAAAAGTATGGCTTGCTGCGGCTATGAACGGCAGATATTACGGTGGTGGCATGATGGCGGCGCCCAAACAGGACAGACTCAACGAGAAAAAGATATCGCTCGTTGTTTTCCACAGGGTGCAAAAACTCCATGCGCTTATGATATTCCCCACATTATTTAAGGGCACTCATGTGAAATACACGAAATATATAACCATCCTCGAAGGTTCCGACATTCGAGTGAGCTTCGACCGTCCCACACCGCTTCAGATAGACGGCGAAACGATCCGCGACGTGCTCTCCTACACGGCAACGAAATAATAGGCTCTCAGCTAAAAGTTAAACCTTTTGATACGTGCCCTGCGGCGTGCTTTGTGAGAGTGGCGAGCCGCATTTGATAAAGCTATCATTTTAGATACGATTCGTCAAAGCGGTAAACCTGCAAGGTTTTCTGCTTCTTTTTGGTTTTTCTTTCAGATAAAGAAAAGCAAAAAACAATAAAGCTTGGTTAATATGAAAATATCCCTTCGCCAAAATATAAAGCGAAGGGATATTTATTTATAATGTCTTGATATATTCCCAAAGATCGGAGAAAGTGCCGTGTGGGTATTTCGAGATATCCTCGTTTTTGGAGTTTATAAGGCAATCCGTGAGCAAAAATACTTTCATTCCGAGGTCTTCCGCAGGCATATCATCGGAAACATCGTTGCCAACCATGATACATTCTTCGGGGCGGCAATCTATTTTGCGTAATATCTCCGCGTAATATTCAAGGTTGGGCTTGCAACGAGTGGAGTTTTCGTAAGTTGTGTAAAGCTCGAAATCCTCAGGGGTCAAGCCTGCCCAACGTATGCGCTGTTCCGTTGCAACGGCAGGGAACACGGGGTTTGTTGCCAATACCACGCGAAAACCGTTTTCTTTGAGCTTGTGAACGGTCTTGGAGGATTCGGGGTTGAAACCGCAGGTCTCTTTTACTTTGCCGAATTCGTTTTTATAAAAATCATCGATGATATATTTGTCATCGAGCGCTTTTTGACCGAAATAAGAGGTAAATCCCTCCCACCAAAGCTCCATATTGAGCTTGTCTGTGTTGTTTTTGAGCATCGCTTTAATGCCGAACCAAATGCCCTCGTATAATTTTTCCTGATCATATCCGTGCTTGGAAAGCGTCGCGGAGAGCCTTTCGAAATAATCTTTTACAAATTTGTCCTGGTCCATGGGCAAAAGTGTGCCGTCAAGATCAAACAATACTGCTTTTATCATACATACCTGCCTGAAAAATAATATAATATAATTATTTTATCATCATAATATGCGGTATGTCAATATATTTGACCGCTGTTTTGCGTTCCTTTTACCGTGCAACACACAAAAGCGACACACGGAAAAAGCGCATTGTAAAGTATCGCGACGCAAGAAAACGCTCTTTCGGGGACGAATTGCAATATCAATATCGATGCGGCAAACGCTGTGGACATCGCCGCAAAACGGTGCGCTTTCTCGCTCGGCACGGAACATTCGGCAAAACCGCAAAGATCGCGCGCGCAAACGGCAGAAGCAAAGCACCGTGCGAGATGACAGAACCATATTAAAGCGTTCGCAAGGATATTTGAGCGCACACCCAAAAATATTACCGTGATGTACACCGCGAGAGCGAATATCGGAGCCAATGCGCCGCAATACATCGGAGATGGATGAAAGGCACTGTTGCGTGCAAAATCGCTCATATCATCGTTTTTCGGCGTTATAACGCGCAAATAAAGCGAAAATATAACGGAAGTACAGCCGATGATGTCGAACGCGGAAAAGACATCTTTTTCCGAAATGGCAAGGTAAAAAGAGCTGTCTCTCTCCCCCAACAGCGAAAGCAATATTACGATGGATACGGGAAAAAGGCAAAGCTCGCAAAATCTTGCCGCGCCGAGCGTATCGCGCCATACCGCAAAAACACAGATGGCTATCACCGCAAGAAATATGATATATGCGTACTTGCCGCCGTAAAAAGCGGCAACAGAAAGCGAAAACGACGATATATCTTTTATGGCGGAAATAAACAGAAATATCAATGATATCGTTTTAAATATCATCTGCATTTTGCCGAATGTTGCATTGTAAAACATCGCGGAACCGTGATATCCCTCACACACGGTGCCTGCCGCAAGGCAGATAACGGAGAGGAAGAAAGGGGCAAATATCATCCTTGTCAATGAACCTTCGCCGTACAGAAAAAGTCCCGAGAAAACGAACGAAAACATTATAAAAAATATCTGTATCGATGAAACGGAGTATTCTCTTTTGATCATTGCGGCTTTTTCCCCTTTGTTCGTGTTGCGTGCCGCCCCGAAACGGACGGCGGCACGTTTTTATTTTTCCAAACAGGAGCCATATATATAAAATCGGAAAGTCCCTCGACCGATATCGGCGCAAACGGCGAAAAATACGGCACGCCGAACGATGTTTTGCGGCAACCGAGAAAAAGGCTTACCGCACTGAACGCAAAAAAGCCGAATATACCAAAGGCTCCGCTTATAATTATCAAAGCGAGGCGGTATATGCCGTTTGGGTTCATATACGGCACGGCTATAAAATTGCATACCGCGGAAAATGCAACGATTATCAACACGAACGGTGATATTATCCCTGCGCTTACGGCACTGTCGCCCAATATCAACGAACCGACTATGCCGACGGCGCTTCCGACCGCTTTCGGCATACGAAGCCCCACCTCACGCAATACTTCAAATATCAAAAATGCCGTTACCACCTCCCAAACGATCGAGACCGTCATGCCCTCTCGCGTTTGCGCCATGTGATCCGCCATCTCGCGCGGCAAAAATGATGAATGATGCATCACAAGTGCCGTAAACAGCGACGGCAGATATAGCGCAAATATGAGCGCGGCAAAGCGCAAGGCTCTTACGAATGTTGCAAAAAAGGAGCTTTTCGAATAATCCTCCGATACTTGCAGACCCTCGCAAAAAAGATAAGGCACCGTCAGCACGACGGGCGAGCCGTCCACGATAACGGCTATCCTGCCCTCCAAAAGTTTGCTTGCGACTTTATCGGGTCGCTCCGAATTGCCGACTGTCGGGTAGAGTGCATAGCCGTTATCTTGTATATACGTTTCCACACAGCCCGAATCTATCACGGCGCTTGCGTTTATCTCACCGAGACGACGGCGCAATATACCGAGAGCATTTTCGTTTACGATATCGTCAAGGTACATTATAACGATATCCGTTTTGGTTGTGGTGCCGACGGTCATCTTTTCGCTTTTAAGATGGATGCTTTTTATCCTGCGTCGCAGGAGCATCACGTTTTGCTCGGAACTTTCGTTAAAGCCGTCGTGCGGACCTCGTATGACGTTTTCGGTTTCAGGCTCATCGTTTCCGCGCCCATCGTCGTTGCGCGTGGCGCAGATATAGCCGAAGATATCGCTCGGCATATCCTCGTATAATATAAGGCAGTTTCCCGAGAGCACGGCGTTTTGTGATTCGATAAGGTCATGAGCCTCTTGCAGGCTGTTGCCCGTGATAATGCCGCTCAAAGGGGCATTATCGCCGCCGCGCAGATAGTATTCCGACAGCGGAGCGATAACAAATTTGTTTATCAATAGCTTTGAGCTGTGGTTGCTGATATAATATAAATAAAATCGCGCTTTGCCAAGGTCAAGCTCCCTTACGGAAACATCGGACATACCGCAAAAACTTTCCGAAATTGCAGACCTCAAGCGCAAAAAAGCGTTTTCTTCCAAAATCATCACCGCATTTTCTTATAAAAATAGATATACACTTTTTCTGACTTTTATTATTATCCGTAAAAAAAGTTTTATACAAAGGTGTTTTTTTAAAAAAACTATTGATTTTTTTGTGCAATAATGATATAATTTTAAATGCTGTGCAATGCACCGCACGATACGCTCCGCTGCATGCTCGCATGAACGTTTCGATATTATTTATTTTAGGGAGGAAGCCATCATGGATAAAATTCAGGCTTTTGTAAACGAGCAGTTGAAAACAGAAGTGCCCCAGTTCAATATTGGTGACACAGTTGAAGTTCAGAACAAGATCAAAGAAGGAACAAGAGAACGTATTCAGCTTTTCAGCGGTCTTGTAATCGCTAAGAAGAACGGCGGTATCTCTGAAACATTTACAGTAAGAAAGATCGCTTACGGTGTAGGTGTTGAAAAGACTTTCCCGATCCATTCTCCCAACGTTGTAGCTGTTAAAGTTACTCGCCGTGGTAAAGTTCGCCGTGCGAAACTCTACTATGTTCGCGATAAAGTTGGTAAAGACGCAACAGTTAAAGAACTTATCTAAGTTGTTAACGCAACAAAGCAAAAGCAGACCTTTAGGGGTCTGCTTTTTGCTTTTATTTTTTTGTTTTAAAAAATCAAAAACCGAAGTATTTTTTGCGAAGGTTGGGAACGCGGTCTTTTATTATCGAAAGTTCCACAGCGGCGCTCTTGTTGCCCAAAGCATATTCGCGCATGAGCTGACCTTCATATTCGCAAAGCTTGTCGTGCAAGGGGAAGAAGTTTTCTACCAAGAAGCAAGCGTATTTGATGAGACGGAAATGACCGACATATCTCTTTTCCTCGCCGATGCCGTCAACCGCAACGGAATAGCCGTCTTTAACAGCGTTTACGATATCATCGCGAGTATTTTCTTTTGCAAAAACGATGGTGTTTGCAACAAGTCTGTTGGGATTTGCTTCCGTGGAGCCGTGTGTGTCCGTCGTGCCTACAACAGGGAAATCTATGCCGCGAGCGCGCATCTCGTAATAGAGTGCTGTCTGGAAGCCGTTCTGTCTGTAATAGCTTTCGCCGCCCAATACCTCGAATGCGTCAAAGGGATGTACCGTGAGCATATATTCCGTGAAGTTTTCGGGTACCTGATAAACGTCGGATATCCAATAGGGGTGGCAGAATATGCCGAGACCGCCTGCTTTGCGTATCTGCTCGAATGCGAAAACACAAGAGCCGAAATCTCTCTTTTCGATACCGTCGGGGATATCGTATTTTGCTGCCGCCTCAAGACAAGCTGCGTGGTATTCATCCTCGCTCAAAATATCGGGTACATTTTTTGCGCCGGGCATAGCGCGACGTGAAAGTTCCGTGCCGCCTTCGTTTTGGCGCGATTTTTCATAAAGAGCATTTACGCTGAAATCACCGCCGAAGTTGATGATATGTACGTCCGTGTCGGGGAGCTGTACTTCTTCGCCGGGGTACATCTTCATATCAAGCGGAATATCCTTGTATTCTTCGATAAGACCGAGAGAGGGGAAATAGCGTTTGTGGTCTGTTATCGCCATAAAGTCGTAGCCGTATCCGCGGTAGTTTGAAGCGACGATATCGGGCGCTTCTTTGCCGTCGGAGAAGCAAGTATGCATATGCATATCACCGAAGTAAGCGTATTTACCGTAAAGGTCATCTTCAACGGCATATACGGCAAGCTTAACGGTGTATTTTTTGTCTGCGCCAACGATACGAACGGAATATTCGCCCTCTGCGGGAAATTTAAAGTTAAAGCAAAGCTCACCGTTTTTGTTGGGCATCGAGTAAAGTTCGAAAACATTTTCTCTTTCTCTGTAAACATAAAAAGCGCCGCAGCTCATGGGCATGATGCGGATGTGATATGTTTCGTTTGCGAACGCAACGTGTGCGCCAAGCGGTTTGATGGTGAATGAGCTGTCTTTATTTACAGGAAAAATTTTAGGATATATGTCATAATTCAAAAGTTCTGTTTTCAAAAAAATCGCCTCCTTGCGTATTTATGTAAATATCATACTACTTTTTTTGGTAAAAGTAAATATCTATACGAAACAAAAGCTTCGTTTTAT
Source organism: uncultured Lachnospiraceae bacterium (assembly GCA_964514555.1). Taxonomy (GTDB): domain Bacteria; phylum Bacillota; class Clostridia; order Oscillospirales; family CAG-272; genus UMGS731. The sequence continues at coordinate 5,978 of CAZERM010000016.1, read as the reverse complement.
CAATCACGCGATATGAACTTTTTCATATAATATAACAGTTGAAAAAACGGAGGTAATTATTATGGATACAACACAGAACGAAAGCTCCTATGGCAGGTTTGGCGTGAGGGTGTTTGCGGCAAGCTCCGCTTTTCCGATAAAGGGTGCAATAGTCATAGTGCGCTCGAAAAGATCGGTTCCGCCGTCTACCGTTGCCGTACTCGAAACGGACGAGAGCGGCAAAACTCCCATGATAACGCTTGAAGCGCCGCCGAAAGCGCTCTCTCTTTCGCCTGATACGAACGGAACACCGTATTCGCTTTATGACGCGGAGATATCGCATATCGGTTTTTACACAACGGTAACGCGTGATATACAGATATACCCCGACACGACATCCGTCTTGCCCGTAAATATGATACCGTTGCCCGACACGAACGGAACGAAAAAATATCCGCAAGGTGATGTAAGATTGAGCGGCGGCGCGACCTCCCAAGATCTTTGAACATGGAGGTGGAAAAGTATGCCGTCATTACCTGTGATACCGGAAAGTATCATCGTGCATCTCGGTGCCGCCGATTCAAATGCACCGAACGTAACGGTGAGCTTTATCGATTACATAAAAAATGTTGCTTCGAGCGAGATATATCCGACATGGAACGAGAACGCGCTGAGGGCAAATATCTACGCACAGATATCGTTTGCGCTCAACAGGGTCTACACGGAATTTTATCGTGCGAGAGGGTATGATTTCGATATAACAAATTCGACAGCAACGGACCAATCGTTCGTTTACGGGCGCGATATTTTCGAAAATATCGCTGATATAGTTGATAATATATTTAACGATTATATCGCGCGGCAAGGCTTCGTGGAGCCGCTTTTTGCGCTCTATTGCAACGGAACGACGACCACTTGCGATGGACTTTCTCAATGGGGAAGCGTGGAACTTGCGGAAAGGGGATATATACCGTATGATATCTTGCGGTATTATTACGGAGACGATATCAATATAATCATGAATGCGCCGATAGAAAATGTTACGCAATCTTACCCCGGGGTACCGCTCAGATCAAGCTCCGCGGGAAACGATGTAAGGACAGTGCAAACGAGGCTCAACAGGATCTCCGCAAATTACCCTGCGATACCGAAGATAGCAAGCCCAAACGGTATTTTTTCCACGGAAACGGAAAATGCGGTGTTGGCTTTTCAGCGGATATTCGGACTCAGCGCGGACGGCATCGTCGGAAAAGCGACATGGTATAGGATACAGAGCATATACAATGCCGTCAAAAGGCTCAACGAGCTTGACAGCGAAGGACTTTCACTTGCGGAAGTGTCAAAGCAATTTTCGGGGACGCTCTCTCTCGGTTCGGCGGGACTTAACGTGAGCGTGGTGCAATATTACCTCAATGTTGTTGCGGATTATGACCCAAGCGTGCTTACGGTGCCGTTCAACGGCGTTTATGATGAACAAACACGCGCTTCAGTGCTGGCTTTTCAGCGCGACTATGGGCTTTTGCAGAGCGGAGAAGTTGACGAACAAACATGGAACAGGCTCTCTTCCGTTTACCTTGGCATGGTGGAGAGCAACGACGGCTCGGGAGCATCAGCGGAGCTTTTCCCCGGAACGCTGCTCAATATCGGCTCGTCGGGAAGAGATGTTGAGCTTTTGCAAACATATCTTAACGCAGTATCGCGCGTGTTCGCGGAGATACCGCGAGTATCCGTAAGCGGAAATTTTGACGAGCAGACGCAAAATGCGGTCTTGGTATTTCAGCGTATAGAGGGAATACCCCAAAGCGGCATAGTCGGACCTGTAACATGGGATATACTTGCGGAGAAATACAACGAGATAGAAAACGGAAACATTCGCGCGGAATTTCAGTTTCCGGGTGATATTATAATGTGAGCGGAGGGAGCATATGACAGAACATAAAAAGGAGATATACGAGCTTCAATATATGCTCAGAAAGATAGCGCTGATAACGGGTTATATTCCGATAATAATTCCTGATGGGATATACGGCGAAGAAACGCGCGAAGTCGTGCGCGAGATACAAAAGCGAAACGCTCTGGCGCCGACAGGGGAGGTTGACGAACAGACATGGAACGCGATATTTCAACTGTATCAAGAGAGCGTATATTCCGTGTCGGTCGGCGAGCCGATATATCCGTTCAAGGATCCCTCGTACACTTCCTCAGAGGGCGAGCAAAGCGACATGATAGTGCTTGTTCAGTTGATATTATCGGCGCTTTCCGTTATATATGATGATTTTGAAGATATCACCATAACGGGGATAAACGACGAAAAGACGATAGATGCGGTGAAGCGTTTTCAGGGATACAATGGGTTGCCGCAAACAGGCGTGCTGAACAAACGCACGTGGGATGCTGCCGCAAAAAGCTTTAACGAATACTATGACAATTCAAACTATGTTTGAAAATAATGTATAATGAAAAATTTATAGTTATATTGTAGGGGCGACCTTTGGGTCGCCCTTTTCGTTTTATATGAGCTTTTCTTGCAGATCAAGAAAAGCTTATATATCTTTAAACAAGAAAAGTTGAGAGGAACATTTGCAATAAAAAGCAAAAAAGATTGAATTTCGTGCGATTGTGTGATATCATAATTCTAATATACAAAAAAATTGAAGGTGATATTTATGTTCTTTATAGCTCTCTCAACTGTGTTGGTGATGCTGTTCTATGCCGTTCCGGGCTTTCTTATGGTAAAAACGAAGCTCGTTCCCGAATCGGGCATTTCCAACTTTGCAAAATTGCTTATGTACGTTTGCCAGCCTGCGTTGATAATTTACTCTTTCTTGCAGGTCGATTTTTCATTCGATCTTCTTTGGCAGATGCTCTTTGTTTTCATTTTCGTACTTGTGCTTTTGGCGGCGGTGATACTCCTTTGTCATTTCGTGATATTCCGCAAAAAGGTGAATGACGTTAAATTCCGTATATACACGCTTGCACTCTGCTTCTCAAACTGCGCTTTTATGGGCGTTCCGATATTGGAAGCGCTCTTGCCCGATTATCCTCAAGCGGTTGCTTTTTCCGCCATGTTCTCGCTCGCGATGAATATCATCGGTTGGACGCTCGGCTCCGCTGTTATCACAAACGATATGAAATATATGAGCGTTAAAAAGATAATACTCAACCCTGCGGTCATCGCACTTGTAGTTGCCGTTCCGCTTTTCGTTACAGGTTTTGCTTTGCCCGAAAATATCGAAAGCATGATAACGCTCCTCGGCAGAATGACGACTCCGCTCTGTATGCTCATCATGGGTATGCGCTTGGCAACGGTATCTTTGCGTTCCACGTTCGCACGCCCCACGCAGTACATCATCATAGCATTAAAGCAGATACTTTTGCCGCTCTTGGCTTTGGCTATACTCTATTTCATCCCCGTAGAGCATGACCTCAAGATATCGCTCTATATAATGTTCGCGTGCCCTGTTGCAAGCGTTGTGCTCAACTTTGCGGAAATGCTCGGCGAAGGTCAGGAATATGCGGCAAACCTCGTGCTTCTCGGCACGGGACTTTCTGCGCTTACGATACCTCTTATGGTGCTTATAATATAAGATTTTGTACATATTTTTAAAATTTTAACGCTTTGATCAGCTTTTACTATTGCATTTTTTCTATTTTGTGATATTATAGTAATATAATAAATCAGAGGTGAGAATATATTATGGCAAAACGAATTAAAGACGAAAATACGGATTTTCTTTTCGAGGCGGTTCTTTCTCTGGGCAGCTTGGAAGAATGTTATGACTTTTTCGAAGACCTTTGCACAAAAGTGGAGCTTCGTGAGATGACACGCCGTTTTCAAGCGGCTAAGCTTATTCGAGAAGGCGAAAAATATACTACCATCGTAGAAAAGACAGGTCTTAGCACAGCGACCATAACGAGAGTTAACAGCGCATTGCGCGACGGTTGCGACGGCTATGCACGCGCGCTCGACGCGCTCGGGGTAGAGAAAAAATGAGCGAACAGTATTCTTCTCTTTCCCTTTTTTATGATTCTTTCATGCGCGATATAGATTATGAGGCATGGTGCGATTTTTATCAGGAATGTTTTCGCAGATTTTCCGCAGTGGATGTGGAAAAGATAGTAGATATCGGTTGCGGTACGGGCAGCATAACCGTTCCTATGGCGCAGCGCGGATATAAGCTCACGGGTATAGACTTGAGTGAGGAGATGCTTGCTCTCGCCGCCAAAAAAGCGGAAGATGCAGGCGCGGATATACGCTTCCTCGGTTCGGATATGCGCTCTTTCAACCTTGGCTTCAAGGCGGATGCGGCGATATGCTCTTTTGACTGCGTAAATTATCTTTTGAAGCTCGGTGATGTGGAAGCGGCTCTTTGGCACGCTCACGAAAACATGGAAAAAGGCGCGGTGCTCGTTTTCGATGTCTCCACACCGTATAAATACAAAAATATACTCGCGGATAACGCTTTCGTTTACGAAACAGACGATGTTTTTATGACATGGGAAAACTATTTCAACGAAAAAACGAATATTTGCGATTTTTATCTCACGTTCTTCATTCGCGACGGCAAAAATTATCGCCGTGAGGACGAAGAACAGCGTCAACGCTGTTATGCTTTGCGAACGCTTCGTAAAGCGGCACAAAACGCAGGTTTCTCTATCATTTGCGAATGTGCGGACATAGACTTTTCTCCCTTGCAGGAGGACAGCGAAAGATGCTTCTTTATCTGCAAAGCAGAGTAAGATAAAAGGCTGTTGTGTGAAAACACAACAGCCTTTTTTGTTGGTGAAATTTTTGAAAAAGCCGGCAAAAACTCTTATCAACTTTTTCTTATTTAAAGGTGTTTTAAGCTTTTCTTTATCTGAAAGAAAAGCTCGCAAAAGAAGCAGAAAACCTTGCAGGTTTATCGCTTGGGCGAATCATATCGAAAATGATTGCTGTATCAAATGCGGCTCCCCGAGAGGAGCCACTCGCGGAACCACGCCGCAGGGCACGAGTCGAAAGGTTTAGCTTTTAGCCGAAAGCCTCTAATGCATAATTCAAATTTTATCAATGACAAAATTGTTGCGATGGGAAACGGGCGACAACAAGTCGCCCCTACGGATAGTAATACAAATGAATGTGTGGGGCAGACGCAAACCCTTGCTTTACAATGTGGCTTTTGGGTAAAAAAAGGCATATTTTCAGCCTAAACTGAAAATATGCCTTAAAAAAGCTAAGATCTAAAAATTAGATTCTGCCTGCTTTAGCAGCTTCTTCGATAGCAACTGCAACAGCAACAGTCATACCAACCATGGGGTTGTTACCTGCGCCGATAAGACCCATCATCTCAACGTGAGCAGGAACGGAAGAAGAACCTGCGAACTGAGCGTCAGAGTGCATTCTACCCATTGTATCTGTCATACCGTAGGAAGAAGGACCTGCAGCCATGTTATCGGGGTGAAGTGTACGACCTGTACCGCCACCGGAAGCAACGGAGAAGTATTTAACGCCGTTTTCAATGCACCATTTCTTGTATGTGCCTGCAACAGGGTGCTGGAAACGTGTTGGGTTAGTAGAGTTACCTGTGATGGAAACGCCAACGTTTTCGAGCTTCATGATAGCAACGCCTTCGGGAACGTTATCTGCGCCGTAGCACTTAACGTCTGCACGAGGACCGTTGGAATAGGGAGTTTCTTTAACAACGGAAACTGTTTCTGTGTTGTTATCGAAAGCAGTCTGAACATATGTGAAGCCGTTGATTCTGGAAATGATCATAGCAGCATCTTTGCCGAGACCGTTGAGGATAACGCGGAGGGGTTTAACACGAACTTTGTTTGCGTTGAGGGCGATCTTGATAGCGCCTTCAGCAGCAGCGAAAGATTCATGACCTGCCAAGAAGCAGAAGCATTCTGTTTCTTCGGAAAGAAGCATCTTGCCGAGGTTGCCGTGGCCGAGACCAACTTTGCGGTTTTCAGCAACGGAGCCGGGGATACAGAAAGCCTGGAGGCCGATACCGAGG
>CAZERM010000015.1:0-22931 GCA_964514555.1 uncultured Lachnospiraceae bacterium | reverse complement strand
TTGCATATGTATAAAAATTCATTATGATTTTTTTAATATTTACACCAAAAACATTCCTTAAATATCCCATATGCAAGGATGTATCGCGCAAAAACCAAGGCATATATATATTTCTGTTGACATTCTCTCCTTAAAATGATACAATAAAAATTAACTTTAGAAAAAATTTATTGAAAGAGGATTAACATGAGCAAGGTAATTGTTCCGGAAGGTTACAGATCCCGTTTGGGTATGTACGAAACGCAGACCGCCATCGGTATGCTGAAAAAAATATTTGAAAGAAAGCTTTGCGATTCTCTTAATCTTAAAAGAGTTTCAGCGCCGCTTTTTGTAGATCCCAATACGGGTCTTAACGACGATCTCAACGGCGTTGAACGCCCTGTCAGATTCGATATCAAAGAAACGGGAACGGATGCGGTTGTCGTTCACTCCCTTGCAAAATGGAAACGCATGGCGCTCCATACATATAAATTCTCCGCAGGCGAAGGTCTTTACACGGACATGAACGCTATCCGCCGCGACGAAGAGATGGACAACCTCCATTCCATATACACGGACCAGTGGGACTGGGAAAAGATAATCACAAAAGAGGACAGAAACATTGAATATCTCAAGGCTACTGTTCAGAGCGAAGTTGACGCTATGTGCGATACGCTCGATTCTTTGAAGACTCATTTCCCCGAGCTTACTCTCGAACTTAACAGAAATATCAAGTTCGTTACAACTCAGGAACTTGAGGATATGTACCCCGGTAAGACAGCGAAAGAGCGCGAAACGCTTCTTTTACAGGAATACAAAACCGCGTTCATCATGCAGATAGGCGGCAAGCTCCGCTCAGGCGAACGCCACGACGGCAGAGCACCCGACTATGATGACTGGACACTCAACGGCGACATCATGTTCTGGAACGAAGTTCTCGGTTGCGCTTTCGAGATATCCTCAATGGGTATCCGCGTAGACAAGGAAGCGCTCGAGCGTCAGCTCCGCGAAGCAGGTTGCGAAGACAGAAAAGAGCTTCCTTTCCACAAAGCGCTCCTCAATGACGAACTTCCGCTTACTATGGGCGGCGGTATCGGTCAGTCCCGTCTTTCCATGCTCCTTTTGCAGAAAGCTCATATCGGCGAAGTTCAGGTATCTATTTGGGACGAAGAGACAAAGCGCATCTGCAAAGAAAACAATATAATATTGCTTTAATAAAAATATATTGGGAGAAATAATATGCAGAAAATAAATGTTTGCTTCAAAAAGCTTGACGAAAACGCAAAAGTCCCCACATACGGTTCGCTTTACTCCGCAGGTGCCGATCTTTACGCACTTTGCGACGGAAGCTTTGCTATCCCCGCAGGCAAGAGCGCTTTCGTTCACACAGGCATCTCTCTTGAGATACCCGAAGGTGTTGTAGGTCTTATATATGCTCGCAGCGGCATGGCTTGCAAGCGTGATCTCGCTCCCGCAAACAAAGTCGGCGTTATCGATTCCGATTACCGCGGCGAGATAATCGTTTGCCTCCATAACCACGGCAAGGATGACGCTGTTATCGAAAACGGCGAAAGAATTGCTCAGATGGTATTTGCGCCATACTTTACGGCGGATTTTTCCGAGATAAGCGAGCTTTCCGAAACGGAACGCGGCAACGGCGGCTTCGGTTCCACGGGAACAAAATAAGATAAGAAAACGAAAAGAGTATATCACCTTGGTGATATACTCTTTTTTATTATTTTGTTACAAAACCTGCATTATAAGATGCTTCGACAGCGTCCGCGATGGCGCGCGCAACGAATGTCTGCCACCATGTGCTCGTGAGCATCTTCAGATCGTTCTCGTTCGTGATAAAGCCCATCTCTATCAAGATAGAGGGCATATTCGTGTTACAAAGAACGGCATAATGCTTATCTTTGCCGAGCACGCTTGAGTCGGAGTAGATATTCGCTTTTTTCATGTTGGGGTAAGCCACTTGACCGGAGGAGCCGACACGGTTTTTGACTGTATCGAAAGCATCCGAAAAATATTTTGCAAACGCTTTGGGGTCGTATGTAACACCATTACGCGCGGTGTAATACATTCTGGGTCCTGCAACGGTGTCTTGGCTGAACGAGTTGCAATGGAGCGACACGAACATATCCGCATTTGCCGCAAGAGCGAGTTCCGCTCTGTCTTCAAGTTCCACGAAAACGTCTGTATCGCGAGACATAACAACGGTAAATCCGCGCTTTTCAAGCTCGTCGCGAACGCGGAGAGCAACGGAAAGGTTGAAGTCTTTTTCGTTGTATGTTTCGCCGTCAAGTTTACCTAATGAACCCGGGTCTTTGCCGCCATGACCTGCATCGATAAAGATGATCGCATCCTTGTATGCAGGGTTCGTGGGATTCGTCGTTGTTGCGGAAGTCTGCGTTTGAGTAACCGTCGTTGACGTCGCAACGGAAGTGATAGCAGATGTTATTGCGCTGTTCGTTCCGATGATGACGGGCAATGTTGCAACAGAGGATGTATTCGTTATTGGCGTGGTGGTGATCTCTTCGCCTTTGGAAGCGGTGGTCTGTTCCGCTTCCGTAGTTGAAGGACCGAAGATTTTATATCCTGAGCCTAAAATTCCAACGACCGCAGTATATAAAATTACTATGAGAAAGACTATCGTTACAAGCAACGCAACTATTTTGAGCATATCTTGCGAAACATTGTTCGATCTTTTCTTTTTCGGAGATGACTTCGATTTTTTCGTTTTGCCGTAATATATATCGTTGATGCCGTCTATATCCAGCGTAGCGAACCTGTCCTCGTTGCTATCTTCAATTCGATTTCTGTTATCGTTGTTCATTTTTCCTCGTTAAAGACTTAGTTTTTAAGGCTGTGCATAGGAGCGGGGATATGACCGCCGCGGAGAATGAAATCACGGCAGGAGTAGGGGCTTACGTCCATGATGGGCGCTGTGCCGAGCAAGCCGCCGAAGTCAACGCTGTCGCCGACTTTCTTGCCGTATGCGGGGATAAGACGAGCGGCTGTTGTTTTTGTATTAACAACACCGATAGCGATCTCGTCCGCGATGATACCGCAGATAGTTTCAACGGATGTATCGCCGGGGATAGCGATCATGTCAAGACCAACGGAGCAAACTGCTGTCATAGCCTCGAGCTTTGTAAGAGAGAGCGCGCCGCATTCAGCCGCTTCGATCATGCCTTCGTCCTCGGAAACGGGGATGAACGCACCGGAGAGACCGCCGACAGAGTAACCTGCCATTACGCCGCCTTTTTTAACTGCATCGTTGAGCATTGCAAGGGCAGCTGTCGTGCCGTGTGTACCGCAATGTTCAAGACCCATGTTTTCAAGAATTCTGGCAACGCTGTCGCCGATAGCGGGAGTGGGAGCGAGAGAAAGGTCAACGATACCGAAAGGAACATTGAGCGCTTTTGCCGCGTCTGTTGCAACGAGCTGACCAACGCTTGTGATCTTGTATGCTGTTTTCTTGATAGTGTCCGCAAGGTCGCCGAAATCGCAGTTGCCCGCACGTTTGATGGCAGCGGCAACAACACCGGGACCGGAAACGCCTACGTTGATAACACATTCGGGTTCGCCGATACCGTGGAAGGCACCTGCCATGAAGGGATTATCTTCGGGAGCGTTTGCAAAAACAACGAATTTAGCGCAACCGATGGAGTTGCGGTCTTTTGTAAGGTAAGCCATTTCTTTTATAGCTTTACCTGCCATGTAGATGGCATCCATGTTGATACCCGCTTTTGTGGAAGCAACATTGAGGGAAGAGCAGAGGAAGTCTGTTTCCGTGAGGGCCTGAGGAATAGCTTTGATGAGCTGTTCTGTACCGTATGACATACCCTTCTGAGCGAGAGCGGAGAAACCGCCGATGAAGTTTATGCCGAGAGTTTTTGCGGCTCTGTCAAGAGTTTTTGCTATCTTAACATAACCGTCGCTGTCGGCTTTGCCGCCAACGAGAGCGATAGGAGTAACGGAAACGCGTTTGTTTACGATCGGAATACCGTATTTTTTGCTGATATCCTCGCCTGTTTTAACAAGGTTTTCTGCTTTATGTGTGATCTTGTCATAGATATTATCGCAAAGCTTGTCTACGTCGTCGGAAACGCAGTCATAAAGCGAAATACCCATTGTTATTGTGCGAACGTCAAGATTTTCGTTCTGGATCATATTGATCGTTTCGCGGATATCGTTTGTGGTTAAAATAGACATTATACTACCTCAGTTTTTTCAGATTTTGTGCATGGAATTGAAGATGTCTTCGTGCATCGTGTTTACCTGAAGACCGTTTGCTTTGCCGAATTCGGACATAGCGTCAACGAAGTCGCCGAATTTTACGTTGAGTTCGTCAACGTTTGTGATCATGATCATTACGAAGTAACCGTCGAGGACTGTCTGAGAGATATCGGCGATATTAACGCCGTACTTAGCACATTCTGCGCTTACCTTTGCAACGATGCCTACACCGTCTTTTCCTGTAACAGAAATAACTGCTTTCATATTAAAAACCTCCGAAGAAAAAATAATAATTATACATAAAAATAGTATAGCACAGTAAAACGAAAAAGTAAACTGCTTTTTTCGATAAAATCCGCAGAGTGTACGTTTATTTTGCTTTTATTGTTTAATTTTTATGAAAAGCTGTAAAGAAAAAATTCCGATCTCTCGGAATTTTTCTTTAAATATTCAAAAAGGAATTTATCAGGAAAACTGCGAATTATAGAGCGTGCTGTAAAATCCGCCGAGGCGAAGAAGTTCTTCGTGGTTGCCCTGTTCGCTTATCTTTCCGTCGCGTATAACGAGGATAAGGTCTGAGTTCTGTATCGTGGAAAGTCTGTGCGCGATAACGAAGCACGTTCTGCCTTTCATAAGCTCGCCCAAAGCTTCCTGTATCTTTATCTCCGTGCGCGAGTCTACGTTGGATGTCGCTTCGTCGAGGATGAGCATGGGCGAATCCGAAAGCATGGCTCTTGCGATGGTGATGAGCTGGCGCTGACCCTTGGAGATATTAACGCCGTCATCGGAGAGCACCGTGTCGTATCCATCGGGCAGATGCTCGATATAGCTGTCTATCCTTGCGGCTTTTGCGGCTTTTTTGACTTCTTCCATCGTGGCGTTTTCCTTGCCGTAGACGATATTTTCGTATATCGTGCCGTGGAAGAGCCATGTGTCCTGAAGCACCATTGTATATGCATGGCGCAAGGAGGAACGGGTGATATCGCGCGTTTCTTCGCCGTCAACACGTATCTCGCCGCTGTTTACATCATAGAAGCGCATCAAAAGATTTATGATGGTCGTTTTGCCTGCGCCCGTGGGTCCTACTATGGCGATGGTCTGCCCCGGCTTTACTTTGAGGGAGATATCTCGCAATATCAATTTTTCGGGTGTATAGCCGAATGTAACATTTTCAAAATCCACTTTGCCTTTTACATTGGTAAGGCAAACAGCGTCTTTTTTATCTGCTGTTTCGGGTTCTTCGTCGATGATACGGAAAACACGTTCTGCTGCGGAGAAAGCGGACTGAAATTCATGGAGTATATTTGCAAATTCATTGATGGGACCTGCGAACTTACGTGAATACTGAACGAATTTGGCAACGCCGCCGAGCGAGATGAAGAAGAGGGAACCTGCCAACACCGCACCGCTCTGCGAATACATATAAAGTATGCCGCCGAATATCATAACGAGCGAAATAGAAAGGTTATTGATAAAGTTTACCGCGGGACCGAGCGTTGCGCCGTAATATTCCGCATCGTAGTAAGCATCCATAGCGTCATGGTTGCGTTCGCCGAAGCGCACGTCCATCTCATCTTCGCGGTTATATGCTTTTATCGTGCGGCAACCCGAAAGCATTTCTTCCGCATAGCCGTTAAGCTCACCGAGCTTGCGCGAACGAGTGCGGAACAAGGGGCGCACCTTTTTGGAACGATATTTTGTAAAGATTATGGATATCGGAACGGTTATAACGAAAACTATGATCATGGGTTTTGATATGCGCCACATGAATATAAATGAACCTACGACCGTATATATACTTGTCATGACCTGGATAAGGTCGTGGGAAAGTGAGGAGTTCACTGTGTCGATATCATATGATATGCGGCTGATGATATCGCCCGTTGCGGTCGTATCGAAAAATCCGACAGGCAAAGAGGTGAGCTTTTCGAACACCTGCTTACGCATCGTGCGGACGATCTTTTGGCTTATCTTTACCATGAGCACGGAGAGCGCATATGACATCACTGCGGAGAGAGCATAGCACAAGAGCATCTTTATGATGTTTTCTTTGACTGCGGCAAAATCAACGCCGCCCTCGTTTGCGATAGCATCTATCGCTTCGCCGGAATATGTCGGACCGAGCAAAGAGAGCTGGTTTGAAACAAGAGTCAAAACGAGCGCTATTGCGAAAAGGTACCAATATTTCATTATATAGCCCAAAAGTCTAACGAGGATGTTTTTTGTCGTTTTTCTGTCGAGCTTATTGTTTTCTGCGTGTTTGTTGGGGTTCTTATTCAACGAAAGCACCTCCCATCTGTGATTCGCTTATCTCACGGTATTCCGTGCAGGAGAGCAAAAGATCTTCGTGTTTGCCCATGCCGATGACTTTGCCCTCGTCAAGGACGATTATAAGGTCGCAGTCTTTGATGGAGCTTACTCGCTGTGCAACGGTGATGACGGTCGAATCGCTCATATTTTCGCGCAATGCGGCACGAAGGTTTGCGTCCGTCTTATAGTCGAGTGCAGAAGAGCTGTCGTCGAGCACCAAGATCTCGGGGTTTGCCGCCAATGCTCTTGATATGAGCAAACGCTGTTTCTGACCGCCTGATATATTGGAAGCTTTTTGAGAGAGCATATGACCGTATTCCTCGGGGAAAGCGGAGATGAAATCGTGCGCCTGCGCTATCTTTGCGGCACGAACTATCTGTTCATCGGAAAGATGTCTGCCGAGGTCGATGTTTTCGCGCACGGTGTCCGCATAAAGGAAGTCGTGCTGGAAAGCTGCGCCGAACATTGGGTAAAGCTCATCTGCGGGGATGGTGCGAACATCTCTGCCGTTGATATATACGGCGCCTTCGTTTACATCATAAAATCTCATGAGCAAACGGATGAGCGTTGATTTACCGCTGCCCGTAGCGCCGATTATGCCGAGGCTGCCGCCGCGGGAAAGCGAAAAGTTGATGTTTTCAAGGTCGTTCTTTTTGCCGTTGTAGGAGAAAGAAACATTTTCAAATTCGATATGTGCGCCGTTCTGCTTTGAGGGATACTTTTCTTCGCTCTGCAAAACGAGATCTTCGGGAGCTTCGACAACTTCCTCGATACGGCGAGCAGAAGCGGAGCATTTTGTATACATCGTAAATATACGAGTTACGGACATCATAGCGTTGGAGATGAGCGTGAAATACTGCATGAATGCGATGACCGTTGAAGCGGAGGACTGATGTCCTGCCACGCGTGAAGCGCTTATTGCGATAACCATTACAAGACCCATGTTCATGAGCAATGTCATTATCGGGTTTACGGCGCCCATCGTGATGCTTGCGCGCTGTTCTGCGGACGAAAGCTCATTGTTTGCTTTTTCGTATCTGCGGTGTTCATGTTCTGTTTTGGAGAGAGCTTTTATAACGCGTATGCCCTGGGAGTCTTCTCTGACGATACGAGTCATATTATCAGTCGCTTTCTGAACTTTCGAATAGAGCGGAACACCTTTGCGCGAGATAAAATATACTGTTACAAATATAAAAGGAAGTATAGCTATCATCGCGAGTGCGAGGAACCTATCCATAACGAGCGTTATCGCTATTCCGCCGATGAGGAGCATAGGGGCACGTACACCCATTCTTTGCATCATGCCGACGAAGTTATGAACATGATATGTATCTGTTGTGATGCGTGATTCGAGCGAGGGGATCGTGAACTTATCTACCTGAGCCGAGGAAAGGCGCATGGTTCGAGAAAAAAGATCGCGGCGGACTCTTTCGGAAAAAAGTCGGGAGACTTTCGCAGCCATTCTGTTTGCCACGATATTGCATAACAAAGCTACCGCGGCACAAACTATCATCATGACGCCCCAAAAGATTATCTGCTTTACGTCTTGAGTAACTACTACGTTTTCCAAGATATAGCTCAAGATAAAGGGGATGAGCAGTTCAACGAGGGTGCCGAATATTTTTATAGTCATACCGACGGACATCCTGCCGAAGAACGGCTTTAAGTATTTCAGTAAAAATTTCACTGTTTCACTTCCTTTTCTTAAAATATTTTTATTTTTAGTATAGCACTAAAAAGACGAATACAGGATCTCTTAAATGTTTGCATGGTATAAACCGATTGCCGATAATTTCTGTGTTGTCTGTTCCGATATTATCTTTTTGTTGATACACGGCAAATAGACCGTCTTAGTATTTTATCACTGGATATATGCGTTGTCAATGTAAAATTGTATAAATAAGTCAATAAATGCTATAAAAAGGTATAGAAAAGGGAAAATATTTATAAAAAACTATCAACTATTTATAAAAATTACTTGACTTTGAACTTAAAATTAGGTATAATCGAAATATACCAAGGAAAAATATTCTTGGCGCAATATTCAATAATATATCCTGAGGGAGTAGTCGCGAGTTAAAAACTCGGAACAAGTCAACATACATGACCATAAAATGGTCTGGCTTGTAATATTAAAAGAACGACCAGACTCATGGATAGGCTTCGTCCTATCTATGGGTCTTTTTACATAGATAGGCAAAAAAATAAACTGGAGGGAAATATGAAGTACTATTGCGAAAACATTGACACCGTGCTTAAAGAAACAAAAAGCTCGGCGCAAGGTCTTTCTTCTGCGGAAGCCGAAAAAAGACTACTCGAAAACGGCAAGAATAAGCTTGCCGAAGGCAAAAAAGTGCCCCTTATCGTGCGCTTTTTCAAACAGCTCGCGGAGCCTATGACGATCATCCTTTTGGTCGCGGCGCTCATCAGCGGCGTACTCGCGGTATACGAGGGAGACAGCTTTGCAGATGTTATAATCATCATGGCAGTTGTCGTATTTAATGCCATTCTCGGTGTTTACCAGGAGAACAAAGCGGAAAAAGCCATCGAAGCGCTGCAAGAGATGGCGGCAGCAACATCAAAAGTATTGCGCGACGGCAAACTTATCGCGGTAAAGAGCGAAGAACTCGTTGTCGGCGATATCATCGTGCTTGAAGCGGGCGACGCTGTTCCTGCGGACGGCAGACTTATCGAAAACGCGAGCCTCAAGATAGAGGAAGCCGCGCTCACGGGTGAATCTGTCCCCGTAAACAAATTTATCGATATCATCAATCTCAAAGATACATCCAATGATGTTCCTTTGGGCGACAGAGCAAACATGGTATACATGGGCTCGACCGTTGTTTACGGTCGCGGTGTCGCTGTTATCACGGCGACCGGTATGGATACCGAAATGGGTAAGATAGCAGATGCTCTTGTAAAAGCAGAAGAAGGTCAGACACCTTTGCAGATAAAGCTTTCTCAGCTTTCCAAGGTGCTTACATGGCTCGTTCTCGGCATATGCGTTGTGATCTTCGGCGTACAGCTTTGGCGTGCAGGCGGCTTTACGTTCGAAGCTGTTATGGATTCGTTCATGGTAGCGGTATCCCTTGCGGTTGCGGCTATTCCCGAAGGTCTTACAGCCGTTGTTACGGTCGTACTTTCCATGGGTGTAAGCAATATGTCCAAGCGCAACGCAATAATCCGTAAACTTACCGCTGTTGAAACTCTCGGTTGTGCGCAGATAATCTGCTCCGACAAGACAGGTACTCTTACACAGAACAAGATGACTGTTGTCGATTCTTTCGGCGAGGATGAAAACCTCCTTGCTTCCGCTATGGCGCTCTGCTCCGATGCAGAGCTCAACTCCGACGGCACTGTTACAGGTGAACCTACGGAAGCGGCGCTCGTTGAATGGGCGAAGAAGATCGGCATTTCCAAGATAGAGCTTAAAGAAAAAATGCCCAGAAGCGGTGAAGCTCCGTTTGATTCGGGCAGAAAGATGATGTCCTCCGTTCATCCTGCGGAAGGCAGATTCATCCAGTATACAAAAGGTGCGCCCGACGTTGTTATCAGCCTTTGCACACATTACCTCGATAACGGCAAGGTAGTTCCCATGACAGAGGAATACCGCGCACATATACTCGAAAAGAACAAATCTTTCGCAGACAGAGCGCTTCGTGTTCTCGCTTGCGGCACAAGAATTTGGGATAAAGAGCCCGATTCTTACGAACCCGAAAACCTCGAAAATGGACTTTGCTTCATCGGTCTTTGCGCTATGATCGACCCTGTTCGTCCCGAAGTTAAAGTAGCTATTGAAAAATGCCGCAGTGCAGGCATTCGCCCCATCATGATAACGGGCGACCACGTTGATACAGCCGTTGCCATTGCAAAAGAGCTCGGCATC
Source organism: uncultured Lachnospiraceae bacterium (assembly GCA_964514555.1). Lineage (GTDB taxonomy): Bacteria > Bacillota > Clostridia > Oscillospirales > CAG-272 > UMGS731. Next base: position 12,514 of record CAZERM010000015.1, on the reverse strand, counting down.
CTCGATGATGGTGCAAGAGCTATCACGGGCGCACAGCTCAACGAGATGAGCGACGAAGAATTTGAAAAAGAATTCCAGAATATTTCCGTTTATGCTCGAGTACAGCCCGAGCATAAGACAAGAATAGTTACTGCTTGGAAGAAATCAGGCTTTGTAACAGCCATGACAGGCGACGGCGTAAATGATGCTCCTTCCATCAAGGCGGCAGATATCGGTGTCGGCATGGGTATAACAGGTACTGACGTTACAAAGAATGTTGCCGATATGGTACTTGCGGATGACAACTTTGCAACTATCGTCGGCGCTGTCGAAGAGGGCAGAAGGATCTACGATAATATCAAAAAAGCTATCCAGTTCCTCCTCGGCTCCAACATCTCCGAAGTTATCAGCATATTTATCGCAACACTTTGCGGCTTTACGATATTGCACCCTGTTCATTTGCTTTGGATCAACCTTGTAACAGACTCTTTCCCGGCTCTCGCACTCGGCGTTGAGAAAGCGGAACCCGGAATCATGGAACGCAAGCCTCGCTCCGCAAAAGCAGGCGTGTTCTCCGACGGCCTCGGCGCAGACGTTGCGTACCAGGGCATAATGGTATCCGTGCTCGTTCTTATCTCCTATTTCATCGGTCATTTCATCGAATTCGGTGCATGGGGCATAGGAAACAGCGAACACGGCGTTACTATGGCATTCCTTACGATGTGCATGGCAGAGATCTTCCACAGCTTTAATATGCGCTCCCAGAGAGGCTGTATATTCAAACTCGGCTCGCAGAACAAATTCCTTATCGGCGCAGCTGTTGCCGCACTCCTTATGACGACTCTCGTTTGCGAGATCCCGTTCCTTGCTGCTGCATTTGAATTTACACCTGTAAACCTCAGAGAATATGCTATTGCTATCGGTCTTGGCATTTGCGTAATTCCGATCGTTGAGATAGTAAAACTTATCCAGAGAAAATTGGCGAAATAAAACTAAGATAAGCATGGCTTTTGCCATGCTTATTTTTTGCTTCTTGTGTGCGCTTTTATTGCAGATCAGGAAAAGCGCATATATCCGCATATATCTTTAAATAAGAAAAAGTTGAGATGATTTTTACCTGCTTTTCTTTTTCCACAGAAAAGCAAATATCCCCTGATGACAGGGGATATTTGTTTAAAATAAGCTCGTTATCATGAGGACCAACAAAAGCACTACCGCGGCAATGACACCGGGACTTTTGAGGAGCACGTTTTTGTAATCCGAAAATTCGAGAGAATGTTCGTTCTTGCGAAGCTTTATCTTCTTCACGTTTATGCAGAAAAGCACTATGCCTGCCACTACCAAGCCGAATATTGCGAGCGAATATAGCGCATAAAGGAGCAACGGTATCGCATATTCCTGCAAAAGAGGGAATATGTCTTCTTCTATGCCCATGGCTTCGAGCTTTGTAAGAAACTCCATCAAGGGCGCATAGAAAAGCATCTGTATAGCGCTCATGACGATGTTGAACAGAGCGTGGAGCGCCGTTGTGATGACAAAATTTCCTGTGCGATAATAGAGAAAACCGAGCACAAGACCTATGCCGAATGCATAAAGGAATTGGCTGAAATTCATGTGGAACAGACCGAAGAATGCCGCGGAAATGAGTATCGCAGGCACTTCGCCGTAGGGGCGCATACGGTCTATGAGAAGTTTGCGGAAGAAAAGTTCTTCCAATATCGGACCGATGATGCCGACAAAGAGGAACGTAACCCAAATGTCGGATGCATTTATAAGCTCGGAAACGGAGTTTACGACTTCATTTCCCGTTACAAAGTTCCAAACGCTTATAAACTGACTGCTTATAAGGTTGCCGATATAGCCTATTGCCATGCAAAACGAAAAAAGTATCATAAACGTGTTGAGGGATATTTTTTGTTTTGCAAACTCTTTTTTCGGCGTGCGGCGCAGTATCAGCCACGCTATCGCCATGCCGAAGGCAAGGGTCAATTCGTTGAAAATCATGTAATATTTGTTGTAAAGCTCATATGAAACGATGTTCGATTGCTCAAGGTATATGAATATCGCCTGAGTAATGATTATCGCTCCGAACCAGCCGAATATGAGCGCGAACAGCGCCCAACCGCATGAATTGAAGCAACGCTTCATTTCCTTTAAAACGAACGTTTTTTTCGCGTTGTTACCGTCTTCCGTGGGCGGAAGATGTTCTTCGCGGTTCATTTCTTCTTGCATAAATGTATTCCTTTCGTATTTATCATTTGTATTCTCCTAAAAAATAATTAAGAAAATATTAAGTTTGTCTTGATTCTATTTTACAACAATATAAGTACAAAAACAAGTGTGATTTTATAAAATTTATTGAACAGAATATGTATAAATTTAACTAAAATACGGTTTTATGTTGACAAAACGGCTTTTATATGGTACAAAATAATCATGGATATCTCGCAAAGAGATAATATAAAGGAAGAGGATTTTTTGTTTATGGATTTTTACAAGGATTCCGCAAATAGAAGCGCTTTGGCGCGAGAAATTGCAAGAGAGGGCATAGTTCTCCTCAAAAATGAGGGCAATATGCTTCCTTTCGGAAAAGAAAAAGTTGCCGTTTTCGGCAGAACTCAGGTAGATACTATAAAATGTGGCACAGGCTCCGCATTTTGCAAAAGTGATTATTGCGTAAACGTGCTCGAAGGTATGGAGAACGCGGGGATTTGCGTTGACGAAGAGCTTGCGGCGCGTTATCGCGCATGGTGCGCCGAAAACCTTATCGCTTCTTTCAGCGTTTGGGGAAGCGGTTCGCACGTAAACCCCGAAATGCCCCTTTCGGAGGACGATATAAAAGCGGTTGCCGAAAGAACGGAAAAAGCCGTTTTCGTCATCGGCAGAACGGCAGGCGAAAATGACGATACCGCTTGCGTAGACGGCGACTTTCTCCTTTCGCCCGATGAAGCGGTTCTTCTCGATACGCTCAAAAAATATTACAAGAATATCGCCATCATCGTAAATTCGGGAAACCTTATCGATTTTTCTTTCACGGAATGTGAAGAGATAAAAGCAGTAATATTGCTCAACCTTCCCGGTATGGAGGGTGGCAATGCGCTCGGTGATATACTCAGCGGCAAATATTCTCCCTCGGGTAGGATCACCGATACTATTGCACGCCATTATTCCGATTACCCCTCGTCCGCATACTTCGGAAAAAAAGCAGGCACGATACAGAATTACTACGAAGATATCTTCGTGGGCTACCGCTATTTTGAAACGTTCAAAGGCGCAAATGAAAATGTGCTTTATCCGTTCGGTCATGGTCTTTCTTACACGAATTTTTCTAAAACGCTCGTTTCGTTTGACTGCGGCAAGGATACAACAGGTGAAATTTGCGTGAAAGTTCTTGTCAAGAATATCGGCGACAAATACTGCGGCAAAGAAACAGTGATGCTTTTCAGCTCCTCCCCCGAGTCTTTGCTCGGCACGCCCAAATATGAGCTTCGTGCATTCAAAAAGACAAAGGAACTTGCGCCGGGTGAAGAAGAACTTCTCACGATATCTTATCCGATATCTCGCATGGCTTCGTTTGATGATGACGGCAAACTAGGCACGGCTGATGCTTGGGTGATGGCAAAGGGAAGCTATGGCGTTTACTTTGGAAGCGATGTTGAGCACCTTTCTTTGGCAGGAGATCTCGAAAACCCCGAATATAAAGTCATAAAGAAATGCGCTCATATTCCCACAGAACTTGAAAAGCGCTTGACGATAGACGGCTCCTACGAAAAGCTTGATGCTATTCCGCCCGACATCACAAAAGGCATACTCATAGGACCTTTTGCGAATATGTCCATAGACGGCGAACAGTATTTTTCCACGGAGGGTAACGCTTCCACATACAAGATAAATGTTACAAACGCAGGCACATATAAGATACAACTTTGCGCCGACACGGACATTGCGGAAGTTCAGTTTGGCGGTCGCCGCTTGCCCGAATCCGAGAAATTTTTCGCAGAGGGCGGCGCCGAGATGATACTTCCTCCTGCAACGTGCGAGTTTACGTTTATCGGCACGGAAAAAGCGCCGAAGGTATCTTTCAATTTTGAAAAAGAAGATGACACTATCCATATTTCCGCAGAGGGAAGTTCCATCATCGAGGGTGGCAAATTCTCCGAATGTGCACTCTACGTTATTGCGAGCCAATTCGAGGATAAAGAAGGTAAATTGACATCGGGCAAGGGTCTTTTCCGTATGCACACTCCCGGCAGAAATGCCATGTATAAGCTCGAAGTTGAAAAAGCGGGATTTTACGATGTAACATTGCGCTATACGACAGCGAAGCCCTCTCGCAAGCTTGAGGATACATATTCTTTCATGGTCTCCAATGTAACGCAGGAGATAGAATCCGTCGATCTTCCTCAGACGAATACGGAAGAAAAACGCTCATATAACACAACTGCGCCCATCCGTTTGGCGCTCCCCGCAGGCGAAGCTTACCTTAAAGTGGTTTCGCTCACGACAGATACACCTTTGCTTGCATACATGGAATTGACACCCAGCACGAGAGAAGTGCATCTTGCGGAAAAGAAGAAAGAGCAACTCGGCACAGACAAGATCTCCGATAATGCGGAAGCAACGAACGGTGTGCTCGTTCGCAAGACATTGCCGCCTGTTTCAAATAAATATGACTTCAGAAATGTTTTGAGCAACGAGATAACGCTCGACGAATTTATCCGCGACCTTTCCGACGAAGAGCTTGCTGCGCTCACTTGCGGTAACGCAAACGGACAGATCGCATATATGCCCGAAAGAGGCATCCCCGAAAGCTATTGGTCCGATGGTCCTGTCGGATTCCGCCAGGAATACACGGTAACGGTATATCCCTCTGCAACGATGGTAGCGGCTACATGGAACGAGGAGCTTGCTTATCGTTTCGGCAGATCTATCGGCACGGAGGCGAACCTCTATAATGTTGACGTTTGGCTCGCACCCGCAATGAACATCCACCGCGACCCCTGCTGCGGCAGAAACTTTGAATATCTTTCCGAAGATCCCTACATCACCGCGGAAGTGGTTTCCTCGATAGTAAAAGGCGTTCAGGAATTTGACGTTGCCACGACTATAAAACATTTTGCGGCAAATAACACGGAATACCAGCGAATGAAATCCAATAGCCGAGTTTCCGCACGCGCCATGAGAGAGATATACATGAAAGCGTTTGAGCTTGTTGTGGAGAAAGCGGAGCCTTACTCCATAATGACATCGTATAACCACATCAACGGCATCAAAGTAAGTGAAAACCCCATCTATTGCACGGAAGTGCTTCGCAACGATTTCGGTTTCAAGGGCTTGATAATGTCCGACTTTGCAAATGACTCCGACCACGTAAGAGAGCTTATTGCAAAGCAGGACCTCAAGATGCACTTCGGCGACCCCAAGAGCGTTGTAGAGGCGATGAACAACGGCACTCTCTCAAGAGACAGCGTGCGCGGTTGCGTTGCAAAGATATTGGAATTGTTGATGATAACAACTGTCAAAAACGAGAATAAATAATTAAAGATCAGCGGTGTTTAGCCTTTTATTCGGGTGAAGCACCGCTGTTTACTACGAAATTTTGACCTAATTGTAAATAAAGATTTAAATAATGCGAAAGTCGCTTGACTTTTTATATAAAAAGGACTACAATTTTTATTACAAAAAATAAATCTTTCAGAGAGGAAATAACCATGGAAAAGAAAGCCTTTAAAACTGAATCTAAAAAAATGCTTGATATGATGATAAACTCCATCTACACCCACAAGGAAATCTTCCTTCGTGAGCTTATCTCTAACGCAAGCGATGCTATCGACAAAAGAGCGTTCCGCGCACTTACGGACAGCACGCTCGGTCTTGACAGAAGCGAATATAAAATAGAGATAGAAAGAAATAAAGAAGAAAACACGCTCATTATCCGTGATAACGGTTGCGGTATGACATACGATGAGCTTGAAAACAACCTCGGTACTATCGCCAAGAGCGGCTCTCTCGATTTTAAGAAAGAGAACGGCAAGCAGGACGGATTTGACATCATCGGTCAGTTCGGCGTCGGTTTCTACTCCGCATTTATGGTAAGCGACAAGATAACTGTTAAGAGCCGTGCGCTCGGTGCAGACTCCGCGTTCATTTGGGAATCCGAGGGCGCAGACGGTTACACTATCGAACCTTGCGATTACGCAAGCTACGGTTCCGAGATCGTTCTTCACATCAAACCCGACACGGAAGAAGAAAAATACAGCGAATTTCTCGATGAATATCGCATCCGCGGTCTTATCAAAAAATATTCTGACTACATCCGCTACCCTATTCAGATGAACGTTGAAAAGACACGTCTTATCAAGACAGAGAACGAAGACGCTGTTGAAGCAAACAAAGAAGAGCCGAAATACGAAACATACACAGAGCTTGAAACGCTCAACAGCATGGTTCCGATCTGGCACAAATCTTCCGATGAAGTTACGGAAGAAGAATATGCAAGCTTCTATCAGGAAAAATTCTATGATTACGAAGCGCCCGCAAAAGTTATCAGATCGAAATCCGAGGGTACCGTATCCTACGAAACACTTCTCTTTATCCCCAAGAGAGCACCGTACAACTACTACTCCAAAGATTTTGAAAAGGGCTTGCAGCTCTATTCTTCCGGCGTTATGATAATGGAAAAATGCGCGGATCTTCTCCCCGATTACTTCAATTTTGTAAAGGGTCTTGTTGACAGCGAAGACTTCTCGCTCAATATCTCACGTGAGATGCTCCAGCACGACCACCAGCTCAAAGCTATTGCAAAATCAGTTGAAAAGAAGATAAAGAATGAGCTTCTCAAGATGCTCGAAAACGACAGAGAAAAATACGAAGACTTCTTCAAAGAATTCGGCGCACAGCTCAAATACGGTATCTACTCCGATTTCGGCAGACACAAAGATACTTTGCAGGATCTCGTTATGTTCAGATCTTCCGCTGAAAAGAAATATGTTACATTCAAAGAATATGTTTCAAGAATGAAAGAAGAGCAGAACAGCATCTATTATGCTTGCGGCGACAGCATCGACCTTATCGATATGCTTCCCAAGACAGAAGCCGTAAAAGCAAAAGGCTTTGAAGTTCTTTATCTCACCGAAAATATCGACGAATTTGCTCTCCGCACTCTCGGCGAATATGACGGCAAGAAATTTATCAACGTATGCGATGATAAGCTCGATATCTCCACAGACGAAGAAAAAGAGCAGATCAAAACAGAAAACGAAAATGCGGCAGACCTCCTCGCATTTATGAAAGATAGCATCGGCGCTTCTTCTGTTACGGCGGTAAGATTTACAAATACTCTTAAAGAGCACCCTGTTTGTCTTTCCAGCGAAGGCGGCATCTCCACGGAGATGGAAAAAGTTCTTTCTCAGATGCCCGGTAACGAAAATGCACCCAAAGCGGAAACTGTTCTTGAGATAAATGACGGACACAGTGTTGCAACAACGCTCAAAGGTCTTTTCGCAACAGGCGAAAAGGAAAAAGTTGCGGAATACGCAAAGATACTTTATACGATGGCTCGCCTTATCAGCGGTCTTCCCGTTGAAAACCCCACAGAACTCAGCAACGCTATCTGCGGCTTGATGAAATAATTTAGAAAAAGCAAAGACCACACATTTTTATATGTGTGGTCTTTTTTATGCCAAAAGCAAGACTTTTATAGATAATGTCTTTGCCGATAAGAACATCTTATTTTCTTATCAACTTTTTCTTGTTTAACGAGAACCATATCAAATGCGGCTCCCCGAGGGGCGCCACCCTCGGAACCATGCCGCAGGGCACATATCAAAAGATCCGGTTTTAGCTGAGAACATTTGCGCATTACTCAAGCCTCGTCTATGACACGATTTTTACGATAGAATAACGGGCGACCACAGGTCGCCTCTACGGAATTGCAATACAAATGCAACAAATGAATATGTAGGGCAGGGGCTTGCTCCTGCCGTTTTAATACAAAATAAAAAACAAAAGCGATGCTTTTTAGGGCATCGCTTTTGCAAAAATTCTTTTGAAATTATCTCTTTAAGTTATCTTGAAATATCAGCCGTTGAGCTTGATGAATCTGTTGATAACGTCGGAGAGGGAAACTTCAGCGTAACCTGTGAGATATGTACCTACTGTATCGTTGAAGTTCTTGTACCAGTATTCAGGGATAGCGTCGAAGCCGAGGCAAGCACCTGCGATAGAACCAACAGTAGCGCCTGTGCAGTCGTTATCGAGACCGATAGCAACACATTCGCTGATGCACTTCTGGTAGTCATTGCCGCCGAGCATAAGAGCGAATACGATAGCGCACATATTGTTGATAGTGTGAACAGGGTGCATTCTCTTGAACTTTTCATCGAGAAGCTCGCGAGCTCTGAGGTAGTTTGTAACCTGATCTTCAACAGAGAAAGCCCATTCGAGAGCCTGGTAAAGTTCAGAATCCTTCGGGATCTGTTTCATACCTTCTTTAACAGCATCAAGAGGAGTTTCAGCTGTGAAAGCAGCAGCAACGGCAGCAGCGCAGAACATTTCGCCGTAGATACCGTTCTTTCTGTGTGTAAGGTATGCGTCATTGTAGGAGAGTTTTGCAGCAGCTGCGGGGTTACCTGCTTCTGCATAACCGAAAGCATCAGCACGGATAGCAGCGCCGATCCATTCAACGTAGTTGTTGAAGTTAGCAGCACATTCAGCTCTTGTGCCTGCGCGCATCTGCTGAAGAGCTTCGTCTTCTGCTGTGCAAGCGATGGGAAGGATATCGAGCCAGAGTTTACCCATATCTTCTACTGTGTAGTTCTTGCCGTATTTTTCAAGGCAGAGAAGGTTGAGGATAACATATGTGATATCATCGTCAACGGGAACTTTGTTGATGTTTTCTTCGATGTAGTCTGTTCTTACGTTTGTCTGGTAGTGGATCTTTTCAGGCTGGTCTGTGCCTTTCCAGTATGTCTGAGGGGGGAATGTTGTGCCTGTTTCAAGAGCAACTGCCTGCATTCTTGCAACGGAATAAAGCTCAACGGGAATACCGAGAACGCAACCTGCAAAACGGCCGATAACAGCACCTTTCATTCTGTTTTCAAGGTTATCAACCTTTTTACCTTCATCACTTGCGCCTTCGGGACGAAGAGCAAGTATTTCCTCGAGTTTATCGGGCTGAAGAGCATCTGTATTTCTGTACATTGTGATCAATCCTCCATGTAATCTTTTTTTGTTTGAAAAAACAAATTTTTCTATTGTCATTATATCACATAAATTTAAGTTATGCAATGAGTTTGTTGATATTTTAAATTATTTTTTTAAAATATCAATGTTGACTTTATTGCGTAATAATGATATGCTTGAGATACAATAATGTTTTTTGAAAGGATATTTTATAAATGGCTATCTATTTTGATGAAGCTACGAGAACATTTTTTCTTGAAGGAAAAAATGTTTCTTATGTATTCGGTATAAACGAGACCAACTTCCCGGAGCATTACTATTTCGGCGAAAAGATAGGCAGAGATGACCTCAGATACTCTCTTTCACAGGGCGGCGATTGGGCGGAGGCTGCCATCCCCGGCGAAAGACGCGCGATAAACCGCAAGTCATACAACCACTACGGTGCTGAGATCTCTACTTACGGTTGCGGTGATTACCACGAATGTATGTTGCAGGTGAAGTTTGCAAACGGAAGCCGTATCAATGAATTTTTGTACGATTCATACGAGATATTGTCCGAAAAGCCCACCATAGACGGTATGCCGTCCATGCGCGGCGGCGAAACGCTTAAGCTCGTTGTAAAGGACAAAAACTCCGATATAAAAGCAAACCTCTACTATACGGTATACGATGATGTTGATGTTATCTGCCGCCGTATGGAAGTTATCAACGGCACGAATGAGGATATCACTCTCTTGAGAGCATACAGCTTTACTCTCGAACTTCCGAGAAACGATTTCGATATGCTCTCGCTCCAAGGCGCATGGGCAAGAGAACGCCGTCCCGAACGCACACCGCTCCACCATGGCGTAACCTCCATCGACAGTAAAGCAGGCGCTTCTTCGGGCAGACTCAATCCTTTTGCCGCTATACTCGACAAAAACACGGACGAATATCACGGCAACGCTATCGGCGTGAACCTTGTTTATTCGGGCTCGTTCGTTATCAAAGCCGATGTTGGCTCCAATGGTAACACTCGCATTATGGGCGGTATCAATGATTTCGATTTCTCTTGGAAGCTCGATGCCGGCAAAACTTTCGCAACACCCGAAGCAGTAATAGTTTATTCTGCTAACGGTATCAACGAGATGTCCCAAAACTTCCACGATGCATACAGAAAATACCTCATCAATCCTCGCTTTGTAAGATCTTGCCGTCCTATCGTCATAAACAACTGGGAAGCGACATATTTCGACTTCAACAACGAAAGACTCAAAGGCATCATCGACGTTGTTAAGGGAAGCGGTATCGACACATTCGTACTTGATGACGGTTGGTTTGGCGCAAGAAATAACGACAGAGCAGGCTTGGGCGACTGGGTAGTAAACACGGAAAAATTGCAGGGCGGTCTTAAACCTATCATCGATCATTGCCACGAAGCGGGCATGAAATTCGGTCTTTGGTTCGAGCCCGAGATGGTAAACCCCGACAGCGATCTTTACCGTGCTCACCCCGATTGGGCCATCAAAGTGCCGGGTGTTGAGCCGAGCCGCGCAAGATGCCAGCTCGTACTTGATATAACAAGAAGCGATGTGCGCGATTACATCGTTGAAGTTGTTTCCAAGATATTGCGCGAACACGAGATAGATTATGTTAAATGGGACTTCAACCGTGCGTTGACAGAGAACTTCTCCTCCGCGCTCCCTGCGGAAAGACAGCAGGAGGTCCAGCACCGTTTCGTGCTCGGATTCTATGATATCTGCGAAAGACTTGTAAACGGTTTCCCGAACATCATGTTCGAGGGTTGTGCGGGCGGCGGCGGTCGAATGGACCCCGGCACGCTCTACTATTTCCCTCAGTATTGGCTCAGCGATGACACGGACGCATACATGAGAACTCAGATACAGTACGGTTCATCGATATGCTATCCGCTCTCTGCGATGTCCTGCCATACATCCATCTGCCCCAACCATCAGTCGGGTCGAACAGTATCCTTTAAGACTCGTGCGGATATTGCTCACCTCGGCGCTACGGGCTATGAGCTTGACACCAAGCAACTCACGCAGGAGGAGATAGAACAGATACGCGGTCAGGTAGAGGATTACCACGCTATGGAAAGATTGATGCTCGACGGCGATCTTTACAGAATCGAAAGCACTTGCGAGGGCAATTATTTTGCCGTTGCTATCGTTGCTAAGGACAAGAGCGAAGCTCACATCACGGCTATGCGTGCGCTCTGCATCCCAAATGACGAAGTAAAACGCATCTATCCCAAGGGACTTGACAAAAACGCCGTTTATCATATCAAGGAATTGGATATCGATCTCAGCGGTGCAACTATCATGAATGTGGGTCTTGTCATTCCCAACGATCTCGAGGACTTCAAGACGTTTATATTCACATTAAAACGTGTTTGAGATATAATAAACAAAAGCCTTCTCCCTCATCGGAGAAGGCTTTTCAGTTTTTCTTTATCCGAAAGAAAAGCTCGAAAAAGTTGCAAAAAGATAAAAAAGCCCTTCGCTTTACCCGCTATGGCGAGCTGTATCAAAAATGATTGTTGTATCAAATGCGGCTCCCCGAGGTGCGACACCCTCGGAACCACGCCGCAGGGCATGGATCGAAAGTTTTGGCTTGTAGCTGAGAATCTTTGGTGCTTGGCTCAAGCCTCATCTATGGCACAATTATTGTGATTGGAAAAACGGGCGACAACAGGTCGCCCCTACGGATGGCAATACAAATGAATGTGTAGGGTAGGGGCTTGCTTCTGCCGTTTGAACCGAAGTTTCGGCGTTGATAAGCTTGATTTCGGCGAGCAAAAGCTATCAACTAAAAGCTCGAGTCCGATATTGAGTGGCATCGGTGAGGTTCCACGCACCTTGCGTGCGTGGGTAGCCTATGTGATAAGGCTTAAAGCCTAGATGAGGCTATCTCAAGCGGTAAACCTGCAAGCTTTTTTATAGAATAAAGAGAAGCGCAGACTTTGCCTATTGACATAATATGATTTATGTGATACAATGCTTATTAAAACGCTAGGCATAGCTTTTACAGGAGATCGAAAAATGACAGTTCGCGAGATACAAGAAGAAATAATCAGATTGAAAAAAGAGAAGAACATTTGCATTTTGGCGCACGCATACCAGCGCCACGATATTTGGGAAGTTGCCGATCATGTCGGCGATTCGTTCGGCTTGAGTCAAAAAGCCTCGGAAACGACAGCCGATACCGTTATAATGTGCGGCGTGCGCTTTATGGCGGAAACGGTAAAGATGCTTTCGCCAGAGAAAAAAGTTTTCCTCGCAAATCCGTTGGCAGGTTGCCCTATGGCGGAGCAGATGGACGAGGAGATGATATCTCAGCTCAAGGAGAGTAT
>CAZERM010000014.1:0-23592 GCA_964514555.1 uncultured Lachnospiraceae bacterium | reverse complement strand
GATAAAAAATATATGATACAATATTTTAAAATTAAAAAATTGAAAGGAGCATGACAAAATTTGATTGGAATTTTGCTGAAAAAACTCAAAGAATCGCTCATATCGGTTTTTCCTGTTGTAGCGATACTCGTTCTGCTGAATCTTACCCCTTTGGTGGATTTTTCGTGGAAGGAGATAACCGTATTTTTAATTTGTGCGGTGTTCCTTATAATAGGAATAGCGCTCTTTAACCTTGGTGCAGACCTGGCTATGACCCCGATGGGCGAGCATATAGGTGCAGGTCTTTCGAAAACCAAAAAGTTGTCATTGCTCTTAATAGTCTGCTTTTTGATGGGTCTTCTTATAACGGTTGCAGAACCCGACCTTACGGTACTTGCTGAGCAGGTAAAGGACGTTATCAACAGCATGGAGCTTGTAATCTTCGTCGGTGTCGGCGTTGGTATATTCCTTCTTGTTGCTGTTTTGAAGATCATCTTCAGAAAACCGCTTTCCTCCTTGTTGGTATTCTTTTATATGGTATTGTTCGCGCTCGCCGCGCTCGTTGTAATAAACGGCAACGAAGGCTTTTTGGCTATCGCGTTTGACTCCGGCGGTGTAACGACGGGTCCCATAACGGTTCCGTTTATAATGGCTTTGGGTGTTGGTATTGCGGCAACGCTCGGCGGTAACAATGTAGGCGAAAACAGCTTCGGTCTTATCGCTCTTTGCTCCGCAGGTCCTATTATAGCCGTTTTGGCGCTCGGTATGACAGCCGACGGCGGCATTACATATGTTTTGCCCGATTACTCCATAGACGTATACCTTGGCGCTAACCTTTGGCACAAACTTTTGGATGTTACAAAGGAAGTTGCCATAGCGCTCGGTCTTATAGTTGCGTTTTTCGCAGTGTTGCAGATATTCTGCCTCAAGCTCCCGAAAAATCAGATAAGACGTATTGCGGTGGGCATCATGTTCACTTTGGTCGGTCTTATCGTGTTCCTCACGGCTGTATCCGTCGGCTTTATGCCTATTGGCTATAAGCTCGGCACAGAGCTTGCAAGCGGCAACAAGATACTCCTTTGTGTATTCAGCTTTGTGCTGGGTATGGTGGTAGTTCTTGCCGAGCCTGCGGTGCAGGTGCTCAACAAGCAGGTAGAAGATATAACAGACGGCATGGTAAGCAAAAGATCCATGATGATAGCGCTTTCCGCCGGCGTTGGTATATCCATCCTTCTTTCCGTTATCAGAATCATATTTGACTTTAATATACTCTATTATCTCATCCCCGGTTATTTTATAGCGCTCGGATTTTCTTTCTTCGTTCCGGGTATATACACGGCTATCGCGTTTGACTCCGGTGGCGTTGCCAGCGGTCCGCTTACGTCGAGTTTTATCTTGCCATTTGCCGTTGGCGTTTGCTACGTGCTCCAGGGCGAGGCGAAGATAATGAGCGATGCTTTCGGCATTGTTGCCATGGTAGCGCTCACGCCTCTTATCACGATACAGCTTCTCGGCTTTAACGCTGTGATCAAGAAGAAACTCCGTGAAACGATGGCTATTAAGAAGATTCTCAGCTCCGATGACGAGCAGATCATCAACTTTATGTAAGGAGGTCAATATGGCGGCAAAAGATCAAAATAAATTGGACAATGCAGGAAAAACGCCTGTTGCAAGATCCAACGCAGAAAAAAACAAAAAAGATATCGCATCCCAGCCCAAAAAGAAAAAAGTTACTACTGTTAATAAACAGCCGACACCTCCCAAATTGAAACTTCTGTTTACCGTCGTGAACAGAGACAAGGCAGATATTTTTACGGCATTGCTCGAATCGTTCGAAGTGAATATGCAACTTATCGTCGCGGCGGAAGGAACCGCCACGACGGAGATGCTCCATTTTCTTGGCTATTCCGACAACAAAAAGGCTGTTATCATCAGCACGATACGTGAGGACAGATGCAACGAAGCCCTCAATATGCTTGACGAAAAATTCAAGACGATAAAGGGCGGCAAGGGTATCGCATTTACTGCACCCATGACGGGTACGATAGGCGTTGCCGTATATCAATTTTTAAGCAATACTTTGAAATAAGGGAGTGAATTTATGAAACAATTCGACCATGAGGTGATATTTTGCGTTGTAAACGCAGGATTCAGCGAGACCGCAATGGACGCGGCAAAAGAAAAAGGCGCTCGCGGCGGTACGGTGTTCCGTGCCCGCGGTACAGCCAACCTCGAAGCGGAAAAGCTTCTCAATATATCGATCCAGCCCGAAAAGGAGATCGTTATGATCGTTGTAAACTCCGCGATAAGAGATGATATCCTTCACTCTCTTTACAGAGCTATCGGTCTTAATACACCCGGTCAGGGCATAGTATTCTCCATGCCCGTTGACAAAGCTATCGGTTTTTCATCCGAATCTGCCGATACGGAAAAGAAAGACGAAGAATAAACGTGAAAATTCGCCGCAAAACGGCGAATTTTTGCTTTTGGAGATTGACCTTGCAGTCCGAAAGTGATAGAATACTTGTAGACTACAAAAATTTATAAAAAGGAATTTTTAATATGGAACTTAAAGGTATAAAAATGGCTGTCCTCGGAGACAGCATCACGGAAGGTCATGGTGTTACCGACCGCGCAAATAATATGTACTACAGGATCATTGCAAGAGAATGCGGCATGAGAGATCTTTACGTAGACGGTATCTCCGGCAGCCGTTTTGCTCGCCAGACAAAGCCGAGCGAATATGCAAGATATGACAAGGATTTTATCTCTCGCGTTGACGATATCGACGAAGACTGCGACCTTATCGTTGTTTTCGGCGGCACAAATGACTTCGGTCATGGCGATGCGCCCATCGGCAACCCCGATGACAACACACCCTACACATTTTGGGGCGCTTGTAATATCCTTTGCGAAAAACTCATCACTCGTTTCCCTAAATCTCAGATAGTATTCATGGGACCGCTCCACAGAAGCACGGAAAACGATCCTCACGGCGACAACAAGCCCGAGGCTGTAGGCACTCTTCATGATTATATCGATATCATCAGAGCGGTTACAAGAAAATATTCCATCCCGTTCCTTGATCTTATGGCTGTTTCGGGTATAACACCTATCATTCCCGTTATCAAAGAAATGTATATCCCCGACGGTCTTCACCCCAATGATGCAGGTCAGGCAAAGATCGCGGCTAAACTCAAAGGATTTTTGGAAACACTTTAATATCAAACTGAGAGCCTTCTTCATGCGTAAGAGGGCTTTTTTGACGAAAGATTTTAAATTATGACAAAAAATTTTGCCTTTTATATTGAAATGTAGAGCGTAATTTGGTAGAATAATAAAGTATTCTTAATTGAAATGGTGAATTATATGGTAGGATTGAAAAGGCTTTTGAGCTATACGCGCCGCGCTTGCGACGATTATAATATGATAGAGGAGGGCGATGTTGTCGCCGTTGGTGTTTCCGCAGGCAAAGACTCACTTTCGCTTCTCTATGCGCTTTCCGCGCTTTCACGCTTTTACCCCAAAAAGTTTAAGGTCATCGCAATAACCGTTGACATGAAATTTGACGATCTGGGAGAGGGCAGAAAAGAGGCGGATTACACACCCATCGCCAAACTTTGCGAAGAATTGGGCGTTGAATATTATATAGAGCGCTCCAATATCGCAAAGATAGTTTTTGATATAAGAAAAGAACCAAGCCCTTGTTCTCTCTGCGCGAAACTTCGCAGAGGCGCACTCAATGAGGCGGCAAAGAAACTAGGCGCAAATAAAGTTGCTCTCGGTCATCATTTTGACGATGCCGTACAGACATTCATGCTCAATCTTTTCTATGAGGGAAGAATAGGTTGTTTCTCGCCTGTAACTTACCTTGACAGAACGGATATAACGGTAATTCGTCCGCTCGTATATGCGCCCGAAAAGGACGTTGAGTATTTCGCACGCCACGCAGAACTTCCCATAATCGAAAGTTCTTGCCCCGCAAACAAGAACACGGAGCGTGAGGAGATGAAGAATCTTCTTGCGGAAATAGAGCGCGACAACAAAGGCTTGCGCCACCGCATATTCGGCGCAATGCAGCGCGGAAATGTTTCCGGCTTCAAAGAAGCCAAGATCAAAAAATACGACGATGAAGAGTGATGCATAATATCCCGACTCGCTGAAAAAAATAACAGAAAATATTATTTCAGAGGGAATCATGCAGAATACCGATGAAAAAACGGAGTTATCTCTAAATCAAAAATACTGCGGCAACCTTTCTTGCAACGTGTTCGTGCTTTGCGGTGAGGATGGTTCCGTGTGTCTTTCCGCTCACCTTTGCGACGGCGGAAACGGCAAAAAATGCGATCATTATAAAGGGGTCGGCTTCCGAAAGGATGAGCCCCTTTTATATAAATGAAATATTACAAAGAGGTGCTTAAAATGGCATTCAAATTTTCAGACAAATATTTGAAAAATACGGTTACAAAAGCAGACCTTGACGTTATTGCTCCCGAAATCGAAGCAGCGGCTAAAATGCTTAACGACAGAAGCGGAGCAGGCTCTGATTTCTTGGGTTGGATAGATCTTCCCGTAAACTATGACCGCGACGAAGCAGCAAGGATCGATGCTGCCGCAAAGAAGATCGGCGCTTCCTGCGATATCCTTATCGTTATCGGTATCGGCGGTTCTTACCTCGGCGCTCGCGCTGCTATCGAATTTGTAAAAGGCAACTACTACAACGAAAAGAAGAAAGATACACCCAACATCTACTTTGTTGGTAACGATATCAGTTCTTCTCACCTTGCAGATATCCTTTCCATCTGTGAAGGCAAAGACGTTTGCGTAAATGTTATCTCCAAATCCGGTACAACAACAGAACCCGCTATCGCTTTCCGTGTATTCCGCGACCTTCTCTACAAAAAATACGGCGAAGCTGCAAAAGACAGAATATTCGTTACAACAGATAAAGCTCGCGGCGCTCTCCGTGGCGAAGCTGATGCTCGCGGTTATGAAAGCTTTATCATCCCCGATGACGTAGGCGGCAGATTCTCCGTTCTTACAGCAGTTGGTCTTCTTCCCATCGCCGTTGCAGGCATCAACATCACAGAAATGCTCGAAGGTGCGGCAAAAGCTCGCGCAGACTTCGCTGAAGGTGATGTTCATACAAACGATTGCTACAAATATGTTGCTATCCGTAATATCCTCAACCGCCGCGGCAAATCCATCGAATTGCTCGCAGTAAACGATCCTGCGGCTACTATGACTTGCGAATGGTGGAAACAGCTCTTCGGCGAAAGCGAAGGCAAGGACGGCAAGGGTCTTTATCCTGCTTCCGTAACATACACAACAGACCTTCACTCCATGGGTCAGTTCGTTCAGGAAGGCACAAGACTTATGTTCGAAACAGTTCTCAATATCGACATTGAGGACGGCGTAAACATTCCTTACGACGAAGAAAACGCAGACGGTCTTAACTTCCTCGCAGGCAAATCCCTCAACTTTGTAAACCAGAAAGCTCACCTCGGCACAGTCCTCGCTCACACAGACGGCGATGTTCCGAACCTTTCTATCACGCTCACAAGCAAGAGCGCTTTCGATTTCGGTTACCTTGTTTACTTCTTCGAAAAAGCTGTTGCTCTTTCCGGCTACACGATCGGTGTAAACCCCTTCAACCAGCCCGGCGTTGAATCTTACAAGAAGAATATGTTTGCGCTTCTCGATAAACCCGGATACGCCGAACACAAAGCAGAGCTTGACAAACGCTTGGCAGACCTTGCTTAAATATTAACATAAAATATTCGAAAAAGGCAGACGTATTCTGCCTTTTTTCTTTTTGGATGACATTATGATGAAATTTAAAAACAGAAAGCTTTTTATAATCATGTTCTTTTCGTTTGTGCTGTTTTCATTGTATACGCTCGTGCCTTTTGCAAGAGAATATGCCATAGCGCTCGGCATAGCCGCTTTTGCGCTGATGCTTATCTTGGGCGAAGATATTGCCAAAAGGATACACGCAAAAAATATTGTTTTTATATTGCTTGCGGCATTGTTTGCGGCATCTTCGATATTATATGCAAAGATTATTTTTGAAAAATGCACTCTGCCGCAGGTATACGTTGACGGAGAAGAGCACATAGCAGAGGCGACGATAACGAAAGTATCATACAGCGGAGCGTATTCTTCTTCGTATTACGTGAACATTACGAGTATAGACGGTGAAGAAGTCGATTTTGATGTTGTTTTGGAGATAGAGGAAAAGACGGAGTTTGAATACGGAAACAAAGTGTCTTTTTCTGCGGAATTTTCGAACACGACGGACGAAACGGCATATCTGAAAGGCAAAAGGATATTTTTCTGCGCTCAGGCAACGACAGCCGATGTTATCGGTGTTGCCGAAAAGGACATGGACTATTATATCCATACGGCAAACGAATATTTTTGCAAAAGGTTTGTTTCGTTTTTGGGCGAGGACGAGGGTGGATTTTGCGCCGCGCTGATACTCGGTAACAGGACATACGTAAGCCAAGGTCTGAGGCTCGATTTTTCGAGGATAGGTATATCCCATCTTTTGGCGTTGAGCGGCTTGCACCTTTCGATAGTTGTGCAGGCTTTGGATTTTCTGCTCCGCGGAGCCGTCGGCAAAAAATACCGCAATATCATATTGATAGCGGCTAGTTGGGGCTTTGCGTTGTTCACGGGGCTTTCGTTTTCGGTGATGCGCGCGGCGATAATGATGACGGCGGTCTATCTTGCCGATATTTTGGGCGAGCAGAACGATTCGATAACTTCGATTTCGGCGGCAGTATTCATTATAACTTTGTTTGAGCCGACAGCTGTTTATGATATAGGCTTTTGGCTCTCTGCAAGTGCAACGCTCGGCATAATATTGATACGTCCTGCCGCAGACGAGCTTTTCTATAAGTGGCGCAAGCCGAAAAAGAGAAAGCTATTGCGTGCTTTATATGCGATATGCAAATATTTTTACGGTATATTCTCAATGAGTTTGGCGGCATTTATCTTCACGCTTCCTGCGATATATTTTTCATTCGGCGAAGTTTCGATGATCGGGCTTGTGTCAAACTTTGTGTTTTTGCCGCTTGCTTCGTGCTTATTGGTGATGTGCTTTTTGTTCGTGCCGCTTTCATTTGTGCCGTATGCTTCGGGAATGATGACGTTTATTTGCAAAAAGCTTGCGTTTTTGATAATGTCGCTTGCCCAAATCGTTGCGGATATGCGTAATATTTGCGTTTCGCTGAAATATCCTTTCTCCGGTTATGTTTTTGCCGCGCTGGCGGTCTGTCTTATTGCGTGCATTTTCATAAACAAGCTTACATGGAAGAAGGTATGCGCTATGATACTTTCTTTTTGCGTGGCATTTTTCGCGTGCTTCGGGGTGTATTCTCACATCACGGAAAACGAGGAGATATATTCCGTTGCCACGTACAGATCGGGCGAATTTGTAAGCTTTGCTTCTGACGGCGAGAGCTATGCGATAGATATCTCAACAGGCAAATATTCCATCATGCGAGAGGCGCTTTTCAGCGTAAAGGAGTTTGGCTTTACCGAGGTGGATAACCTCATACTCACGCATTACCATCAATACCATAAGAATTCGATAGAACGACTTTCCGACCTTATAAAGATAAGAAAAGTGATGTTGCCCTCGTTCGAAAACGAGACCGAGGAGAAATATTATAATGCGCTCGTGCAGTTGCTTGTAAAACTCGATATTTCGTTTGAGGTATACGAACGCGGCAATGTTTGGAGCAACGGCGAAGTCAAGATAGATATTGCGCCGCTATATAAACTTTCACGCTCCGACAAGCCGATAGTTGCTTTTTCCGTGGAAACGAGAAATTCCTCTTTTTCGTATATAGAAAGCGCCGCATTCGAGGGTATTTCCGATATTTCCAATCGTTTGGATTCCGATGTCGTGTTCATCGGCGCACACGGTCCGAACAGGAAGTTTAAAGTTTCAGCCGCTCCGCTGTCTTTTGCCGGCAGGGTAATATTTTGCAGCGGAAGCGAAGAATTTTTCCGCGAAAGCGAGTTGCCGCAGGATGCTTATTTCATAAGCGAAAGCGACGGTGTTATGGATATACTTTATAAAAACGAATGAGATATTTCAAGGCTCCCTATATAGGGAGCCTTTTTATTTGTGATGCGACTGTGAAGTTTTGTGCATAAATTAGCCTTTGTTGCCAAAGAATAGAATAAAAATTCTTTTCGGAAACAGGGTGATTTTATGACGGTCAAAACGAAAGAGATAAAAAAGAAAATTTCCGAGAGCGCCAAATTATTAAAAATATCTTCTAAACGGATATTGCGCGAAAACGAGAGCGGCGCGATATGCCATGCGGCGACCATTTGCAAAAAGCTTTGCTTGCAAGCAAAAGTCTCTCTCAAGCGCATATCATATTTTGCTTCTCTTACCTCAGAAAAAGAAACGAGCGTGGCACTCGAACTCGCTTATGATATGACGGAAGCAAAGGCTGAGATAAGCGAAAAGGGTATATGCGCCTTTCTTTGTGAGCGCGGCGGAAAATACAGCAGTGCCACGCTTTCCGTGCTTTCCGATATGCTTTTTATCGTGATGTTCAAGCGAATAGCGGACCTTGTGCATAAAGGCGAAGAAGAAGGGCTAGCTTATCTTTTGCACGGCACAGAGCACCTTAGATTTATCGATTTTTCGCGGATATTTTTTGCGTTTTCCGAAACGGAGGAGCTTTTTTCAAGGGAAAAAGCAGGATATTATGCTCACTGCGACCGAAAAACGAAGTTTATGTATATAGCGGAGCTTTTGGATATCTGCAAAAAAGAGCGAAAGAGCGAAAGTGAAAAAGTCCATGAACTTTTGGCGCTTGCCAATGAACGAGGTATTCACATCGGCACACTCATATTGAAAAAGAAAGTTTCGATCGGGCGCATATACACGATCTGCCTCATATCGCTAACGGCGCTTTTTTCGGTGCTGTATCTGCTTTTGAGCGGCTTTGAAACGATGGCTTTTGTCATATTGCCTGCCGTTGCTGTCGCCGTTTACGGTGCAGTAAAGCAGTTGCTAGAGCTTTGCTTTAAGTTTGCGGGAAACGAGGCTCTGCCGCGATTATCGGGTAATATAGTAAAAGAAGAAAAAGCTATAATTGCGATAATGAGTATTTTGTGCGGCGGAAAAAGCGACGAAAAGCTTTTCGAAAGGATAGAAAATTTTTATCTTGCAGACGAGAACCAAAACAGGCTCTATGCGATAGTGTGCAATCTTCCCGATGCCGAAAAGCGCAGGGAAAATGGCGATGACGAGATAATAGCCGCATCAAAAGCGCGTATAAACGCGCTCAATGAAAAATACGGGGCGCATTTCGGCATATTCATTCGCTCTCGGCGCTATTCAAATTCTGAGCGAAAATATATCGGTCGAGAGAGAAAAAGAGGAGCTGTTTTGGAGCTTTGTCGATTTGCAAGAGGCAAGGCAACGAGTATTTGCGACTATATCGCCGACGAAGAGCTTTTGAAAAGCGCAAAGTATCTTATAACGCTTGATTCGGACACAAATCTTTATGCAGGGGCTTCCGACGAGCTTATAGGGACGATGCTCCATCCGATGAATACTCCGACTTTGAATAACGGTAGAGTCGTTTCGGGTCATGCGGTAGTTCAGCCGCACATAAGCACGACGCTCGAAAGCGCCGCAGGCACGGAATTTGCTCTTATCACGGCAGGCAACGGCGGCATAGACTCTTACGCTTCCGCTTCGTTCGATATATACGAAAATGTCTTTGAAAGCGGCACTTTTTGCGGAAAAGGCATTTTGGATATAGATGTATTTTTGAAAGTTTGCGACGGATTTTTCCCCGAGGAACGCATATTGAGCCATGATATATTGGAGGGCAACTTGCTTGGTTCTGCGATAGCGAGCGATATCACGTTGACGGACGATACTCCGCAGACGGCGATAGCGTATTTCATGCGTGAGCATCGCTGGATAAGAGGGGACTTACAAGCGATGCCGTATCTTTTGCCGAGCATTAAAAACGCGAGTGGAGAGCGGATAAAGAACCCCATGACCGTGCTTGGCAGATACAAGATATTCGACAATTTTTTAAGGGCGGCAACTCCGCTTTTGAGTGTTTTATCTTTATTGTTGATAGGATATTTTGCGCCGACAAAAGCGCCGTTATCGTTTTTGTTCTTGTTTTCGCAAATACTTTTTCCGATAGTATATTCATTTGCCGCGATGGTATTCTACGGCAATTTCGGCATAGCATTGCGAAGATTTCGCTCGCGCGCATTGCCGCAGCCAGGAAGCACTTTTATATATTCTTTTTACAAGATATGCGCTATGGCGCAGGAAGCAGGTGTTTTTGCCGATGCGCTCATAAGGACGATATATCGCTTTGCGATCAGCAAGAGAAATTTTCTCAACTGGCAAACGGCGGCTTTTGCCGACAAGCAAAAGAACGGCATATATTCATATATGAAAAAGATGTGGCATTCGTTCGCTTTTGGTGTTATAGCCGTTTTTGCGCCGTCTGCGTCGATAAAGCTTTTGGGTATATTATGGCTCACTTTTCCGTTTTTGGCTCATTTCATATCGCAAAAAAGCCCTTATAAGCGCGAACTTGACGCAAAACAGCGCAAGGAGTTATATTCTTATGCTTCGCGTATGTGGAGATTTTACCGCAACTTTGTAAACGAGGAGACAAATTTTTTGCCGCCGGATAATTATCAGGTCTCGCCCGTGGAGCGTACGGCTTATCGCACTTCGCCGACGAACATCGGACTTTATCTTGCCTCGCTTTTGGGTGCGAGGGATATTTCGCTTATTACTTGCGATGAATTTGAATATTACGCGGAAAAGACGGCTATGACTCTTATTAAATTGCTGACGTGGAAAGGTCATCTGTATAATTGGTACGATATAAAGACCTTGAAAGTGATAGGCGAGCCGTTTATTTCCACGGTGGATTCGGGGAATTTTGTTTGCGCACTGTCATCTTTTTGCGAGGGCGCAAAGGAATATGCTTTTGAATGTCCAAAGCTTTTGGATGTGATACGGATATATGAGGGCATCATCAAAAGAACGGAGTTTTCAGCGCTTTATGACGAGGGAGCAAGGCTTTTCTATATAGGATATGATGCGAGGAACGAGCGATACAGCGATTCTTTTTATGATACATTTATGAGCGAAGCACGCATGACGAGCTTTTATGCCGTGGCAACGGGACAGGTACCGCGAGAGCATTTTTTTGCGATGGCTCGCCCGATAGTTTCAGCGAGAGGCTATATCGGTGTTGCTTCGTGGAGCGGCACAACATTTGAATATTTTATGCCTGCGCTCTTTTTGCCGATAATCCCCGATTCACTTTCCGATGAGGCGCTCTGCTTTGCGTTTCGAACAGAGAAAGCGCACGCGACAAAATGCAACGGATGCGATATTTTCGGTGTGTCCGAAAGCGGATATTGGCAATTTGATGCAGAGATGAATTATCAATATAAGGCGTTTGGGCTTTCTCGATTGTCGCTCGATCCGAGCGGAAGAAACAGCGCGGTCATTTCGCCGTATTCATCGTTTTTGATGTTGGGATACGGCGCGGAAGTTTGCCTTGATAATCTGCGTGAGCTGAAAAAGCTGGGCGCATACGGCGAATACGGATTTTACGAGGCGATAGACATTGAAAAGAGCAGAGTGGGCAACGGTTACGGTATCGTAAAAAGCTATATGGCGCACCATGTCGGCATGAGTTTTATTGCTTCCGTGAATATATTGAAAGAAAATATTTTTGTACGCCGATTTATGAAAATACCGAAAATTCGTGCTTCGCGTGAGCTGTTGTGCGAAAAGATATCCGTAAATGCGCCGACGGTGCCGACGAAATCCAAAAATAAACGCGAAGAAAAACCTTTGCTCGTGTATCGAGAAGATGTCAAAGAGATAAGAGCAAGATACGATATACTTTGCCCTGATATGGCGATGATATCGAACAACAAAACGCGGATATTGGCTTCGTCATCGGGGCATATAGCGATATACAACGGCGAAAATGCGCTTTTTCGCTCCGAGTTTGAGAGGTTTTCGCTCGGCGGTGGATTGCAAATATACGCCGTGGCTGACGGAGAAGTGCTTCCGCTCGTGCCGCTTTCACAGAGGAATAAGCTGTTTACTTCGAGGTTTTCATTTATATATGATGAATATAAGATATCTTATATTTCGGAGCACGAAAAAGACGGCAAAACGATAAAAGCGGAGCTACACTTGCGAGTGTTTTCCGATAGAGAGATGGTCGCTGTTTGGTGCAAACTTTCAGGGGACGTGAAAAGTGCCCATGCGTTCATATACGGCGAGCCGATAATGGAGGAAGAAAAAGCTTTTCTTTCGCACAGGAGCTTTGCTAACCTTTTCTTGGAGAGTGGATATGCCGCAGAGGAAGAAGCGCTTATTTTCTCTCGCCGCGCAAAAAACGGCGGAGAGAGCAAAAATTTTCTCGGTATAAAAGCTTATCCCGATATAAAAGGCGGCGCATTCGACACAAAAAGAGACGAGATATTGCCGCTTTTGTACGATGAACGAGATGTTATGTCGTTTGCATCAAAGGGAGAGTTTAAAAATACTTTGGGTGCCATGATAATCCCTGCGTTGGCGATGCGTAGCGCCGATATGGACAAAAAAGGCATATGCGCTTTTGTTCTTGCGTGCTCGCAAAATGAGGACGATGTACGATATATGATCGCGGACTTGGGAAGGCGGCTTGTCATACTTCGCAAAAGCGACGTGGCACATCTCCAATACGGTGCTTCGGGAATATCGCCGAAAACGGCAATGCTGGAAAATTATATACTTCGCTCGTTTTATTTCGGAAGCAAAAGCGACCGTTTGCCGAATTTTAAAGCGACAAAAGATATCCTTTGGAAGCACGGCATATCGGGAGAAAACCGCTTGCTTCTTGCAAGGATGAAAAAAGCGGACAAAAGTGAACTTGATGCGCTCGCACTTTTGATAGGCGTATACAAGTATATGTGTATACGCGGACAACGATTTGACCTTATTGTGATGTACGGCGAGAGCAATCTATATAATCTATCAAACAGAAAAAAGATAGAGGAATGTATTACAGAAAAAGGTTGCCGCAATTTTATCGGGCGCGAGAATGGCATATTTCTCATATGCGACGGCGCCGTTTCTGAGCAAGAAAAGGCTGTTTTGGAAAAGATAAGCGCGGCAAAGACGTATCTTTTCTTGCCGATAAGTTCATATTTCACTAAGAATATGAGCACTGTTGAGATTTCGCAAAAAGCGCAGGAAAAGCTTTTATCAAAGGCGAAAAAGACAGTCTATCTTTCTGCGGACCTTGCATTGGACGGCAAATGCGGATATTTTACGGATGACGGCTTTATCGTGAAAAAGCCGCACGGCAACGTGCCGTTTGCCTATATCTTAGCCGAAAGGGATTTCGGCACGGTGATAACGGAAAATTCACTTGGTTTTACCTATTTTGAAAATGCCGCGCTAGGCAAGCTGACACCGCACACGGCGGACAATATGCGCGAGGACAGCGGCGAAAAGCTGTTGCTCCGCATATATGACAGCTTTGACAAGAGCATTTTCGAGGATGCAGACCTTGTATCTTGTGCCGAGACCGTCAGATTCTCGGGAGGAGATGCGGAATATTTCGGTGAAGCGGGCGGAGTGAAATACGGTTTGCGAGTTTCCGTCTTTGCTGATGCGCCGATAAAAAGAATCGGTTTTAGCATCATCGAAAGTGATATAATGCACGACAGAATAAAGCTTATTTTTGCTGTTGAGCCGTGTCTTGGCGAGCGCAAACGCACGGAAAATGAATATATTTTCGAAAGATACGGCGAAAGTATAGTAATGTCTTCCGTATTCGGGGGCGACATTTCGGCACTCATCACTTCTTCGCATAAAAACACATCTTTTTTGAACCGTGTGGAGCTTATTTCTGACGGGAATGTATCGTTTATCGGCGAAGATGTTGCTTGCTTATGCGTAACGCCGAAAGTGGAGGACGAGGAGATAGCGTTTTTCATCGGCGCTGTCAGCGAAAAATACACGCGCGAGGATATCATGAGCCGTTGCAAAAGCAAGGCGGATAAACGGAAGCTTTATGATCTTTTCGACAAGATAAGGATAAAAACGAGCGAGCCTGTTTTTGATATATCGGTGAACTTTTTGTTCCCGTATCAGACGCTTTATTCGAGGTTTTTTGCACGTTCGGGATTTTATCAAGTCGGCGGAGCATACGGTTTTCGCGACCAACTGCAAGATTCGCTCTCGTTCATTGAAAATGCGCCGGATCTTTGCAGGGAGCAGATATTGCGGTGTGCCGCTCACCAATATAAAGAGGGGGATGCGGCGCATTGGTGGCACGAATACCGTGGAAAAGAAATAGGGCTTCGCTCAAAATATTCGGATGACCTTTTGTGGTTGCCTTACGCCGTTTGCGAATATATCGAAAAGACGGGTGAAGTTGACCTGCTAAATGTGAAAGTGTCTTTTCTTTCTTCGAAAGAGCTGGATGAACGCGAAAAAGAGCGATATGAGGAGCTTTTCTTTGAGGGAGAGGCAACTGTTTTTGAGCATATGATGAGGGCGGCGCGCCTTGTTCACAAGCGCGGAGTCGGCGAACATTCGCTTTTGCTGTTCGGCGGAGGAGATTGGAACGACGGCATGAACAATGTCGGCATACTCGGCAAGGGCGAGAGCGTTTGGCTCACGGAATTTTGTGCGATAGTATATCTTCGTCTTGCACGGCTATGTAAGCGTTTGGGTTGCAAAGAAGATGCTCGCTTTTTTGATGAAAATGCAAAAAAACTTTACGATGCGGTAAAAGCTGCGTTTAAAGACGGCTGGTTTTTGCGCGGTTATTACGATGATGGCACGCCGCTCGGCAAAAAGGGCGATGACGAATGCGAGATAGATTCTCTTTCACAAAGTTTTGCTGTTTTTATGGAGCGGATGTTCGAAAGTGATGATCTCAACGGCGAAGCGGCAATAGAAAAAGCATACGAGAAGCTTTACGACAAAGAGTTTGGCTTTTGGAGGTTGCTCTCGCCACCGTTTGACCGCGGCGAAGCAAGACCCGGATATATAAAAGGGTATCTTCCCGGTATACGCGAAAACGGCGGACAATATACCCATGCCGCAGTGTGGGCAAGTGCCGCTATGCTTATGAGCGGCAAGGTGGACGAGGGGATAGAAGTCCTTCGAGCACTTGATCCGGCGCTGATGAGCAAGGATACGTCATTTTCAGAGCGATATAAGATAGAGCCGTATGCTTTGGCAGGGGACGTGTATTCGCACGCGGAATGTTCCGGCAGGGGAGGTTGGAGCTTTTACACGGGTGCCGCCGCATGGTACCGAAAAACGATAATAGAGATAGTTTTCGGCTACACGCAAAACGAGAGAGGTTTTTGCATCCGTCCGCACATAAACGAAACATTCGACAACGCCGAGCTTCTTATAAATTTAAAAGGCACAGAATATGCCGTTCGTTATGCTTTGGCGGAAAAGAGCGGTATCGTGCTCGACGGCAGGATAGTGGAAACAGACGAAGAACGCATGAAAGAATTTATTTTTAAATTCGACGGCAAAAACCACATCGTTGATTATTGCTTGAAAAAGCGGGAAAAATAAACTTATTCTTAAATGCAGGAGGGCAATATTGAATATTCAAGCGATAATCTTCGGGTCTGAAACAGTGGAATCGTCGGCAGAAGCGAAAAAGACATTTTTTACTTTGCGGCAGAGGGGATATAAGCTCGCCGCCGTCGATATCGATAAGTCGAAAAGCGATGTTTTGCTCAGTACGGCGAAGAACCTCGGTGTAGAGCCGAAAGAATGTGCCGTTGTGGAAGATGCTTTTTCCGCAATAGACACGGCAAAGAGCAAAGGCATGACAACGATAGGCATAGGCAGGGCAAAAAACTATATCCTTGCCGATATGTGCATATTTAAGCTTTCGGAGCTTCTCGATATTTTTCGGTAACAGCGCAGATATATGATAAAAGATAAAAAAGCAGTAAAAAACAGACTGCTTTTTTTCTTATATATTGACAAAAGGTGTAATTTTGTGGTATAATATATATGTTTACGCGGTCAGATAACGCGCTAAAAATATTATTTATTGGGAGTGTCATTGTGGAAACGTTTTTTTCAAATCTCAGAAAATCAATCCTTTCAGGCTTACTTATCGTTTTTGCCGGTATGACATACTTGGCTATTGAAGATTCCTTCTTCGGAAGCCTTATGTTCTCTTTCGGCTTGCTCGCTATCCTCTACAGAGGTTACAACCTTTATACAGGTAAAGTAGGCTTTATATCCGGTGTTAAAGATCTTCCTGCGTTGCTTACAACGCTTTTGGGCAACCTTATCGGTCTTACGGTAGGCTCTGCGCTTTATCGTTCCGTTGGTATCAAAGAAGCTCGTCTCAAGAGCATCTGCGAAGGCAAACTTGCTCATTCTTGGTGGCAGGTACTTTTGCTTGCTATCTGCTGCGGTATAATGATGTATCTTGCGGTAACTCTTTTCCGCGGTTCCAAGAACCCTCTTATGGTAATGATGCCTATTTCTGTGTTCATCATGTGCGGTTTTGAGCACTCTATGGCTTCTTTCTTCTACTTTGTTTCTTATTACGGAACAGGTATCTTCCAGCCTAAGATCATCGGCTACCTTCTTATAATGGTTATCGGTAACGCTATCGGTTCTCTCGCTTGGAGATTTATCGAAGTTAAAGAAAAACAGAAATAATAGTTGATACATAAAAGTAAAGACCCAATGGATTACCTCCATTGGGTCTTATTTTGTTTATTGAGCTTGTTCTGATGTATCATCGGTTTTTTTGCAAAGTTCGAGGTGAGAGATAGCGTGTATTGCGCTGTAAACAGCGTAAACGAGGAACGCCACTTGTGAAAATTCAAAGAGCAATGTCGAAGAGAAGCTTACTTCCCAAAATGAAGCAAGCAACGTCATCGGCACGATATACGCAGGGATGAGGATGATGCACAAAAGGGAAGAAATGAAGCGGAGCGCAAACGCGGGTCTGTTCAAGAGCATATTCGATTCCGAAAGAGAGAACAACAATATAGCCAAAAATGCGAGATGGCAAGTGATACGGTTGAAATCGTTGTAAACGAAATCGGAATTGAAATAAGATGCTATAACGTAAGCGATGACAAAAAGCGGAGCGGCGAAGGACAATACCGTTTTGAACGATTGTTCCTCATATTTCGGCTTTGCGGAAACAAAGAAATATACCGCTGCGAATAAAAGAAGTATAAACGCTGTGGGCGTGCCTATCTTTGTAAAGCCCGAATTGTTTTTGATAGCGAAGATATCGCCGAAATAATATACAAGAGATATCAAAGCAACAGTTGCAAGTATCAAGCCGCAGGCAAGGTATATATACGATGCAGCCGCGGAATCTTTTGAAGAGGCTCTTTTAAACGATGTGCCTTTTATAAAGAAAAATGATGTCGCGGCAACGGCGGATGCCAGGAGCAGGATGTATTCGAACATGAGCAAAGTCTTACCCGAGCCAAGCTCGAATGTGCCGTCATATGGGTCGAAAGTCTGCTTTAACAAGACCGTTCGCCATATTGCCAGCGATGCGCCCGCTATC
This sequence comes from uncultured Lachnospiraceae bacterium, assembly GCA_964514555.1. Lineage (GTDB taxonomy): Bacteria > Bacillota > Clostridia > Oscillospirales > CAG-272 > UMGS731. The sequence continues at coordinate 5,995 of CAZERM010000014.1, read as the reverse complement.
ATTGCGATGACGGTGTATAACGTCAATATCGTTTTTTTGTTTTTTATATTCATATAAAAATATCCTCCGAATAGAGATCATATAAAGATTATAACGCTGAAATGTTAATAAATAAAGTTGTTTTGGCAAAAATATTTGTTTTTTTCAAAAATATCTGATATGAATGTGAAAAACATCAAACGATCCTGTTGCGTTCTTCGCCAGCAAAGAAAGCGGAGATATTTTTTCCTATCTCTCTTACGCATCTATTGCGAGCTTCTGCCGCGCCCCAAGCCATATGCGGAGTGAGGCATACGTTTTCTTTATCGAGCAAACCGTAAAAAGGATGGTCGCAACCGAACGGTTCGCAGGAATAAACATCTATTCCGATACCTCCGAGTTTGCCGCTCACAAGAGCATCCGCAAGCGCTTTTTCGTCCGTTACAGCGCCGCGAGAGACGTTTACCAAAACTGCGCCGTCTTTCATCTCTGCTATCCTTTCGCTGTTTATGAGCTTTTCCGTGCCGGGGTTGAGCGGAACATGAAGCGAGATGATGTCCGAACGGCGGCAAAGCTCGTCTATATCGACCTGCTCATAGCGTTCGTCCTTTTGTCTGCGGCACATGAGCACTTTGCAACCGAGCGCTTGCGCTATTGCCGCCACGCGAGAGCCTATGCCACCGCCGCCGACAACTCCCCATGTCATAGAGGACATCTCATGAAATACGGGAGTAACCTTGTTTGCCGTTCCCGAAGCGGAATATTCGCCCGAATGAACGAAATTTCTGTATTCGGTCATGTGAGAAACGAGGGAGAGCACCATTGCGAGTGTTATCTGTGCCACGCTTTCGGTTGAATATCCCGGTACGTTGCAAAGGGCGATGTTATGTTCTTTGCAATATTCCGTGTCGATATTGTCAAAGCCCGTTGCCGCAACGCAAATGAGCTTTAAGTTTTTGCAAAAGGGAAGATTTTCTCTGTTGAGTTTTATCTTGTTTACAACGGCAACATCCGCATCGATCAAGCGCGAAGCGACCTGTTCGGGTGCGGTCTTTTCATATTCTTCCGTCTCGGCTATGGAGCGAAGCGGAGAAAGGTCTATATCCGCACCGAGAGTTCCTCTGTCAAGAATGGCAATCTTCATGTTTTCCTCCTGTGGTTCAATAATGTATTTTTATCAGAGTTTGATTATAAGAAGCACGGCAAGCGCTATCTGCCAAGCGATGCCGGCGATATTTACGAACCAGAAATACCAATGTTTTGTTTTATGTCTGAATGCTCTCATACCGAGGAGAGCGCCTGCGGCACCGCCGAAGAAACCGAAGCCGAGAAGCACCGCTTCTGGTGTGCGCCAAGCTTTTTTGATGGCTTTGCGTTTATCTGCGCCGTAAAGTATGAACGCGATAATGCTCATCACAGCTAAAAAGATAGGGTAGATAGTTAACATAATAACCGCCTTTTTGTTTAAGATTTTAAAGTATTGTACCATGAAGCAAAAATGTTTGCTTGCAAATCTAACTGCGTATATTATACCATAAAAAATGCGGTTTGTAAATTTATTCGTTGATTTTATTGACAAATTTCTTACTATATGTTATAATTCACAAGAAAACTGCCACCGGGTAGTATAATGCAGCTGCATTCGTCGGGCATATCGTTAGGTCTTTGTAGATATGCTTTGTACGGGTGCATATTTTTTTATATTCTATATTCAGGAGGAATTTTATGAAATTCAAAAACCCCTTTAAGACATTGACAAAGTTCGAATTTGGGCTTTGGCTCACATCGGTAATTGTCGTATCTTGCTCATTTCTGCTCTCCAAGGGAGGGAATTATCTGACGCTTTTGGCTTCGCTCATCGGTGTAACATCGCTCATATTCGTAGCCAAAGGCTATGTTTTGGGTCAAGGCATGATAGTGGTATTTGCGGCGCTTTACGGTATAGTATCTTTTAAGACGGGCTATTACGGCGAGATGATAACTTACGTCGGAATGTCCGCGCCTATAGCGCTTGTAAATGTTTTTGCTTGGCTCAAACATCCCTATAAAAAAGAAGCGAGCGCCGATGTGAAAAGCGATGACAGCGGTGCTACGGAAGTTAAAGTAAGCCGCCTTACGCCCAAGAAACTTCTCATAATAGCTTTGATCACATTGGTGATAACATTCATTTTCTACTTTATATTGAAAGCACTCGGCACGGCTAACCTTTTGTTCAGCACGATATCCGTTGCGACGAGCTTTCTTGCGGCTTCGCTCTCGTTCGTGAGAACGCCTTACTATGCGTTGGGATATGCTTCAAATGACATAGTTTTGATAATCTTGTGGATATTGGCGAGCATTAAAGATATAGCATACCTTCCCATGATCCTTTGCTTCGTCATGTTTTTGGCAAATGACCTTTACGGTTTTTACAACTGGCGCAGAATGAAAAAAAGACAAGAAAGCGGCTCTGATGTTGTATAACGCATAATTCATTTATCATATTTGCACATTTTTTAGCTTTTTATAGGTGCTTTTTCACAAAATTCACAATAAATTAACTTTGAGTGATGACAAGTTCAATAAATTGTGGTAGAATTATATTGCGATAAAAACATACCTATGGAAAGGAGATAATAAATGGTAAGCGAAGAAAGCAAAAACCTTTTAAGTATGGAAGAAGACGGAGCGCTTGTGAACGAACATTCCGTTAGGATCTTTGAAAATCTTATGCAGGGAACGCACGGCTTTACCAAGCTGATGACGTATTACAAATGTGCCATGATGGAGATAGAAACGAAATTCAATGTGTTGAACGAGGAATTTTCGCTTCAATATGACAGACAGCCGATAAGCACCATAAAAACAAGGATCAAAAAGCCGATAAGCATATTGCGTAAGATGGAGAGAAACGCCTATCCGCTCGACCTTGCGAATATGGAGCGCTATATCCGAGATATAGCAGGCGTAAGAGTTGTTTGTTCGTTTATAGATGACGTTTATATGCTTGCGGATCTTCTTTTGAAGCAGGACGATGTTACTCTTATCGAAAAGAAGGATTATATAAAGAAAACAAAAGAGAACGGATACAGAAGCCTTCATCTTATCGTGGAGATACCGATATTTTTGGCACACGAGAAGAGAACGATGAAGGTCGAGATACAGCTCCGAACGATAGCAATGGACTTTTGGGCGAGCCTTGAACATCAGCTCCGCTATAAAAAGGACATTTTCTTTACAGATGAGATGAGTGCGGAGCTTAACGCTTGCGCCAGGGTTAGTGCAGACCTTGATATGAGGATGGCTGACCTTGCCAAAAAGTGCAGACCGAAAGATTTTAATTAAACAAGGGAGATATATCTATGAAATGTAATTATGTTACTATTGAACGCGAATATGGCAGCGCGGGCACAGAGATAGCTCGTAAGTTTGCCGAAAAATGCGGTGTGCCGTGCTATGGCCACGAGATACTCGAAGAAGTCTCCAAGGAATATAACATTTCCACGGAGCGCATAGAGCAGTACGAGGAGACTGTAACGAACAGCTTCCTTTATTCCGTGTTTATAATCGGTCGCGCACAGTCCGGCGACCCCGATATGCTTGCAAACGAGGGTCATATATATGTTGCAGAGCAGCTTATGATAAAGAGGCTCGCATCTCAGGGCAAGGGAGTATTCCTCGGTCATTGCGCTTCCGAAGCGCTCAAGGACAGACCCGGTGTGGTAAGAGTATTCATTCGTGCTTCCGACGAAGAAAAGAAAAAACGTGTTAAAGAAGACTACGGCATTTCCGAAAAGGATGCGGAAACGGTAAGAAAACGCTTTGATAAAAAACGCGCCAATTACTATTACGCAAACACAGCGAAAAAATGGGACGATTTCAGAAATTACGATATCGTTTTGGACAGCACGCTTTTGGGTGTTGACGGTTGCGTAAATATTTTGTGCGGTCTTTTTTTGAATGATTTATAGACATAACGTCTGATTTATGATACAATGAATATAATATTGTAAAATATAATTTTTCCAAGGAAGGAACATTTTATGAAAAATATCAAATGGATAAAAAGCCCTGTAAATAAAGACGGCGCGGCTATAGTATTTTCCAAAGAATTTGCTTTTGACAAAGCTGTCAAGAGCATCAAAGCGGAAATTACATCCGTCGGTGTCTACAAAGCAGAGCTTAACGGCGAAAAACTCGGCAAAAACGTACTCACTCCCGGTTATTTGAGCTATAACAGAAGGATCTTGTACCAGACATATGACATGACTGACAAGGTAAAAGCTGAAAACAAGTTCGATATCACAGTAGCTCCCGGTTGGGCTGTCGGTCATCTCGGCTATGACTCAAGCGTGAACTGCTACTCCGACCATGTTATCCTCCTTGCAGAGGTTACGGCTGAATTCGAGGACGGCACAACAGAAGTGTTCAATACGGACGAAACATGGAAAGTATATACTTCTCCTGTTGTTTTTGCCGATATCTACAACGGCGAAACGCTCGATACAACACATACACCCGAATTTCTCGGAAATGCCGTTAACGACAACTATGACACCATGGTTGTTGCGAATGTCGGCGACGGTGTAACGGAACACGAAAGACTCGCTCCTATCGAGATCATCACTACACCCAAGGGTGAAACTGTTATCGACTTCGGTCAGAATATGACAGGTTATGTTGAATTTAACGTAAAAGGCAAGAAGGGCGAAAGAATCGTTACTACTTGCGCCGAAGTGCTCGATAAAGACGGCAACTTCTATAACGCCAACTATCGTGCAGCCGAGAACCGTGTAACATTCGTTCTCGACGGTACACAGAGAAGATATAAACCCGAATTTTCTTTCCAGGGATTCAGATACATAAGAATCGAAGAATATCCCGATATGCCCATTGACCTCAACGCTATCCGTGCTATCGTCGTTCATACGGATATGAAACGTACGGGCTATTTTGAATGCGGCGACAAGAGGATCAATCAGCTCTACCACAACATCATTTGGGGTCAGAAGAGCAACTACCTCGATGTTCCCACAGACTGCCCTCAGAGAAACGAACGTCTTGGCTGGACAGGTGATACACAGGTATTCTGCCGCACGGCTGCGATGAACTTCAACGTAGCAAACTTCTTTAAGAAGTGGCTCGGCGACCTTCGCCTTGACCAGAGAAAAGACGGCGCTATTTGGGGTGTTTGTCCCGAATGGGCTCCTCAGGCTCACCCGACAAGAATCGCGGCGGCTTGGGGCGATGCTGCCGTTATCGTTCCGTGGGAAATATACCGAGCATACGGCGACAAGGAAATGCTCGCCGAAAACTTTGAAATGATGAAGAAATGGGTAGATTATATCCATGGCTTCGGTCCCGAAGAATATTTGTGGCTCGGCGGTTACCATTACGGCGACTGGCTTGCAATGGATGCAGGCGGCGATGTTTACGTTGGCGCGACATCCAATGACCTTATCGCTTCCGCTTACTTTGCAAATGCGGCTGACCTCGTTGTCAAAGCAGGCGAAGTGCTCGGCGAAGATGTTAGCGAATACCGCGAACTTTACAATAAAGTAGTTGCAAAATTCCGCGAATACTTTATGGAAAACGGTATGCCCAAAGCAGAATTTCCGCTTACGGAGATCAACCCCACTCCCGAACAGAAGCGTGCAACGGTTGACTCCATCAGACTCGGTATGACACAGACAGCGCTCGTGCTCATCCTCCACTTCAACCTCTGCTTGCCCGAAGAAAGAAAGGCTCTTGCAGACAAGCTTGAAGAACTTATCCACGATTTCGGCGATCGTATGTCCACAGGCTTTGTAGGAACACCCTATATCCTTCATGTACTTTCCTCCAACGGCAAGACAGATATTGCCTATAAGCTCCTTTTCCAGGATCAGAACCCCTCTTGGCTCTATTCTGTTGACCACGGTGCCACTACTATGTGGGAACATTGGAACGGTATCAAGGAAGACGGCAGCTTTTGGAGCACAGACATGAACTCCTACAACCACTATGCATACGGTGCCGTAGGCGATTGGCTCTATGG
>CAZERM010000013.1:0-23762 GCA_964514555.1 uncultured Lachnospiraceae bacterium | reverse complement strand
GTTATAAGTGTAATATATCTCAAAGTCAACCGAAAAAACAATATAAATGATAAAAATAAATGGATAAAAGCGCAAATAAACAACAACCCCGTCGGAAAAACCGACGGGGTGAGCAATTCTTTAATAGCTTAAATTACTGCTGGTCCTGTTTCATAGCTGCATAGCATTCGCTGCAGTATACAGGTCTGTCGTTGCTGGGCTGGAAGGGAACTTTAGCTTCCTTGCCGCATTTTGCACAAGTTGTTGTGAAAAGCTGTCTTGCGGGACGAGTTGCATTCTTTCTTGCGTCGCGGCAGCTCTTGCATCTCTGGGGCTCGTTCTGGAAGCCTCTCTCTGCATAGAATTCCTGTTCACCTGCGGTGAAAACGAATTCTGCGCCGCAATCTTTGCAAACTAATGTTTTGTCCTGATACATTTGTCTTACCTCGCTTAAAAAATATGGTATAAAATTTTTGCCCTAAGACAGATTCCAACTGTCATCTTTGTGGGAACAACGCTTTTCGTTAAGCTATTTGGGCATAAGAAGCACGATCTAAACATTAAGAAGGAAAACGCGAAAAAATATAAATCAAAAATAGACTAAGAAACTCATAAAAGCTTTCGCAACTTTGCTTTGATCCTGCTGATAGCGTTGTCCACGGATTTTTTTGATCTTGAGAGGGCATGGGATATATCCTCGTAAGAAAGATCCTCGAGATAGAGTCGAAAAACAGAGCTTTCAAAATCGGTAAGCGAAGCATCTATTTTGGAATTAAGCTCCTTTATCGCTTCCTCGCTGATGAAAAGCTGTTCGGGGGTATCGTCCCCGGGCATATCACAGTAGAAATCGTAAGGTGCCTGCTCGGCGTCGCCGTTTTGCCTGTTGCTGCGAATATAAGATATTATTCTGTTCTGAATACAGATTTTGGCGTAAAGCCCGAATGAGACACCTTTTGAATTATCGAAAGCCAATGCCGCTTTGTAAAGGGCAAGGGCGGCTTCCTGCACAAGGTCGTCGCGTTCGTGTTCCGAAATGGAATAGGCTTTCATGCATTTTGACACTGCGCTTTCGATGAGCGGAGTATATAAGGAATAGACCGAATCGAAAGAAAGCGGTTTGCCGCTTTTAACGTCTTTTAAAAGATTGTTTATGTCGTTTATCAAGAAATCACAGCTTCCCGCAAATTAGAAAAATCAAATTGCATGACTTGTTAAGTTTTTGTTAATTATATTATAAACTTGAAACTTTAATCTGTCAAGTGAAATTTATAAAAAAACAGTATCATTTTCTTTTTTCTTTTCGCCGTTTTAAACAAAAAATATATATAACAGCACAAAAAAGTAACTTAATTGACAGAAATGTCCTCTTTTTCACACCATAAAGAAACAAATTGCGGCGGCAGACTTTTGGTTTGCGTCGGACAGAGTATATTTTTACCTATTATATTATGGAAGCATACTCGAAACGTCCTTAATATATGAAGATATTATGCCGACCGAAGAAACATACCGTTCGGCATAGGCGCATTGAAGCAAGAAAAAATGTATGCGGAAATATGTCGATACAGCACCATAAAAACGGCAAAAAATAATGTTTTGAAAAAAATTAAAAAAATTTCAAAAAACCCCTTGACAAATGTCGCGATATTTGATATACTTATACCCGTCGAGAGCGCAAGGCTACCGACACAACAGAATAAAACATAGCGGCATCGCCAAGCGGTAAGGCAACGGACTCTGACTCCGTCATTACCTAGGTTCGAATCCTAGTGCCGCTGCCAGAAGAAACGACAATTTTCGAAAGAAAGTTGTCGTTCTTTTTTTATCTTTTCTGCTTATAGCCATAAAAAACTTGATATCGATCGTTTGTGAGAGGAGAATATCTTATGACACAGGAACAAAGACTCAAAAATCTATCGGTGCCGGCAGGCGTTGTGGATGTTGTATTGGACACGGACGCATACAACGAGATAGACGATCAATTTGCTATAGCGTACCTTTTAAATTCCAAAGAGAAGCTTAACACCAAGGCAATATATGCTGCGCCGTTCTTCAACAGTAACTCGGAGTGACCCGAGGACGGCATGGAAAAGAGTTTTGACGAGATAAACAAGCTCCTTTCGCTTATGAAAAAGGATATAAGTGTTTTCAAAGGCTCGAAAGGATATCTTGAAAACGAGAATACTCCCGTGATATCTCCTGCGGCGCAAGACCTTGCAAAAAGAGCTGAGGAATACTCACCCGAAAGACCGCTATATGTCGTTGAGATAGGCGCGATAACAAATATAGCTTCCGCTATATTGCTCAACAAAAATGTTGCTGAAAATTGTGTTGTCGTATGGCTCGGCGGCCACGCACACCATTACCACGATACGAAAGAATTTAATATGCGACAGGATATAGCCGCCGCAAGAGTCGTGATGCAGAGCGGTGTGCCGTTCGTTCAGTTGCCGTGCGTGGGCGTTGTGAACAGTTTTGCCGTTTCGGGCGAGGAACTTCGCACGTGGCTTGGCGGCAAGAACGATATAGCAGATTATCTTTGCAAAAACACTATTGTCGCCGCAGAAGACCATGTTAAGAGAAAATATAACGCACCCAGAGCTTGGACGCGCATTATATGGGACGTTACGGCGGTGGCATGGCTTTTGAACGATGATGACAGATTTATGGAATCCGCTGTCGTTCCCGCGAAGATACCGACGTATGACGGCGTATACGCAAAAGATGACGGCAAATATCCGATAAGATATGTATACAACATCAAGCGCGATTCGCTCATGACAGATCTTTTCTTGAGCTTGACAAAATAATATCATATAAAATATCACTTGTAATGCGTAATGCGGCAAGTGATATTTTTTGTTTAGGGAGATCCTCTTTACAACTTTAAAAAAATATACTATACTTATAATTATAAAGAAACTGTGCTTCCGCATACGAAGATAAAGGAGAATTTTTTATGAATATTACAAATGACATTAAGTACATAGGTGTAAATGACAGAAAAATCGATCTTTTTGAGGGACAGTATTCGGTTCCGAACGGTATGTCATATAACTCTTACGCTATTATAGATGATAAAATTGCCGTTATGGATACCGTTGATGCAAGATTCGGCGAAGAATGGCTTGCAAACATCAAAAACGTGTTGGGCGAAAGAAAGCCCGATCTTCTTGTGGTGCATCACATGGAACCCGACCATTCCGCAAATATAGTTACATTTACGAAAGCATACCCCGAGGCTAAGATAGTTTCTTCTGCAAAAGCTTTTGCTATGATGAAGAATTTCTTCGGCGATGACTTTGCGGAAAAGCAGATAGTTGTTGGCGAGGGCGCAACACTTTCGCTCGGCAAGCATGAGCTTACTTTTGTAACGGCTCCCATGGTGCATTGGCCCGAAGTAATAGTTTCATATGATAAAGAAGATAAAGTTCTTTTCTCTGCCGACGGTTTCGGCAGATTCGGCGCTGTTGACGGTGGTGAAGAAGCTTGGGATGACGAAGCTCGCCGCTACTATATAGGTATCGTCGGTAAATACGGCGCGCAGGTACAGATGCTCCTTAAAAAGGCATCGGCGCTCGATATAAAGATGATATGTCCGCTCCATGGTCCCGTGCTTTCGGGCGATATCGGACACAACATAGACCTTTATAAAAAATGGTCAAGCTACACGGCAGAAGAGAGCGGTGTCGTAGTCGCTTATACGTCAGTTTACGGCAACACGAAAAAAGCCGCTTTGCTCCTTGCGGAGAAGCTTTCCGCAAAGGGATGCGCTAACGTGAAAGTATTTGACCTTGCAAGATGCGATATGGCGGAGGCTGTGGCTCAAGCGTTCAAATACGATAAAACAGTGTTTGCAACAACGACATACAACGCGGATATCTTTCCGTTCATGCGCGAATATATAGAGCATCTCACGGAGCGAAATTTCAGCAACAAAACAGTCGCTTTTATTGAGAACGGCAGTTGGGCACCCATGGCAACAAAGGTGATGAAGAATATGCTGGAAAACTGCAAAAACATCACTTACACGGAAACCGGTGTGAAGATATTGTCCGCTTTGAACAGCGAAAGCGAAGCGCAGACAGAGGCGCTTGCGGAAGAACTTTGCAAATAAAGATAAGAATAGCTCGCCCGATGGATCTCAAATATCCATCGGGTTTTGATTTAATAAGCTTTTATTTGTCTGAAAGAAAAGTTGGCAAAAGGTTCTATCAACTTTTTCTTGCTTAAAGAAAAAGTTGCAAAAAGCTAAAAAAGCCCTTCGCTTTGCCCACGTTGTGGGAGCCTCAATCGATGATTTGAACCTCATCACGTCGGCTACCCACGCAGGGTGCGTGGGACCTCGACGATATCGGATTGAACATTTAGCTTATGGCTTTTGCTCGCTGAAATAAAGCGCATCAACGCCGCAACTTTGGTTCAAGCGGCAGGAGCAAAACCCTGCCCTACAAATTCATTTGTATTGCCATCCGTAGGGCGAACTGTAGTCGCCCGTTTCCCATAGTAATAATTTTGTTATCGATAAAATTTGAGCTATGCGCGAAAGGCTCCGAGCTAAAATCCAAACCCTTTGATATGTGCTCTGCAGCGAGAGGAAAAAGTCTTTTGTTGAATTTTGTAAACATACATATTATAGCCGCCGCGAGGTGAGCTTTTTTGTAAAAAACCGAAAATAGTTTTAAAAAAATATATACAAAAGCTTTTGTTTGTGGTACAATATAAAGAACCGGTAAAAGCATTGTTTTAATAAAAAAGAAGTAAGATCGGAGTGATGTTTTTGAAGAAAAAGATGATATCAGGCGCGTTGGCGCTCGTTTTTGCCGTTTGTGCGTTTTGTGCGTGCGGCACGGTTTCCGCCAAAGCATCCTTGGAGGGATTTTTTGTTGCGTTGAAAAAATTCGATGTTGAAAAAATGTCCCAATGCATTGCGGAAGGCTCCATTGATTATTTCGACCAGATAAGCACTTATTCCCAAATGTTTTCCGAGGAACAGCTCGATACCGTTAAAAAGCTTTGCTCTTATATCGGATATTCCGAAAAAGAGGGCGAGGAGCAGGGAAGCATCACGCTTACTTACGTTGACTTCTCTTCTGTTATGAAGAGCGTTGACGACAGCATGGCTATAGGCGAGCAGACAGCCACCGAATATATCGCAAAGATATTGGACGGCGCAGGCTTTACGAGCCAATATGTCAAGAAAGCGGATGTTTTTGTTTTCGTTTCCGAGTCGGGCAAGATAGAGCTTGGCTATACGAGTATCAACAAGGACTTTACCAGATATTTGGGTCTTGATACATTTTTACGCTGGTACACTGAAAAAAGATGAGGTAATTTAATGATGGAATATAACAACAATAAAGGTAAAAAGAATTTTAACAAAGGTTTCCGCGAAAAACGCGAATTTCGCGCGGAAGAATCCGCTGACGGAAATGTTATCGTCGGCAGAAACCCCGTACTTGAGCTTCTCAAGAGCGGCAGAGGCATAGAAAAGATATACATACTCAAAGGTGAACGCGAAGGCTCCGTTACAAAGATATTTGCGGAAGCTCGAGCTCGCGGTATAAATGTTGCGGAAGCAGATAAATTCAAACTCGATCAGCTCTCGGGCGGTAACGCGCATCAGGGCGTTGCGGCTATCGCATCCGCAAAAGAATATGTTTCCCTTGAACGCATCATGGAGATCGCCGCTGAAAAAGGTGAAAAGCCCCTTATCGTCGTATGCGACGGCATTGAAGACCCCCACAACATCGGCGCTATCATCAGATGCGCTGAGGGCGCAGGCGCGCACGGTCTCGTTATCGGCAAAAGACACGCTCCCGCATTGGGTCAGACAGTATTCAAAGCCAGCGCAGGCGCGGCAGAACATCTTCCTATCGCAAAGGTTACAAACATCGCTTCCGCGATAGATGAGCTTAAAGAGATGGGCGTTTGGACATTCGCAGCTGAAGCAGGCGGCGCAGACTACCACGGCACAGATTTTGATTTGCCCTGCGCTATCGTAATGGGCAGCGAAGGAAACGGCGTTTCCAGACTCGTAAAAGAAAAATGCGATTTTCTTGTTTCCATTCCGATGTATGGCAAAGTAAACTCGCTCAACGTATCCACAGCCGCTTCCGTTTTGCTCTTTGACGCGGCTTACAAGCAGAGAAATAAGTGATATAAGTTTTTCGATATAAAAATTAAAGATAGGGAGGACAAGACATGGCGAACAACGAGGAAAACAAAAGTTTCGTCGGCGCAGATCTTTCTGCCGATGAGCTTCTGCGCTCTCTCAATGTGCAATATAAATCGAGCAGGATAATAAACGATATTGCAGGCGATAACAAGGGCATAGACAAAGATATGCTCCAAAATGCTGCAGATTGCGCTTTTGCAAAGGCACAGATAGACATGAACTCGCTTTCCGATGCGGAGTTCAAATATCTTTTTGACAGTTATCTCGGCGCTGCCAAGGCAAAACTGAACCTTAAAGAAGCGGATTACAGCACTTTGCACAAGCATATCATAGAAGTTCAGAAAAAGTCAGGTATACCCACGCTCTCTTATAAGGAGATGAAAGCCAGCGTTTACCGCGGATGCATCGCCTCCTTGGAGGAAGAGATACCCGGATACGAGAAAAAGCCTCAGCCCGTAAATGAAAAAGGCACTGATATCGCCGTTGCTGCTACTGCTACTGCGAACAAACCTTTTGAAGAAAAGCCTGAAAAGGCTGAAAAATTCGAGAAGGTAGAAGAGATCGAAAAGGCTGAGAGACCGGAAAAAGCAGAGAAGAAAGAAAAGAAGTCAAAAATAAATATTTTTGCTTGGCTCAAATCTCTTGCGGGAGATGATACATCCGACGATATCTGCGTTCCCGACGAGGAGAACGAGATAGACGAAGAATACACTGTTTTCGATACAATAATCGAAAGCGAGCCTTTGGAAGAAACAGAACAGGATACAGCGAGAGAAACAGTTGACGCAGTAAACGATGTTTCCGAAAAAGAAGAAACGAAGGCTCCCATAATCGAGGCGCAGGAAGAAAAAACGCACGATATGGTCGTTGAAAGAAAGATCAAAACCATCGTTATCGACGATAAGCTCACAACGGCTGAAATGTCCGTTGACAAACTCTTTAAAAAAGATGAAGATGACATCGTGGAAGAACCCGACAACATGATGACGGACACAGCCATGATGAAAGCGTTCGGCATAGATCCTCGCAACGGCAACGAAAACGAGATACCCAAGGATATCTTCGACGAAACATCCGTTGCTATCGACAACACGATGGAAACGGAGACCGTATCCGTTCACGAAGTCGAAGAAGAGGAAGAACCCATCAACAAAAACGATTACCACTCTTTCGAGCAGAACAAGAGCATATTTGCCGCTTATCGACACAAATATAATTCCGTTCGCATCCGCGCCGTTGTTTGCGCTGTTGTGGCGCTCGTGCTTTTCGTTATAGAAAACATGGGCATATTCGGTCTTGGCTTGCCCTCGTTCATGAGCACTGCGGCAGGTTATGCCACGGTGGAATGGGCGCTGCTCTTTGTTTGTGCAATACTCGTTTGCGAAAATCTTATCGCGGCGGCGAAGAACCTTTGCAGATTTGAAATTACACCGGACAGCGTAACGCTGATAGCGTTTATTTTGACGGTGCTCACATCTGCGGCGGCACTCTTCTCCGAAAGCGATAATATCAAGATGTTCAACTTCCCCTTTGCTATATGCGTGCTCTTCTCGCTTATCGGTTCTGTTATATCGATACGCAAGGAGATCTTGACGTTCAGAACGATATCCACTCTTAAAAATAAATGTGCCGTAACCGTTATGCCCAACGGCAGATATTCGCCCGAGATGAAAGAATTTGCGGACGATATCGCAGAGGGCGAAAAGGTATATTGCACGGTCAACACGGAATTTGTTGACGGATACCTTTCCAGAAAGAAAGAGAACCCCAAGTCCTATGGCAAACTCAAACTTTTGATACTTGCTGTGCTTGCCGTTTCCGTTGTTTGCGGTATAATTTCCGCTGTTGCTACCGAAGCCGGCGTATACGGAAGCTTTGCAAATACATATGTAACATTCCTTATCAGTGCGCCTTTGGCAGTGTTCCTTTCTTTCCAGCTTCCGATGTACGGAAGCGCCATCCGCGCATATTCGAACGGCTCCGCCATAATCGGCGATACCGCACCCGAAATGATAGACGATATGGCTGTTTTGGCATTTACCGATAACGACGCTTTCAAAAACGGCGATGTTCGCATCAAGAGTGTCAAGGTTGTTGGCAACAACAAGATAGAAAATATCATATATTATGCTTCGGCTGTCTGCACGCTCGCAGGAGGTCCGCTCGCCAAAGTATTGAACCAGGCAACGCTCGACTATGTTAAGCCCAAAAAGGCTGAGATAAGTGCCCTTTCCGATATCGGTGTTGAAGCTGATATCGACGGCAGACACATCGTGATCGGTGTTCCACAGTACATGGGCGAGGACAACGTGAGATCCCTTTATCAGAAAAACGATGACCGTTGGTCGGGCGACACGAACAAGAGGATCTTGTATCTCGCTTGCGACGGCGTTATAATGGCGAAATTCTATATCGAATATAATGTTTCGCCCGATTTCCTTTACATCGTAAAGAGCCTTGCACAGGAAGGCATATCCGTTTCCGTGCGTTCCAATGACCCCTGCATCGATTCCGGCATATTCTATAAGGCAAGTTCTGTTGATGAGAGATGCTCCGTTAAGGTCATCAAGGGCATGAAGGATATAAGCAAGAAAGAGCGCGTAAAAGCGAAGTCTACTATCGTTGTTTCGGGCGGAACCGTAAAGGGTCTTGTAAGATCCTTGCTCATTTGCAAGAAGATAAACAAGGCAAACAAGATAAACTTTATCATCAGATCCGTTGCATCCCTAATTGGTGCGGCTATAATGTTTGCGCTCATATTCTCGGGACTTTATACGGAGATGTGGTCCGTTTACCCTGCGATATATCAGGCATTCTGGCTCATTCCTTATTACATCGTATTCAAGATATTTATTTAACGGCAAAAGTCGAAAAGGCTCACGCAGAGAGAAAATGCGTGAGCCTTTATTTTATTCATCGGGGAAGTAGGTCGTTTCGCTCGTGGTATTCGGAGGAACTGTCGCTTCCGTTTTTTCGGTAGCGGCAGGCGGAACTTCCTCCGTTTGCTCGGTTATTGAAAAATGTTCCTTGCAATAGCGGTTATACGCTTTGCTTGCGCCGGATGTGCCGAAAAATTCGTCTTTTGTACGCAGACGAGCAAAGAAAGGCATATCTTCCTCGAGCGCAGGCTCCGTTCCAAGCGGCAGATAACGATAAGTGTATTGTGAGTCGGTTATCTTCACTTCGCAAGGGAAAGAGCGAGCCACTTTCAATAAAGCTATATCTATTATATTTTCGGGAGGGCATTTGTCGCAGGCAACGGCACGAGTTACTTTATCATATTTTACAAATATGTGCGTGTCGCATTTTGCGTGCGGTTCCGTGCCGCGCTTGAAGTAGCCTGTTTCGATGCGGTTGCCCCTTGGGTCTCTGTGGCAAGCTTTTGCGGCGACGTGCCCCGAATCTACGCAGTACGCACAACCGATGACATTATCGCTTGTGGAAAATTTCTTTGTATATCCCTCAAAGCTGTCGTATACCTTGCTCATTATGCCGTCGAAAACGGTGCAGGCAGGGTTTTTCTCGTAATGTCCTATATCTCTGCCGTCGCGGTAACCACTCCAAACTCCGCAAACGTAATCGGGCGTGCAGCCGATAAACCACCTATCGCCGCCCGAATTTGAAGTGCCTGTTTTACCTGCGACTTCGACTATGGTCGCAAGGCGAAGCCCCTTGGCGGTGCCTTTTGTAACTACGTTCTTCAAAAGGCGCGTCATTATATCTGCGCTTTCGGTCGAGATGATACGCTCGGCGTTTTCCCCATGAGAGAGGAGCAATGTGCCGTCATTGTCATATACGGCAGTAAAGGTATACGGCTTTTCAAATTCGCCGCCGCGCGTGAACACGGTATAAGCGCCCGTCATATCGCGAACGGTAACACCAACACTCGTTGCGCCGAGAGCGAGCGGAGCCGCCGCTATATCCGAAAGTATGGCGCCGTTTTCGCCTTTTGAACTTTCGACTAAGCCCGAGATGCCGAGCTTTTTGCAAAAATCAAACGAGCGTTCAAGTCCCACTTTGTTGAGCACCCTCACCGCAACAGTGTTCACGGAGTTCATTATGGCTTTGTTGACGGTCGTAAGACCCGAATAAACGCGAGGATTGTTTTTCGGCCAGAGCGAAAAGAGTGAACCGTTTTTCGTTATGCTGACGGGTACATCATCAAAGACGGTTGCCCACGTTATTAGGTCTTTTTCTATCGCAGGGGCATATACGGATATCGGCTTGAGCGCAGACCCTGGTGAGCGCCGAGCCTTTGTTGCAAGACAGAAAGCTCTGTTTGAGCTTTTTTTGCCTCTTCCGCCGGATATTGCACGGACGGCGCCTGTTTTGCCGTCGATGATGACGGCGGCGCTGTCTGGCGTGCCCTCCTCGTTATGCGGAAAGTTTTTAGCTTCCGCATAAAAGTTTTCTATCATATCCGAAAGTATGGCGCCGTTTTCGCCTTTTGAACTTTCGACTAAGCCCGAGATGCCGAGCTTTTTGCAAAAATCAAACGAGCGTTCAAGTCCCACTTTGTTGAGCACCCTCACCGCAACAGTGTTCACGGAGTTCATTATGGCTTTGTTGACGGTCGTAAGACCCGAATAAACGCGAGGATTGTTTTTCGGCCAGAGCGAAAAGAGTGAACCGTTTTTCGTTATGCTGACGGGTACATCATCAAAGACGGTTGCCCACGTTATTAGGTCTTTTTCTATCGCAGGGGCATATACGGATATCGGCTTGAGCGCAGACCCTGGTGAGCGCCGAGCCTTTGTTGCAAGACAGAAAGCTCTGTTTGAGCTTTTTTTGCCTCTTCCGCCGGATATTGCACGGACGGCGCCTGTTTTGCCGTCGATGATGACGGCGGCGCTGTCTGGCGTGCCCTCCTCGTTATGCGGAAAGTTTTTAGCTTCCGCATAAAAGTTTTCTATCATATCCTGCATGGATTTATCGAGCGTAGTGTGAATTGAGAGTCCGCCCGAGTAAACTTTTGCGCTTGCTTGCTCGCGTGAAAAGCCGCATTTTTCGGAAAGCTCGCTTATGACATCCTCTATCACGGCATCGACGAACCAAGAATATATCTCCTCGTCGGAGCTTTGCGCTTTTTGCTTTATGATAATCGGTTCTTCGGCAATGGAAGCGAGGTATTCCTCCTCGTTTATAAAGCCAAGCTCATGCATACGAAAAAGCACGGTGTCCTTGCGCTCTTTGTTATTTTCCTGCTTTTTGATGGGGTCATAATATGACGGATTTTGAACGATGGCGGCAAGTGTTGCCGCTTCCGCAAGGGAGAGGTCGCAAGCGCTCTTCCCAAAGAATCTTTCCGCCGCCGTTTCAACGCCGAAACACCCCGATGATAGATAGACATTATTAAGATACATTTCCAGTATATCGTCTTTTGATACTGTTTTTTCAAGCTCCAAGGCACGCATTATCTCCGTGAGCTTGCGCTTGACGGTAACTTGGTTTTCGCCTGTCAGATTTTTTATTAGCTGTTGCGTTATCGTGGAGCCGCCGTAGCTTTTGCCGCCGAAGAAGCTGAGAACGGCGCCGAGCAATCGTTTTGGGTCGATGCCGTTATGCTCGTAAAATCGATGATCTTCTATGGCGATGAAAGCGTTTTTTACGTTTTGAGAGATGTCTTCGCTGTTTGCCCATATCCTGTTTTCGTTTCCGTGCAGGCGAAGAAGCTCTTCTTCATTGCCGCTTTTGTTTGTATAATATATCTTTGTGGTAAGCCCAAGACCGCTTGCGAGCGTTTTTATATCAAGGCTTGCATCTATATTTTTCATGTAATATACAAAAGCGCCCGATACCGTTGCCGCGCAGATGAGCGCAACGAGGACAACACCCAGAAGAGAATATAATATTCTTTTTATGACTTTATTTTTGCGTTTGATAAAAATCACCTCTTTTTGAATATTGTGCATTGCGAGAGAAAATAATATTACATGAAAAAAACTGCAAAAGAGGTGATTTTATGAGACGTTCGAAATTTATTTCGGGGCTTGTCGGATTTTGCGTGATGCTCATGCTCTCTGTAAGCGTTTTGACAATGAGTCTTTGCCTTAGTATAAAAAGAAATGTGAAAGAGGTCATGCTCGGCGCAAAAAGCACAGCGGAAAAGACTGTCTTTGCGGAAAACGAGGGAACGGCGGTCTATTATGCCATACTTGCAAATGATAAGATATATATCTATGATAGTTTCGGCGCTGTTTACAAAACACTTGAATATGAACCATCGGCGCTTTCAGGCGAGGATAAGAGCTTGCTTTCCGACGGTATGAAGCTTTACGGCGAAAGTGAACTTGAATCGTTCATCGATGAGCTTGATTGACGGATGCAGCTGAAAGCGGAGCTGTTGCATATGGCGGCAACGGCTCTTTTTATTTGGCGGCTTTTAAAGAAACATATGCGTAACCGTTGACAGGCGGCGCAAAAAAAGATAAAATTAAATCGAAGATGATTTTATAAAAATATACGGAGGAATTAAAAAATGACAAAATATCCGACACCTCACATAGACGCAACACCCGAAGATTTCGGCAAGACAGTGCTCATGCCCGGCGACCCCAAAAGATCTAAATTTATCGCGGAACATTTTCTTACGGACGCAAAACTCGTGAACGATGTTCGCGGAGTTCAGGGATACACGGGCTATTACAAAGGCATTAAAGTGAGCGTTATGGCAAGCGGAATGGGCATACCGTCCATCGGAATATACAGCTATGAGCTTTATAACTTTTTCGGAGTTGAAAATATCATAAGAATAGGCTCCGCAGGTACGATAGACGAAAACGTACACATCCGCGACCTCGCTTTTGTAATGACAGCTTCCACAAACTCCAATTTTGCTTCGCAATACGGCTTGCCCGGCACATACGCTCCCTGCGCCGATTACACGCTTCTTTCCACAGCTGTTGAAGAGGGCAAAAAGCTTGGCGCTGCGTGCCATGTCGGCAATGTCCTCACGGCAGACACATATTATGACGATGATCCCACTTGCCTTGAAAAATGGCACAAGATGGGCATCATGGCAGTAGAGATGGAAGCCGCAGGTCTTTATATGACAGCGGCGCGCGCAGGAAAGAGAGCGCTCGCACTCTGCACTATCTCCAACAGCATACTCACAGGCGAGGAGATGCCCACGGAGGACAGAGAGCGCACTCTTACGCAGATGATAGAAACGGCGCTCAACACAGCCGTTGCAATGGAAAACAAATAAGATACCGAAATAAGGAGGTTTTTCTTATGGCAAGAGTATTTCTTATCGTGCTTGACAGCGTTGGTGTCGGCGAACTTCCCGATGCGGATAAATTCGGTGATGTCGGCGCTAATACTATGGGACATATCTCAAAGTCCGATAGATTCAATATACCCAACCTTCTTTCCATGGGTTTGGGAAATATAGAAGGTCTTTCGTATCTCGGAAAAGTTGAGTCTCCCACTGCATCATACGGCAAATGCGCCGAAAGATCCATGGGCAAAGACACGACGATAGGTCATTGGGAGATAGCAGGCGTGATCTCTCCCGATCCGCTCCCGACATACCCCGAGGGTTTCCCCGATGATGTTATAGAAAGCTTCAAAAAGGCGACAGGCAGGGAAGTTCTTTGCAACAAGCCTTATTCAGGCACTGAAGTAATAAAAGATTTCGGTGAGGAGCACATGAAAACCGGTGCTCTCATCGTTTATACATCCGCAGACAGCGTTTTTCAAATAGCGGCGCACGAGGATATCGTGCCCGTTGAACAGCTTTACGAATATTGCCGCATGGCAAGAAAGATACTTTGCGGCAAGCACAGTGTCGGCAGAGTAATAGCAAGACCTTTTAACGGTGAAGCGGGCAACTTTGTAAGAAGTGCGGGCAGAAAAGATTTTTCACTAGAACCGAGCGGCACGACTATGCTTGATAAGCTCAAAGAAAACGGATATGATGTCATCTCCGTCGGCAAGATAAGCGATATCTTTGCCGCAAGGGGCATCACGAAAGCGGTTAATTCCCACGGCAACGCGGAATGTATGGAAGCTTCCATGGAACTTTCGAAAGAGGATCTCAACGGACTTTGCTTTATAAATCTTGTTGATTTTGATATGAAATACGGTCATCGAAACGATGTGGACGGATATGCGGCGGCTCTTTCCGAATTTGATGCTTGGCTCCCCGAGTTTGTATCAAACCTTCGCAAAGATGATGTGCTCATCATTACGGCAGACCATGGTTGCGACCCCGGCGATACGAGCACAGACCACACGCGCGAATATACACCTCTCTTGGTGTTCGGAAGCGGCATCACACCCGCGCCGCTTGGTATACGCGAAAGCTTTTCCGATATATCCGCGACAGTGCTTGAACTTTTCGGCATAAACGGCGGCACGGCAGGAGAGAGCTTCTTGTCTTTGCTCAAAGGTGGTGCCGTATGACGGACGAAAAGCTCGTATCTCTTGCAAAAGAGGCGATGAAAAAAGCTTATGCGCCGTATTCTCATTGTTTTGTCGGCGCGGCGCTGCTTTGCGATGACGGCACGGTGTATACGGGCTGTAACGTGGAAAATGCTTCATTCGGTGCAACGAACTGCGCCGAGCGCACAGCCGTTTTTAAAGCAGTGAGCGATGGCAAAAGATGTTTTAAGGCTGTTGCCGTTGTCGGCGGCAAAGAGGGAGAGATAAAGGATCTTTTTCCTCCCTGCGGAATATGCAGACAGGTGATCTCCGAATTTGCAGCAAAAGATATGCGTGTTATACTTTTTGACGGCAAGAAAACAAGAGGCTTTGATTTTTTTGAGCTTTTGCCGTTCTCATTTACATCTGAAAACGTGAATTGAGGTGATATTATGCAGATGACAGAGCTTATACGCAAAAAGAGAGAGGGCGTGCCCCTTTCTTCGGAAGAAATGAAATATATGGTATCCGAATTTACAAAAGGTAATATACCCGATTATCAGATGTCCGCGTTTTGCATGGCGGTCATATTCAAGGGCATGACGGACGAGGAGACTGTGGCGCTCACCCAAGAGATGGCACATTCGGGCGATATGCTCGACCTTTCGCGTTTCGGCGAACGCTCGGTCGATAAGCACAGCACGGGCGGCGTCGGAGATAAGACCTCGCTCATCATAGGTCCCATCGTGGCTTCCTGCGGTTGCGTTTTTGCGAAGATGTCCGGAAGAGGGCTTGGCCATACGGGCGGCACGGTAGATAAGCTCGAATCCGTAAAAGGATATAAGATAGCCGTTGATGAAGAATCATTTTTGCGCCAAGCGGAGGATATCGGCATTGCGCTTATCGGTCAGACGGGCAATTTTACCCCTGCGGACAAAAAGCTTTATGCTTTGCGCGATGTTACGGAAACGGTCGATTCCATACCGCTCATAGTTTCCAGTATCATGAGCAAGAAGATAGCCGCAGGCGCAAAGAATATCGTGCTTGATGTAAAATGCGGCAGCGGCGCTTTTATGAAAGATGCCGGGAGCGCACGTATATTAGCGCGAAAGATGGTCGATATCGGCAAGGCTTGCGGCAGAAATATAGCCGCCGTAATAACGGATATGGATGTTCCGCTCGGCTATGCCGTGGGCAATTCGCTTGAGGTAAAAGAAGCGGTGGCACTTTTGAAAGGCGAGGGTATCGCCGACCTTAAAGAAGTTTGCCTTGTCATATCTGCGCATCTTATCGCTATGTGCCACGGCAAGCGCATCGAAGAAGCACGCAAGGATGCGGAAGAAGCACTCTACAGCGGCAGAGCATTTGAAAAGATGAAAGAATGGTTCTCACGTCAGGGCGCAGACCCGAGTTGGCTTGACGACACGGACAAATTCCCGAAAGCTAAAGTCATTGCGGATATCGTTTCCGAAAAAGAGGGATATATCTCTCACATGAACACGGAAATGATAGGCAGAGCGAGCATGGAACTCGGCGCAGGCAGAAGAACTAAAGACGACGAGATAGATTACTCGGCGGGTCTTGTGCTCCGTGCAAAGACAGGCGACTTTGTAAAGCGCGGAGATGCGCTTGCAACGCTCTATACATCCGACGAGGGCAAGATAGCGGAAGCGAAAGCATTTTTTGAAAGTGCGCTCACTTTCTCCGCAGATGCTCCCGAGGAAGAAAAGCTTATAATAGACATGATATCTTAAATATTGTCCCTTGCTTTTGCTCTTTTTATCGAGCAAGAGCAAGGGACTTTTGCTGAAAAAACGGATGTTTATACGAAAAAAGAGTGATTTTTGCGATAAAAATGTATTTTTGGGGTACAAGAGCAAAAAATATTTGATTTTAACTATTGCAAATTTAAAAATAATGTGCTATAATTCTAAAGTAACTTTAATAAAGGTTATTTTTAATAAGCGAGATATGAAATTAGGCCATACTAGCCGGGGAGCTAGCGGTGCCCTGTACCTGCAATCCGCTTAGCAGGGGTGATTTCCGATTACCAGGGGTGGGTTTGTGTGGTCAAGCGGCGCACACTCTCCGTGATGACGGATGGGTCCCGCGCAACAGACGATTGTGAACCATGTCAGGTGGGGAACCAAGCAGCATTAAGCAATTTTGTCTGTGTGCCGCGGGTCAGCCTGTCCCGAACGGGGAATGCGTACAGCGCACATAAATTCATTTCGAATTTTTGGCGTATGGTCTAATTTTGTACCTCGCTTAAATTGTATTTTGCGGGAGGCGACAAAAATTGCATCAGGCTCTTTACAGAAAATGGCGACCGAAAACTTTTGCGGACGTTATGGGGCAGGATCATATAACCTCGGTTCTCAAAAGCGAGGTCTCTTCGGGCAAAATAAGCCATGCATATATTTTCTGCGGTCCCCGCGGTACGGGAAAGACTACCTGCGCGAAGATCATTTCGCGCGCAGTAAACTGCGAACACCCGATAGACGGCAACCCTTGCGGTATGTGCGATTCCTGCCGCTCCGTTGAAGAGGGCAGAGCGACCGACGTTATAGAGATGGACGCGGCGAGCAATAACGGCGTAGACAACGTAAGAGATATACGCGACGGCGTTGCATACAGCCCTGCCGATCTTAAATATAAGGTATATATCATAGACGAGGTCCATATGCTTTCAACGCAGGCGTTCAATGCTTTGCTAAAAACGCTCGAGGAACCGCCCGAATATGTTATTTTCATACTTGCTACAACAGAGATAAACAAAATACCGGCGACAGTGCTTTCACGTTGCCAGCGCTTCGATTTCCATCGAGTTTCGCAGGAAGTCATAGCACAGCGCTTGCGTACTGTTTGCGAGGGCGAAGGAATAGATGCGGACGATGAAGCGTTGCTCCTCATTGCCGACCTTGCACAGGGCGCGTTCAGAGATGCGCTCAATATGCTCGAATATTGCTCGGGCACAGGCGAAAAGATAACGGAAAAGAGCGCAAGCGAATTGCTCGGCGCAAGCTCTGCGGAGATACTTTGTCGCATGGCGGAGCATATAGCCGAAAAGGATATTGCTGCGTCGCTCAACATGATGTCGGAGCTTTACTCCACCTCGCGCGATATAACGGTATATTGGCGCGAACTCATAAGCTTTTACCGCAATATGCTCGTTTGGGCAAGCACACGCGGTCAGATAAAAAAAGATAATTTCACGGCAAGAGCAGGTGCAAGATACACCGTTCCGCGCCTCATGCAGGTGCTCGGTATCTTCTGCGAGGCTGAAGAAAGCATGATGCATACACCTGCTTCGGCAAGGCTGTTCGCGGAGATGGCGCTCGTTCGCGTTTGCGATGAGACCATGAACGACAATACGGATGCGTTGCTCGTGCGCCTTGCCGCGCTCGAAGAAAAAGTTGCTTCGCTCTTGTCGGGAAATATAACTATAACGCCCTCTGCTAAAGCGGAATACACGGAAGCTGTTTCCGAGATAAAAAAAGAGGTCGGATCTCCTGCCGCTGTTGAGGCGGAGACAAAGGAAAAAAAGAAAACAGCCAAAACAGCAAAGGCTGTAAAAGCGGAACCCAAAGTTGAAGTCGAAGAAAAAAAGGCGGAGCCTTTAGCGGAAGCAAAAAAAGCTTCACCCTCCACGGGTCGTGCGGTGAGCCTTCGCGGATTTGCGGACGTCGTAAAGAAGATAGAGGTGGCTGAACCGTCGCTCGCTTCGTTTATGATAGGCGCTACCGCTGTTGAAAAAGAGGGAAAATTATTTATCTACCTCGATTCGGATTTTGCGGCGCAGTTCGTTTCGGACAGCGAGCGAAAAGACCTGATATCGCGCACTATTTCGGAAGTGCTCGGCAAAAATTATGACAGCAACATCATCGCTCCCGTATGCGCGAACGGTGAAGTTGAAGAATACGACGCTGTGGACGAACTTCTTCCGCAGTCAGACGAAATTCCAAGTAAATAAATTTTTTTAGTAAACAAAGGAGAATTTTCAGATGAAAGCAATTTTACCGAAAGGTCCTTCTATGAACGAGATGCTCAAACAGGCACAGAAGATGCAGGAGGACGTTGCAAAGCTCCAGGACGAGCTTGAAGCACGCGAATATGAGGTTTCCGCAGGCGGCGGCGCAGTAAATGTTAAGATCAACGGCAAAAAAGAAGTACTTACACTCGACATTGCTCCCGAGATCGTTGACCCCGATGACGTAGAAACTCTTTCCGATATTATCATCGCAGCTATCAACGAAGCTATTGCTCGCGTTGAAAAGACAGCCGACGAAGAAATGAACAAGATCACAGGCGGAATGCCCGGTTTCCCCGGCTTGTCTTTCTAAACAAGAGGGTAGAGAATGGAATATGTTCTTCCGTTGCAAAAGCTGATTGAAAAATTTTGCACGTTGCGCGGTGTAGGATACAAAACTGCTGTAAGATATGCTTTTTCCGTGCTCGATATGAGCGAGGATGAAGCAGCCGAATTTGCGGAGGCGCTCATTTCCGCAAAGCGTGATATTCACCCTTGCAAGATATGCGGAAATCTTTCCGACGGCGAATTTTGCTCCGTTTGTTCGGATGCTTCGCGCGATAAGGGCGTTATATGCGTTGTAGAGGACTCCAGAGCCGTTATGGCGATAGAGAAGGTAAAAGAGTTCAATGGTCTTTACCACGTCTTGGGCGGCGTTATTTCGCCTATGAACAACATAGGACCCGAACAGCTCCGTATCAAGGAACTTCTTGAGCGCATAAACAACGGCGAGGTAAGAGAACTTATCATCGCCACGAACCCGAATATAGAGGGCGAAACGACAGCGATGTATATCTCAAAGCTCGTTTCTCCGCTTGATATAAAGGTAACACGTCTTGCTTACGGTGTGCCCGTCGGCGCGGATCTTGAATATGCCGATGAGATGACGCTCATGCGTGCGCTCGACGGCAGAAGGCAGATATAAATTTTTGAACCAAAAGAGAAACGCTTTTTCTCTTTAAAAGACAGCATTTGCTCCTTGCGTTTGCTGTCTTTTTATTTCAATTTTGTGCGAGAAAGAACGCATTTGGACTGAAATAATCAAAAAAAGCTGTAAGAAGCTATCATAAATTGTAGATTTATGTAAAAAGTTAAAATTTATGTTGACAAAAAAGTCAAATCATGGTATATTGAATACGACAAGTAATTTGCAAATATCGAAAGGAGATATCCAGTAATGAAATCAACAGGTGTTGTAAGAAGAATCGACGAGTTGGGCAGAATCGTATTGCCCATCGAGATCAGAAAGAATTTGAGCATCGAAAACAGAGATGCAGTTGAGATCTTCGTAGAAAACGACAAGATCATATTGAAAAAATATGAGCCTGCTTGCATTTTCTGCGGAAACGCTGATAACGTTACTATGTTCGGCGGCAAGCTTATCTGCCACGAATGCATTTCCAAGCTCAAAGACGTTAAATGATCTTCTTAACGAAAAAACAAAAAGCAGTTCTTTTGAACTGCTTTTTTGTTATGTATTTTTATTTTATATCTCTCTGCTGGTAAGCTCGATGATGTAGTTTATATCGTCGGGCTGTACTTTTGCTTCGTGAGCCGCTTTGTTTCGGTGTATCTCTCCGCATTTGTCGCATTTGTGGAGGATGATATAGCCTTTTTTAGGGTCAGGAAGCGCTTTTACGGGGCGCATGATGCCGCGGCACTCACAAGCCCTGTCCCCGGGGTTGATGTCAACGTGGAGCGAGCAGAGGCACTTGGGGCAGTGGTTGCGCGATGTGTAGCCGAGAGGGAGCACCTCAAAGCCGCAGTTGGCGCAGATGAAGCCGTTGTCGTTTTTGGTGAAAAGTTTCTGTTCCATATCTTATCTTTCTTTAGTGAAAAGGACACCGCGAGGGTGTCCTTTTTATTTTGTTTATTTCTGATGAACGTCGAGCTGGGGGAAAGGAATCTCGATGCCGCATTTGTCGAAAACTTTCTTTGTGTTTTCGAGAAGGTCAAAGTTTACCGTCCAGTAATCGGAGGAGTTGACCCAAACGCGAAGCTTGAATTTGAGCGAGTATTTGCCCTGTTCGCAAAGACGAACGAAAGGAGCGGGATCTTTGAGCACAAGTTCATGCGCGTTTGCAACAGCGAGAAGAGTTTCTTTAACTACTTCTATATCGGAATCGTATTTAACGGAAAGTTCAATATCAAGACGGCGCGTATCATATGCGCTGTAGTCGATGATGGTAGCGTTTGCCGCTGTGCCGTTAGGGATAACGACTCTCTTGTTGTCGGGAGTTTTGAGCGTTGTGTAGAAAAGACCGATGTCTGTTACAGTACCCGTGTGGGAACCGTCATCGATGAAATCGCCTATATCAAAGGGTTTTGTGCAGAGAAGGATTATACCGCCTGCGATATTGGAAAGACCGCCCTGGAGAGCAAGACCTATTGCAAGACCGCAAGAGCCGAGCACCGCAACGAGAGAAGCCGCGGGAACGCCTACTATCATAGCGATAGTGATAAAGAGGACTACATAAAGAGCGCCTTTGAGAAGGTTGGAGATAAGCAACTGTGCATTCTGGGGGAGCTTGTGGAAGCCTTTGCCCTTTGCGATAGATTTGCAGAACCATCTGATAAGGAGCATACCAACGAGAAGCACAACGATAGCACCGATGAATTTAAAACCGAAGGAAGTGATAAATACGCCTATATTAGTGAGAAGAGTGTCAAGAAAGTCTTTCATGGGAATTTTTCCTTTCTGTAAAAATGTAATTTATTTTGACTCTTTGAGAGTGAGTCCGAGTTCATCAAGTGCTTTTGAATCAAAGGGAGCAGGGCAGCCGGACATGATCTCGGAAGCGTTCTGAACTTTGGGGAACGCCACTACATCACGCAAGCTGGGAGCACCGCACATGATCATAGCAAGTCTGTCAAGACCGAGGGCTGCGCCGCCGTGAGGGGGAGCGCCGTAGTTGTATGCGTCAACGAGGAAGCCGAACTTGCGGTCTATCTCGTCTTTCTCCATGCCGAGAGATTCGAACATCTGCTGCTGGAGAACAGGGTCTGTGATACGAATGGAGCCGGAGGATATCTCAACGCCGTTGAGAACAAGGTCATAGCATTTTGCACGTACCTTGCCGGGGTCGCTGTTTATATAAGGCAAGCATTCGTCAAGAGGCATTGTGAAAGGATGGTGCATAGCAACCCAAGAGCCTGTTTCTTCGTCATATTCGAAGAAGGGGAATTCTGTTATCCAAACAAAATTGAATTTGTTTTCGGGGATGATGCCCATCTGTTTTGCAACGATAAGACGGAGCGCGCCGAGTGTGGGAAGCGTAACTTTGTCTTTATCTGCGATGATAAGAGCAACGTCGCCGCGGCGGCAATCGATCTTATCCATGATAGCATCGAGTTCGCCTTCGCCGAGGAACTTGCCGAAAGAGCAGTTGGGCGTTTCGTCAACGTATCTGATATAAGCAAGACCCTTTGCACCGATGCCTTTTGCGTGTTCGGCGAGCTTGTCTATCTCTTTTCTTGTGAGTTTTGCAGCAGCACCTTTTGCAACGATGGCACGAACACTGCCGCCGCCCGCAACAGCACCCGAGAATACAGAGAAAGGAGAATCTTTAACGATATCGGAAAGGTCCTGGATCTCCATGTCAAAGCGTGTATCGGGTTTATCGGAACCGTAGCGGTTCATGGCATCCGCAAATTTAAGGCGCGGAATGGGCTGTGCGATATCCACGTTCAAAATTTCTTTGAAGAGGCGAACAACATAGCCTTCCATCATGTTCATGATGTCATCCTGATCGACAAAGGACATTTCAAGGTCGATCTGTGTAAATTCGGGCTGTCTGTCCGCGCGCAAGTCTTCGTCGCGGAAGCAACGAGCGAGCTGGATGTATCTGTCAAAGCCGGAGAGCATGAGGAGCTGTTTGTATATCTGGGGGGACTGAGGAAGCGCATAAACGCAACCGTTGTGTACACGAGAGGGAACTACGTAGTCGCGCGCACCTTCGGGCGTGGGCTTGATCATCATGGGAGTTTCGATCTCGATAAAGTCGTTTTCATAGAAATAATCGCGAGTTACTTTTGCGATGTTATGGCGCGTGAGGATATTCTTCTGAAGGTTCTGACGGCGAAGGTCGAGGTATCTGTATTTGAGTTTAAGCTCATCGCGAACATTATCCGCGTTTTCGTTTATTTCAAAGGGAGTCGTCTGTGCTTCGCTGAGTATCTTATATTCGTCAACTTCGATCTCGATATGACCTGTGGGGAGAGTATCGTTGATGGATGAGCGCTGTCTTACAGTACCCTTTGCAACAACAACGTATTCCGCGCGAGTGCTCTTTGCCGCTTCGAATATCTCTTTGTTCGTGTTTTCGTCAAACGCGAGCTGGATGATACCCGTACGGTCGCGAAGGTCGATGAAGATAAGGCTGCCGAGGTCGCGAACGCGGGAAGCCCAGCCCATCACACACTGACGGGAGCCGATGTCCTCTTTGCGAAGCTCGCCGCAGTAGTTGGTTCTTTTGTCTGTTTTTTCAAGTGTAGCCATTGTATTCGGTCCTTTCATTTAAGAATATTGATTGCTTCTTTGGGAGTGATGGAAAGCTGTTCGCCTTTTTCACGCATATTCTTGAGCGAGATAACGCCGTTCTGCATTTCCGTTTCACCGATGATGGCAACATAAGGTATGCCGAGTCTGTCTGCATATTTCATCTTCTGCTTCATACCCTTTTCGCAAAGGTAAACGTCGGTTGCGATGCCTGCGGCACGGAATTCGGACGCAGTGGAAAGAGCGAAGGGAAGGACTGTGTTATCCATGGGAACGACAAGGACTTTTGCAAGGCTGGAGTTTTCGGCGGAAACGATGCCTGCATCGAGAAGCTGAGAGAAGAGTCTTGTAAGACCGATGGAGATACCGATACCGGGCATCTTTTTATCCGTATAGTAGCCTGTGAGGTTTTCGTATCTGCCACCCGAGCAAACAGAGCCGAGCTTTTTGTAATCGTTGAGCATCGTCTCGTAAACAGTACCCGTGTAATAGTCAAGACCGCGAGCGATAGTCAGATCGATCGCAAAATTCTTTTCGGGGATATTGAACGCTCTCATATAGCGGATAACTTCGGAAAGCTCATAAACGCCCTGCTTGAATGTTTCGTCTTCGATACCGAGAGCGCCGAGTTTTTCGAGTATCTCGTCCGTTGTGCCGGAGATGCTTACGAAAGCAAGTATCTTGGAGATGGTCTCATCATCCGCGCCGACTTC
>CAZERM010000012.1:0-25253 GCA_964514555.1 uncultured Lachnospiraceae bacterium | reverse complement strand
AATGTTTAATATATAATATCTATATTGGACCGCTCTGCACGCCGAAGTTTGCTATATCGGCAAAAATAAAGCGAAAAATGCGATCCTTTAAAATATTTAATAAAAAATTTCGGAGGAAAAACATGAATAAGTTTTTCAAAATCACCGAGAGAGGCTCTAACATCAAAACCGAGATAATAGCCGGCTTGACAACTTTCTTTGCCATGGCTTATATCGTAGTTGTAAACCCCAACCAGATCGTTGGTTTCAGCTTCGGTGTTGAAGGTATAGACAAGATCTGGAACGCTGTTTACATTGCGTCCATCCTTGCCGCTACCATCGGTACGCTTCTCTATGCATTTTATGCAAACCTCCCTTACGCACAAGCGTGCGGTATGGGTCTTAACTCGTTCTTCTTCGTATCCTTTATTCTCCCCCAGATCGTAAAAGGCGGAGATGTTATTAAAGGCTACCAAGCAGGCGTTGTTCTTGTCTTCATTTCAGGTATCATCTTCCTCGTTCTTTCTTTGACAGGCGCAAGAGAATATCTTGCAAAAGCGATGCCCGAATGTATCAAGAAATCCATTTCCGCAGGTATCGGTCTTTTCATCGCGTTCCTCGGCTTCCAGAACGTAGGCATCATTGAAGCAAATGAATATACTCTCGTTCAGTTCGTAAGAATCAACGGCGCAAAATGGGAAGATATCGCTCCCGCGATCATCGCGCTCGTTGGCTTCCTTATAATCGTTATCCTTACAAAGCTTAACGTAAAAGGCGCTGTTCTTATCAGCATCGTTGCAACATCCGTGCTCTACTACCTTGCAACATGGACAATGCCCGAGATCAACTTCTCCTTGTCCGCTATCGGTCAACCCTTCAAGGATTTCGCAGACATCGGTATCACTTCCGTATTCCAGGCTTCTTCTTGGAAAGATGCTTTTTCCTCTGATTTCACAGGCGGTGTGTTCAACGCCATCGTTCTTATAATCACATTCTGTATCGTTGATATGTTCGATACTATCGGTACACTTTACGGTGCCGCTTCCGAAGCAAATATGCTCGATGAAAACGGCGACCCCATCGACATCGACAAAGCTATGGCTTGCGACTCCGTTGCAACAGTAGCAGGCGCTATCTGCGGTACATCCACTTGCACAACATTCGTTGAATGTTCTTCCGGCGTTGCGGCAGGCGGCAGAACAGGTTTTACAAGCCTTGTAACATCCATCTGCTTTGCTATCTGCTTGTTCTTCGCTCCTTTGGCAAGCATCATCCCTGCGGCTGCAACAGCTCCCGCACTCATCTACGTTGGCGTTCTTATGCTCAAGAACTTTGCTAAGGTTGACATGACAGACCTTCGCAGTGCAGTTCCCGCATTCCTTACGCTCGCTATGATGCCCCTTACATACTCCATTGCTAACGGTATCGGTATCGGTTCTATCTCCTATGTTATCATTACGATCTTCACAGGTAAGTACACAAAGAAAGATATCCCCGTAACATTGGTTTCTCTCCTCTTCTTGTTCAAATTTATCTTCGGTACTATCTAAGTATCCTCTTGAAATATCTTCGTCGGGTCTGTCTCGGCGAAGATATTTTTTTGTTTTCTGGCTTATATAAGCTTTTCTCGGTCTGCAAGAAAAGCGAAAAAGGTCAAGCTTTACGCTTGACCTTTTTATTTTTAAGATACCGTCATTTCGCTCACGCTTATAAAGCCCGAACTGCCGCCTGCCGCGCCAATAACGCGAACACCGTTACATTCAGTCGCTTCGCTGAGCTTAAATGTGTATGTCTCATAGGCATTTCCGAATGCGCCCTTTGTGTTGCCGCCGGGGTAAGAAGGACTTACTGTCGCTTGTGCTTTTACCCATTCGCCATTGATGTAAAGTTCTACGCTTATATCGCCGTTTTTGAACCAGCCGCCGTCTTCAAAATGACTGCCTTCGGTAAACTCTATCTTGCTCACCTTGCGCGCATTTTTGTAAACATAGCCGACATAAGCCGTTTCGGGAACGCTTTCTCTGCGGTATGTGTCATATTGAGTCTTTGAACTTGTGCCCTTTTCGCCGTCGGAGATGATGGTTATATCTTTGTTTCCGCCGCCCTGCGGAATCGTAACACTGCATATTTCAAAAGTGTCTTTGTTGTTATCAAATCCGCTTTCGAGTCTGCAAACAGGGGTCAGTTCGCCGATGCTGATAAAATATGCTGTGCCACCGGGTCTGCCGATGATCCTCACACCATCGCACTTTGTGGGCGTTGCAAGCGTGAAAACGTAAACTTCAAAGTTGTTGCCGTGCGCTTCTTTTGTATTGCCTGTGGGATACGGTGTTGAGATAGTTGTTTTCGCCGTCTGCCATTTGCCGTTTACCAATATTTCGACAGTTGGCGCTTCCGCAAACCAACCGCCGTCATTAAAATGCTTGCCCTCGGTAAATTCAACACGTTCAAGCGTATATGTCTTATCAAATTCTATGCCTGCATAAACGGAATCTTTTTTCTCGCCGCCGTCATATGTATCATACTGCAAAGAAGATGTCGTGTCCGCTATGTAGGGGATAACACCGTCAAATATCGTGTTTATATCCTTGCTTCCGCCACCCGTGGGCGCTGTTACGGAGCAGATGGGAGTGCCCGAAACGGCATCCTCCATCTTTATCTTTCTTTCTCTGCTCACAACGGTTCCGCCCGAGCCTACAACGGTATATTTTATCGTATATTCGCCCGGTTTTTCGTAAGCATAACGCGCAAGGTTCGCATCAAATACGTTGCCGTCGCCCATATCGATCTTGACAGATCTCACAGTTTCATTGCCGACAACATTAAGTTCAAGCTTGACTTCGCCGTTTCCGAGGTTCGTTACGAGCAAGCCTGCATCAAAATCATCGCCCCACTGCTCGTATGCCACGGGGATATATTCGCTGTCAACACATATCTTCCATGTGCCGTTATTTTCCGTTGCGCCGTTTTTGAGCAATACCTCTTTCATGAGTGCAAAGTTTATGTCAACCACTTCCGTAAGAGTATAGTTCGTTGTGGAAAATTTTCTTGTTTTATAGTCAAGTCCTTTTTTATATTTTTCGGGTATGCCCGAAGCGCCGTAAAAATTGCCGAGTATGCCGGCAACGCTTGAGGGATTACAGTCGCTGTCTTGTCCGCATATACCTGATATGAGCATGGACTTTTCAAAATCGCCCTCGCCCCAAAGCATACCTACAAGGATATATGCCGCATTGAGCTTCGCATCGATATTTGTCGCACTGCCGCTCAAGCATTTGTCCTCTTTTCCATATGTATCTTCGAGTTTTTGCCAGCATTGTTGCCATGTGTCCCCTGCGGAGAAGCTATCCATAACAAGGTCCATGGTGTCCTTAAACAATGTGCCGTCGGGAATAACGGCAAGACCTGCGTTGATGATCTCCGTTACGGAGCTTGCGGTAAATGCCGCTGCGTGCATCGCCGTAACGAATACGCCGCCGTAAACACCGTCGCCGTAATTCATTATATGACCTATCTCAAACGAGCGCTGTGCGGAAGCGTTTATAAGTCCGGGGTACATATTTCCCAAAAAGTCGCACTCTATCTGCCAGTCTATATCGTCCGCATGAGTATTGAATATATAATGACCCGAATCGGGGTATTCTATTCCTGCAAGGAGGTTGTCTCTGCCTGCTTTGTTCGCGTGCCAGAGCGCAAATGCGGAATCGCGGAATTTGTCCGCCATATATTTAACATCGCAAAAAGCACCGTTTTCTTTCATCGCATCGATAAAAGGTATCTCAACGTAAAGGTCATCCTGACCGAACGCATCATTGATGGATACAACGCCGTTATCCCATTCATCCATCATTGTTTTGACACTCTCATCCGTCATTATCTTTCCTACCCAAGCAAACTCGGTCTTCGCAAAAAGAGAAACGCCTGCCATCTGACCTATCCAACCACCGAGAAGCTTATCGTAAAGTTCATCCTCCGTTATCGATACTTTTTCGCTTTCGGGAACTACCGTATTTACAGTCGTGGAGGTCGATATTTCCGTTGCGCTGTCTGTTTTCACCGTGTCTACAGTAGTATTTGAAGTGTCAACAGCGCCTGCCGTTGTCGTTTGCTCGTTTCCGTTGCAGCTCGTGAGCATTAGCGAGCAAGCAAGAAGCGTACAGCCCAATTTTTTGATCGTTTTTTTCATAAAATTCCCCTTTTTGATGCAATAAATGCGAGAACGCATAATTTAAACCCATGGTACCACAATATGCCCAAAAAGTCAACACAGCGAATTCTTTTAATATATCAAACATAACAAAATCGCCGATATTCGACAAAAATCAACATGGCGCATTTTTTGTTTGAGGCAAGCTTAGGCTTGCCTCGATTTTTGGATATTTTGTCTCTTTTATCGGCGGAACATATAATTTAATATCAAAAATTATTGTAAATGATGAGTTTAAATGTTATAATAAAAATGTATAGACAATTTTTTAGCGCATATTTTAAAAAACAACAAGAAAGGATCAGATCATGAAAAATATCGAAGCACTTATAAAAGAAAATGACGCCGCTCTTTCCACGCTCTATGGCGCTGACGAAGCAGCTCGCACAAGAATAATCAAAGCAGTTGAAGAGTTCACAAAACTCTACGGCGAACAGGAATATTCCGTTTTCTCCGTTTCCGGCAGAAGCGAGATATCCGGTAACCATACAGACCATAACCACGGCGAAGTTCTCGCCGCTTCCGTAAGCCTTGACATCATCGCTGTTGCAGCCGCAACAGATGACGGCGTTATCCGCGTAAAGAGCGAGGGCTTCTCCGAAAATACAGTAGACCTCGGCGAGCTCGACCCCGTTGCAGGTGAAGAAGGCACTTCCGCCGCTCTCATCCGCGGCGTATGCGACGGTTTTGTAAAACGCGACCGTTCCATCGGCGGCTTCTGCGCTTACATGACATCTTCCGTTCTCGGCGGCAGCGGTCTTTCCTCCTCTGCGGCTTTCGAAGATATGATCGGCAACATCGAAAACCACTTCTACAATGACGGTGTAGTAGATTACATCGAAGTTTCTCAGATCTCCCAGTACGCAGAAAACGTACACTTCGGCAAACCCTGCGGTCTTATGGACCAGATCGCTTGCGCTTGCGGCGGTTTCGTTCACATCGACTTTGCAGACCCTGCAAACCCCATCTGCGAAAAGATCGATCTTGACCTCGCTTCTCATGGCTACAACCTCTGCGTTGTAAACACAGGCGGTTCTCACGCAGACCTTACGGACGATTACGCTTCCGTTCCCGCTGAAATGAAGAAGATCGCTTCTTTCTTCGGCAAAGAAGTTCTCCGTGAGCTTACAAAAGAAGACGTTATCGCAAACATCCCTGCGCTCCGCACATTCGCAGGCGACAGAGCCGTTCTCCGCGCTATCCACTTCTTCGACGAAAATGAAAGAGTTAAAGCGGCTTCCAAATACCTCGAAGCAAACGATATCGATGGTTTCTTCGGTGTTATAAAAGCTTCCGGTATCTCCAGCTCCATGCTTCTCCAGAACTACTTCTCTCCCAAAGCTCCCGAAGAACAGGGCATCTCCCTTGCTTGCGCTGTTGCAAACAGCGTTCTCACGGACGGCGGCGTTTGCAGAGTTCACGGCGGCGGCTTTGCCGGTACGATACAGTCATTCGTTCCCACAGCAAAACTTGATGAATTTAAAAATGTTATGGAAAATGCGTTCGGCAAAGGCGCTGTTACAGTCCTCTCCGTTCGCCCCGTAGGCATGACAAAAATATTTTAAGAGCGTGAAATAATGCCCAGACTCGTAACACTTTTTTCAGGCTCTTCAGGTAACTGCCATTATATACGCTCCGAAAATACGGAGATACTCATAGATGCGGGCGTTTGCGCCCGCTCTATCGAAAACGCTCTCAAGGAGGTCGGCACGAGTCTTTTGAATATCTCTGCCATCTTCGTTACACATGAACACGTAGACCATACGCGCGGACTCGAAGTTATCGTTAAAAAATACGGTATACCCGTTTATATGACGGAGCTTTCCGCAAAAGCGCTTATAAAAGACGAAAAGTCCGCGCTTCTTGCAACGCTCTGCACTCGCCCTCCCATCTTCACGGAAACAGTCGGCGACATAACCATAAGATCCTTCGTTACTCCGCATGACTCCGCCTGCTGTGTTGGCTATCGCGTGGAATTTCCCATGGGTGATGACATACACAAGATAGGTGTTGCAACGGATATCGGCCACGTTGAAGCTGACCTTATAGATGCGCTCTACGGCGTAGATGAATGTATCATAGAATCGAACCACGATGTTTCGATGCTCATGATGGGTTCTTACCCGTATATGCTCAAACGCCGCATACTTTCCCCGAACGGACACCTTTCCAACGAGGATTGCGGAAAAGTTTTGAGTATACTAGCTCAAAGCGGTACGCACGCATTTATGCTGGCGCATCTCAGCAAAGAAAACAATTATCCGCCCATGGTAGAGCTTGCCGCAAAGAAAGCTCTCGAAAAATATCCGGGAATAAAGATAGCCGTGGCTTCCCCCAATACGCCCACGGAGATATACATCTAAGGTAAATGCTATGCAGATAAATATGATCTATGTCGGCAACATCAAGGATAAATTCCTCGCGGATGCCGTTGCGGAATACGAAAAACGCCTCGGCGCTTACTGCAAAGTGCAGAATATAGAGCTTAAAGAGAGCCGTGTTCCCGAAAACGCTTCTGCAGCGCAGGTGTCAGCCGCTATCGAGGAGGAGGGCAAGCGAATACTTGCCGCTCTCCCTAAAAAAAGCTATAAGATAGCCCTTGCCGTAGAGGGCAAGGAGCTTTCTTCGCCCGATTTCGCGCGTCAGATAGAAAAGGTAAAGGACGCAGGCAACGCGCAGATAACATTTATAATCGGCGGTGCCTTCGGTATGTCGGAGGAGGTCAAAGCCGCGTGCGACTTTCGTCTTTCCGTTTCAAAAATGACTTTTACGCACCGCATGATGCGCTTTATCCTTTTAGAGCAGGTATACAGAGCATTTAATATTCTTTCGGGCGGAAAATATCACAAATAAAACAGCGGAGCAAGTCTTTTTTGCCTTGCTCCCGAACAAAATTCCATCTTTTATAAACAGAAAGGTTCTTTATGGAATATTTCGTAGAATCGGCAGACGTAGCCGTTATCGGTGCGGGACACGCAGGCATAGAAGCCGCACTCGCCGCCGCTCGCATGGGCTGCCGTACAATCCTTTTTACCATATCCAACGATGCCGTTGGCAATATGCCCTGCAACCCCTCCATAGGCGGCACGGGCAAAGGTCAGCTTGTTTTTGAAATAGACGCTCTCGGCGGCGAAATGGGCAAAGCGGCAGACAAGGTAATGCTCCAGGACCGTATGCTCAATCTCAGCAAAGGCTCCGCTGTCCATTCAAAGCGTATACAGGCAGATCGCCGTCTTTACCAAGACATAATGAAAAAGACTATCGAGCATACGGAGGGTCTTTCACTCATCCAGGCGGAGATATGCGAGATACGCAAGCTTGAAAACGCAGAGGACGGCGCTCGTTTTGCCGTTGTAGATAGACTTTCTGCCGTATGGCACGCAAAAACGGTCGTTATCTGCTCCGGTACTTACCTTGATTCGCGCGTTATAATCGGCGATGTTATGTATTCTTCAGGCCCCGATGGACTCCACCCTGCCGCTTATCTTACAAAATCGCTTCTCGACCTCGGCATAAAGATGCTTCGCTTTAAAACAGGCACACCGCCGAGAATCGATGCAAGAACAGTTGATTATTCCGTTCTCGAACGTCAGGACGGCGAAGAAAAGCTCACTCCTTACAGCGCAGAAACGAATATGGCAGATCTTGAGGCTCGCCCCAAGCTCCCTTGCTATATCGCATACACAAACGAAGAAACTCACCGCATCATACGCGAGCATATATCGGAATCTCCCCTATATTCGGGTCAAATAAAGGGCGTTGGCCCCAGATATTGCCCGAGTATCGAGGATAAAGTCATCCGCTTCCCCGATAAGATAAGACATCAGCTCTTCCTTGAGCCGACAGGCGAAGGTTCACATGAGCTTTATCTTCAGGGCTTCAGCTCCTCCATGCCTTCGTACATTCAGGCGCAGATGCTACATTCCATAAAAGGCTTTGAAAAAGCCGTCGTTATGCGTCATGCTTATGCTATCGAATACGATTGCATCGATTCAACTCAGCTTTCCGCGGCTCTCATGTTCAAGGATATAGAAGGTCTTTTCGGTGCAGGTCAGTTCAACGGCACCTCGGGTTACGAGGAAGCAGCCGCACAGGGACTTATCGCAGGTATGAACGCTGCCCTCCTCGTTCAGGGCAAGGACCCCGTAACGCTCACAAGAAACTCGTCTTATATCGGTACGCTCATAGATGACCTTGTAACAAAAGGCACAAACGAGCCTTACCGTATGATGACATCTCGCTCCGAATTCAGACTTATCCTTCGCCAGGATAACGCAGACGACAGACTTTCCGAGATAGGCTATGCCGCAGGACTTCTCTCCAAGGATCGCATTGAGCTTTTCAGAGAGAAAAAAGCCATGATAGAAGCCGAAAAAGAACGCTTGCGCAGTGTTATAGTTTCGCCGAACGGCGGCATAAACGAGCTTCTTGAGACAATAGGAGAAGCGCCTATAAAAACGGGTGTTCGCCTTTCCGATCTTTTGAAGCGCCCCAATGTTACTTATGAATTTTTAGCTCCCGTCGATCCCGGCAGAACCACTCTTCCGAGCGCCGTTATCTTCACAGCACAGACAGACCTTAAATATGAAGGTTATATCAAGAAAGAGCTTGCCGATGCGGCGCGCTTTACAAAACTTGAAAAAAGACTTTTGCCCGAGAATATCTGTTATGCGAATATTCGCGGACTTTCGACGGAAGCGGCGCAGAAACTCGATAAATTCCGCCCTCTTTCAATAGGTGCGGCTTCGAGAATATCGGGTGTCAGCCCTGCGGATATTTCCGTACTCCTTATTTACCTCGACGTTAAAAACAAAGAGCGCGAACGCGCTGAAAATCAAGAATGACCGAAAGGATGTAACTGCTTTGGATAAACAAGAATTTTTCAAGATTTCCGAACAGGTGTTTTCGGAGAATGGCCTCTCTGAATTTTGGCAAGGCGAACGAAAAGACCGTTTGTTCGAACTTTGCAACATCATGCTTGAACAGAATAAAGTGATGAATCTTTCCGCAATACGCGACGAAACAGGTGTTAT
Organism: uncultured Lachnospiraceae bacterium; assembly: GCA_964514555.1. Taxonomy (GTDB): domain Bacteria; phylum Bacillota; class Clostridia; order Oscillospirales; family CAG-272; genus UMGS731. Next base: position 16,034 of record CAZERM010000012.1, on the reverse strand, counting down.
TTGCCGTCATTTTGCAGATTCGCTCACAGTGGCAAAGCATATTCCCGAAAACGCAAAAATACTCGACGTAGGCAGTGGCGGCGGTATGCCCACACTTCCTCTCGCAATAGTAAGACCCGACGTGCAGATAACAGCACTCGACGCAACAGCGAAAAAGACAGCGTATATTCTTTCCGCAGCGCAAAAAATAGGACTTTCCAACGTCAGCATCCTTTGCGGCAGAGCCGAAGAGTTCGGCGCAGATGTACAGTATCGTGAAACATTTGACGTCGTATGTGCGAGAGCCGTTGCGGAACTTCGTGTTCTCGCCGAATGGTGCGTTCCGTTCGCGAAAAAAGACGGTCTTTTCATCTCTATGAAAGGCAAAAACGGCGCAGTGGAGCTTGCGGATGCGAAAAACGCGATAAAAACGCTTTCCATCTCGCTTGAAAAAGACGATGAATTTAACCTTTTTGATCTTTCTTCCGAAAATGAAGCGGACGCAAAAAGACATATCTTCGTTTTCCGTAAAACTGCCTCCACACCTGCGAAATATCCGCGCCGCAACGCGCAGATACAGAAAAAACCGCTTTAAGCTCTGCTTAAAAAACGTGATGTTTTTCCCCGATGGACACAAAAGTTCATCGGGGATTTTTTATATTTAACTAAGTTGATTTAGCTTTGCTTTATCTGAAATAAAAGCTTGCGGGTTTTCTGCTTCTTTTGTGGGCTTTTCTCTCAAATAAAGAAAAGCTTCGTTCTCATTTGATCATAAAGCAAAAAATATTCTTGTTTCCGACAGCGAGATTCATGCGACATTTATCTTCTTCCGTGCTATTATATATCGGAGGTGATATAATGGAAAAAGAAGAGCTTTTTTCCAACGAAGAAGTATTTGAAGATATTTTTCAAAGCTCCGCTTCGTCTTTCGAAGACGAAGCGAAAACTGTCGTAAAATTTATAAATGTGTCGGATATCCTGCCCGATCCCGAAACTCCACCCAAGATATATCGAACTGAAGATCTGGCGCGTTTGGCTCTCGATATACTCGAAAACGGACTCAAAGACCCAATAACCGTGGTTTCCGAAATATACCGCGGAAAAGAACGATACCAGATAGTTTCGGGAGAAAAGCGCTTTCGTGCTTGCCTTTTGGCGCGAGTGGACCGCATACCGTGCATAATCATATATCCGCAAAGAAACGCAAGCCCTTACGAGGAGATGATAATGCCGCCAAGAAATTATTTTGAGGAAGCGCGCATTTTCGCCGAAGCAATAAATCGCGGACTTTACAGCGAGGAAGATATAGCCGAAAAAGCACAAATTTCCGCAGAAGACGTACGCGCGACACTTTCGCTTCTGATATTCAAACCCGAAGAGCAAAAACTTTTGCTCGATACAGGCGTGCCGTGCATGATCGCAAAAAAGCTTGCACTTATGAACGATAACACGCGAAAGGGATTTTTGGAAACGATACTCTGCGGCACGAATGTTTCCGCGGTCTGCGCCAAAATAAACGAGATATTTCCCGATGTTGCAAATCATTCGCAACGCATCAAATTTGCTATTAAAGAAACAGGTTTTTTCTTTAATTCCGTAAACCATGCTGTGGAAAAAATGCGCGAGGGCGGCGTTAACATCAGCTGTCATACGCAGGAAACGGACATAAACACAATCGTAACGCTGACCGTGCCGAAAAATAAAAATGTTCCTCGCGGAACATGATATCCCACATACACAAAATCGGGCGTTCCACATGGAACATCCGATTTTGATTTTTTGGCAAAAAGCAGTGCAAATGCGGCTTTTCACAGTATTCTTTAATAAAAAAGTAACTTATAATTTCACTATATGAATTGACTTTGATAGTACAAAATGATATAATAAAATTATAACTTTACAATGTGGATAATGAGGCACAACTTGGCAAAAGTCCTTTCTTTTACAAGCGCGACCGAAGAAGCCGCATTGCTCGCGCCGTTTAAGTTTTTTGCTGAAAGGTGCAATACGCCGATCTTTACGCGGCAAAATATTTTTGGGTGCGGAGCATATCGATGATGCAACGCAGGGAAAGGAGCAAATATGGCGACAAAGCAAAATAAGCCGGGAGGCATTTACGGTTTCGACACGAGCCTTTTTGATAACGAAGAGCAGAACGATCACGGCGGAATATCCCTCGTTCGTATATCCGAGGTCGAACCAAACCCTTTACAGCCGAGAAAAAGCTTTGATAACGAACAATTGCACGCTCTTGCGGAATCCATCGCACAGCACGGCATGATACAGCCGATAGTCGTTCGTCCCAAAAACGGTATGTATATGATCGTTACCGGTGAACGTCGTTGGAGAGCCGCTCGCATTGCAGGACTTTCAAAAGTTCCCGTCATCGTTATAGAAGCGGACGACAGAAAATCTGCGGAGATAGCGCTCGTTGAAAATATTCAGCGAAAAGACCTCAATCCAGTTGAGGAAGCGCGCGCTTACGCCGATCTTATCGAAGAATATTCCTATACCCAGGAAGAGATAGCAAGAAAAGTCGGCAGATCGCGTTCGTCCATTTCAAACTCCATACGCCTTTTGGCGCTGCCCGATTCTGTTTTGGGCAAGCTCTCCTCGGGTGAGCTTGCGGAGGGTCATGCAAAAGTGCTCCTCAGCATCCGCGATAAAGAAAACAGAGAAAAAGCCGCAGAAACCGTCGTTTCGCGCGAACTTTCCGTAAGAGAAACGGAAAAACTCGCAAAATCTCTCAATCGCAAGAAAGAGAACGACGAAAAGGCGAAAGAAGCTCAGGTATTAAACGACGTAGACCACATAAAAGCGCTTGAACAAAAGGTCCAAGCCATCATCGGCCACCCTGTAAAAATCGCTCTCAACGGCAAAAAGGGCAGCTTGAATATCGGTTTTTCCGATAACGATGATCTTGAAAGCATACTCTCTCTGCTTTGCGGAGAACAATTTACAAATGAACTTTAATTTTTATCCCCAGAAAGGACGTAATACCAATGATCGATATTAAACTTATCAAAGAAAATCCCGATGAAATCATCAGAAGATTTAAAGTAAAAGGCAAAGACGCGGCTTCCGATATCGCCCGCATCCTCGAACTCGACGGCAAACGCCGCGCGCTCATCTCTGAAACAGAATCACTCAAAGCTGAACAGAACAGAGAAAACAAACTTATTCCTCAGTACAAAAAAGAAGGTAAAGACGTTAAAGAGATCTTCGCTAAACTCAAAGAAATCGGCAACAAATCCAAACAGATAGACGCTGAACTTAAGGAAGTTGAAGCTGAATACAACTCCATCATGTATGCGCTCCCTAACCTTCCCGATCCCGACCTTAAAGAAGGCGGCAAAGAAAACAACGAACCCCTTCGTTACTTCGGCGAACCCAAGAAATTTGATTTCGAACCCAAAAACCACGTAGACCTTTGCACAGACCTCGGTCTTATCGACTACGAACGCGGCACAAAGCTTTCCGGTAACGGTTTCTGGATCTACCGCGGCATGGGCGCAAGACTTGAATGGGCGCTCCTCAACTACTTCATCGAAACACACCTTTCCAACGGTTTCGAACTCGTTCTCGTTCCTCATATGCTCGGTTATGAATGTGGCTTCACAGCAGGTCAGTTCCCCAAATTCGCAGACGAAGTTTACTGGCTCGAAAAAGCAGAAGACGAAGAACGCCGCCACTTCATGCTTCCCACAGCTGAAACAGCACTCGTTTCTCTTCACAGAAATGAGATCCTCACAGAAGAAGATCTTCCCAAGAAATATATCTCCTACACACCTTGCTTCCGCAGAGAAGCAGGCAGCTACCGCGCAGACGAACGCGGCATGGTAAGAGGTCATCAGTTCAACAAAGTTGAAATGGTACAGTACACAACAAAAGAAGGCAGCGATGCAGCTTTCGAAGAACTCGTTGCTTGCGCTGAAAACCTTGTAAAAGGTCTCGGCTTCCACTTCCGCACAGTTAAACTCGCCGCAGAGGACTGCTCCGCATCCATGGCTCGCACATACGATATCGAGATCCAGATCCCCTCTATGAACGGATATAAAGAAGTAAGCTCCGTTTCCAACGCTCGTGATTACCAGGCTCGCCGTGGTATGATGCGTTACAGAACAGCAGAAGGCAAGATCGAATACTGCCACACGCTCAACGGTAGCGGTCTTGCAACAAGCCGTATCCTTCCCGCGCTCGTTGAACAGAACCAGAACGCAGACGGCTCCATCAACGTTCCCGATGTACTTCGCAAATACGTTGGTTGCGATGTTATCAAAGCTAAATAAGATAAAAAAAGAGGAGAATCATAATGTCCAAATTACTCGAACTGCTTGACGTTATAAGAACAAATCCAAACGTCATCAGCGCAACGCTCGTCATCTGGTCAATCGTCCTCGGAATTATCATCGCGCTTTTCATCTCGTTTTATAACCGAAAGATCATCGGCAGCTTTTTCCGTGCGCTCGTAACATCCGGTGCCGAAGATGAAGACTCCGCAAAAACACTTGCGCAGATCTCTCAGACAGAAAATGATGCTGTTATCAAAAAGCTCAATAAAGCTCAATATAAAGATATCGTTACCATCATCCACTCCAACCCCGAGCAGAAGATAGACGAAAACACAAAATTTTATATTGAAGAGAGCAAATATACACGTGTAAGAGATCAGTGGGGCGAAACAAGCGAAAGCGTCGGCGTGCTCGTCGGCGGCATCATCGGTATAATAATCCTCGGTGTGCTCGTAACGGTAATCGCCGCAACATCCATCTCTATCTAAAATCTAAAACACGAATTTTCCACACGGCTGTGGAAAAACCACAGCCGATTTATTAAAAACACTCACCCTCTCTAGAAAGGAATTTAAGAAAATGAGTAAAAATGTACTCGTTGTCGGCAGTATCAATGTCGATTACGTTATCAACACAGAAAGACTTCCCAAGCTTGGCGAAACTATCACAGGCAGCAACTTTACAATGAACTTCGGCGGCAAAGGCGCAAACCAGGCTGCCGCTCTTGCCAAAGCAGGTTGCACAGTAAAGATGCTCGGCGCAGTCGGCTCCGATATGAGCGGCGAGCTTGCCGTTAAGAATCTTGAATCCTACGGTATCGACACTTCCGCTATCCTCCGTTCCGACGGCGCAACAGGCGCGGCTGTTATCACGGTATGCGGTGGCGACAACCACATCATTCTCGACGTTGGCGCAAACGGCACTATCACTCCCAGCGTTATCGCTTCCAACGAACACCTTTTCGATTGGGCTGATATCCTCGTAATGCAGTATGAGATCCCCACAGAGTCCGTTCTCGCGGCAGCAAAGCTTGCTCACGAAAAAGGCAAGATGGTCATCCTCAATCCTGCTCCCGTTAAGGAAGTTACAAAAGAACTCTACCAGTACATCGACCTCATCATCCCCAACGAATTTGAAGCACAGCTTATCACAGGTATCACACCCGATGACAATGCTTCCGCTAAAGAAGTTATCGATGCTCTCTGCGCTCTCGGTTGCAAAAACGCTCTCGTAACGCTCGGCATCAACGGTTGCGCTTATATCGTTGACGGTCAGGTACACTATACAGGCGTTTACAAAGTACACGCAGTTGACTCCACAGCCGCAGGCGACAGCTTTATCGGCGGTCTTTGCGCTAAGATCTGCGAAGGTCTCAATATGGACGATGCTGTTGAATACGCAAGCGCTACTTCCGCTATCGCAGTAAGCCGCCCCGGCGCAGCTGTTTCTATCCCCGTTGCCGCTGAGGTAAAAGAGTTCATGCAGAACAACAAGATCTCCAAAAAGGCTTCCCTTAACTGATTTTTGCTAAAACCCTTTTCATATATAATACTCCTTAAAAAAGAAATAGGCATTTGGTTTTTACGCCAAATGCCTATTTCTTTGCTGTTTTTTATTTTGTTATGCCATAAACTGCTTTATTGAAGATCTCGTCTTTGTATCTTTCCGTTGCTTCTGTCATAGCTTTGGAATAGATCTCATCGATGATGTTTTCTTTAACATCGTCAAAGGACTTGAAGCCCGACTTATCCACAACACTGTTGAAAGTTACGATAACGTAAGCGTTTATACCGTCATGCCAGATAGGTGTGGAATATGTTTTTCCGTCTTCCCATTCTGTTGTGATGAGGTGATTGTAAGTTACGCTGTATACTTTCGCGGAATAGTTATAATGCAATTCTTTTGCCGCATTGTATTTTTCCGTATCCTCTTCTGTAATGTTGTTTGCTTTGAGATAAGCATCAAAGCCGTTGGGGAACATCTCTTTAAAGGACATCTTGTTTGTTTTTTCAAATTCGGCATCTATCTCTGCAATAGCCGCGTCAAGGTCGTTTACGGGTTCGAATGTGCTGAGGTATTTCTTTTCTATGCCCGTGAACATTTCGGAATACATCATGCCGTTTTCATAGTTATATTTGATAGCCGCCGCGCTCTTTACTTCGTCCCAAGACTTGCCGCCTTTGAGCATTGCGATATAAGAGTTTGCGTCTGCCAAAGCTGTTTCCTTGGAAACCGTATCTGTTGCTTCGAGCACGATGTTGCCGATGGAGTAGTGAGGAGGAACGACATAAAGGTCGGAATTTGCAATGTAATAATCATATGCTTCTGTTTCTGTGGGCTTGGAGATGCCTTTTATCTTTTCAGCCGCCATCTGGAGCATAAGGTCATATTCATTGAACATTGTAAACGCGCCTTCGGAAAGGCTCCATGTGGAAATAAACGTAGCATAGCCGCCCGTGTAGTTTTCGTCAAAATATTTTGCATCGCTGAGCGCCGCTTCTTTAACAGCGTTCGCATCAACTGAATAGCCGAGTTCTTTGAACTGTTTTTTCATTTCGCGAAGCACGATAGTATCTTTTACAGCTTCTTCAACGATGGAGTTATACTGGCTGTCTGTAAATGTCGTGCTGCCGCTGGAAAGGATGAACTGGTAGGATCTTAACATAAAAAAGTCGTTGTAGTCCGTGTCTTTTTCGTAAACATATTCGTTTTCGTTGTACTGAGCTATGATCTCGCCCTTATCTTTTCCGCAGGAAACGAGCAAGCAGGAGAGCATAGCAAAAACGAGAAGCACGGAAAGGATTTTTTTCGTTGTTTTCATTTTTTTCTCCGTTTTTTTAATTTTAATTAAGGTTTTATTGAAAATTATAATATCATCAAAGAAAGCCGTCGGCAAGACGGCTTCTTTGGTTTTGAATTGAAAATTCTTAAATGTTATTTTTCGCAGCCGCCGCAAGCTTCGCAAGCTGAAGGATCGCATCCTTCTTCGTCATCGCAGAAGCAGCTGAATTCAGCTCCGCAGGAAGGGCATTTGATCTTGTCAAAATCGATAGTATCGTCAACAAATACTTCTTCGCCGCAAGCAGGACATTCGATAGATGCACAATCGCAATCTTCGTCGTCTTCTTCGCAGTCAAATTCATCGTCGTCATCATCGAAATCTTCGTCAAGATCTTCTTCATCGTCATCATCTTCATCGCAATAAAGATCTTCTTCGACCATACCAAGGTCTTCGTCAATTTCTTCAACATAATCATTGAGGTATTCTTCGTTTTCTTCGATATCCTCAATAGATTTTGCCATGTCGGAAAGTACGTCTATCATAACGGAAATAAGCTTTCCGTTCTTGTCATTTTCGTCAACCTGCAGACCTTCTGCAAGTCCTTTGAGATATGCAACCTTTTCTGTGATAGTCATTGAAAAAACCTCCCTTTTTCAAATAGCGCAAATAATTAAGCGCGTTCGATATATTCGCCTGTTCTTGTATCGATACGGATTCTTGTACCAACGTTGATGAAGAGCGGAACTTTGATCTCCGCGCCTGTTTCAAGAGTTGCGGGTTTAAGAGTGTTTGTAGCTGTGTTACCTGCAAGACCGGGTTCTGTTTCTGTAACCTCGAGTTCAACGAACATGGGGGGTTCAACAGAGAATACGTTGCCCTTGTAAGAAAGGATCTTGCACATCATTTCTTCTTTAACGAAGCCAAAGGATTTGGGAAGAACGTTTGCTGCGATGGGCATCTGTTCAAATGTTTCCATATCCATGAAGTAGTAAAGATCGCCATCGGAATAGAGATACTGCATTTCTTTTCTTTCGATGATAGCGGGGGGGAACTTATCCGTGGGGTTGAATGTTTTTTCTACAACACCGCCGGAAATAACGTTTTTGAGCTTTGTACGAACGAAAGCTGCGCCCTTACCGGGTTTAACGTGCTGGAATTCAACAACCTGCATTACATTGCCTTCGTATTCGAATGTGATTCCGTTTTTGAAATCGCCTGCAATTACCATAATTTATTTACCTCCGTAAGCCGAAAATCTTCTTGTGTTTCGGCATATATTTGTATTCACTCTTATTTTACATGAAAAACGCGTAAATATCAATAGTTTTTTATAAAATTCCTTTGTTGCAGGAAAATTTAAGCCGTTTTCGGCTGTTTTTCTGCTGTTCTTGCGCGTTTTTCGCTCTTTTTCATCGATTTTCAGATGATAATAAGCTCCTTGGGACTGTGTGTGATGTTTACAGCGCCGCTTTCGCGTATCTGCATAACGTCTTCTATTCTTACGCCGTACTTGCCTTCTATGTATATACCGGGCTCAACAGAGAACACGCTGCCTTTGCAAAGCTTTATGCCAAATGCTTTCGGAGAAAGACCGGGGCGCTCGTGGATATATACACCGAGGCTGTGTCCCAAGCTATGACCGAATCTGCCTTCATAGCCTGCGGCATTGATGATATTTCTTGCAACAGCATCTGCTTCGCCGCAGTCGCAACCTTCGCCGACTTCGCTGATAAATTCGCAAGCGGCAAGCTGTGCGCGAAGTACCGTGTCATAAACCTTTTTCATCTCTTCGTCGGGGTTGCCGAGACAAATGGTTCTTGTCATATCGGAGCAATAGCCGTTGTAAAGGCAACCGAAGTCCATCGTCAAAAAGCCGCGTTCGAGTTTTACGTTGCGCGGTACACCGTGGGGGCGGCTCGATGCCGTGCCGGATACGGCTATCGTATCGAAGCTGAATCCCTGTGCGCCGTGCTTTCTCATACGATATTCAAGCTCGAGCGCTACTTCGATCTCTGTCATATCGGGGTTGAGCATCTTCAAAACATCCGCAAAAGCGAGGTCTCCGATATGCTCTGCTTTTTCGATGAGATCCATCTCGTAATCGCTCTTTATCTCTGCCATCTTGGAAATGACGGATGACATTTTAACAAATTCAGAGCCGCCGAATCTGTTTTTGTAAACGTCGAGAGTGGAAACTGTTATTTTGCTTTCTTCGAAGCCTATCGTTTTTATGCCTCTTTCTGCGATGATATCGGAAATAGCCGCATAAAAGCCGCCTTCGGGCATTACAACGCGGCAGTTTGAAGCTTCTTCTTTTGCCGCTTCTATATAGCGGAAATCAACGAACAAAACGGCATCGTCTTTTGTAACGAAAAGAGCGCCGTCCGACATTGCAAATCCCGTGAGATAGAGGACCGTTTTTTCATCGATGGAGATGAACGCATCAACGCCTTCGGGAAATCTTTCCTGTAAAATCTTTATCTTGTTATCCATAAGTTTTATAACCTTCTTCAATTAAAAATCGGTAACTTCCGCACCCATTATTGCGGAAAGACCATATTTCAGCGCCAGAGAAGCAACTTTTCTTTCCCTTTCGTCCTCGCTTTGCAGTTTGGGCAAAAGCTCGCGGAAAAGTGCGCCTTTAATGGAGATATCGTTCTTTAATTCATCGTAATCTCCGAGCGGTATCGTCGCATCGTCAACTTCCACATAGAACACACCCAGCTCGCTCGCTTGCGTGCGTTCGGGGGAGAATGCTGCATCATGGGAAACTATTCCCGTGAGACGCACGCGCAAAAGTGTCTTTTCGTCAAAGCCTTCTTTTGCAATGATGGCCCTTATTTTTTCGCACATCTGCGAATGTGTCGAAAGCCCCGTCATGTCGGCTTCCGTTTTTTCGTATCTTCTTTGGCAGAAGCGCGGATATTCAAACTCCGCACGGAATATTCCGTCTTGCTTTTCCGCGTTTATAAATATTCCGCCTTTTTTACCGCACTCGTCAAACGAGCGCCCTTCGGGGCAACCGCAATATGCGTAATATGTCGAACCCGCGCGCATCGCTTTTGTGCCGAGGTGGATATGACCGAGAGCGACGTAATCATAGCCGCTCTCGCCGATGCCTTTTTCCGTTATCGGGCAATATGTGCTGTTTGCGCTCGTCATATCCGCATGAGCCAAGAAGATATTTATTTTTTCTTTGTCGAGGTAAAGGCGCGTTTCAAACGGGTCTTTGTCGCAGTTCTCCTGCTCGTAAGCAAATCCGTAAACGTCCACGCCGATATCATCGAAGCAAAATCTTTTTATATTCTCGCTTTTGAAAATATATACGTTATCGGGAAATCTTGTTTTGAGATATGCGCTTTTTGCCGTTGCAGGGTCGTGGTTTCCCGGGGTGATGACAAAGCGGCAACGCGGATTTTCGGCAAATTGCCCCGTTATAAGCTCCATAGTCTCGCGAGTAACGAATTCGCTGTCGAAAAGGTCGCCTGCTATAAGCACTATATCCGCCTCTTTATCCCTTGCATATTTCATCGCAGAAGCAAATGTACGACGCAGTTCCTGCCGTCTTTCGCTCGATTTTTCCACATCAAAGAGCGAAAACGGAGAATCCAAGTGAACGTCGCCTATGTGTAATATCTTCGGCATTTTTATCTCCCTTTAAAAATATTTATCTCAGCCTTCGATAGTATATTCGCCGGAAGCAAATTCAAAAACAGCTTTGCCGTTTTCCACAACACTGTTGATAACTTCGCCGTCCGCTTTTACCTTGCCTGCAAATCTTTCGGGCAAATAGAGCGTACCGTGTGCGCCGAAAGGCACAGTAAGTTTTACGCTGATGTTTTCGCCGTTCTTGCTCCAATCGCAAATGACTTTACCGAGCATACTTTCGTGGCTCGCTTTTGCGCTCGTAAGCTCGCTGTCGATAGCGGGGCGGAAGATAACGTGGCGGAAGCCGGGTTCTTCTTCATCAGGGCAAATACCTGCGATATATTTATACATGAACGCGGAAAGAGAGGAGAACATATGGTGGTTATGAGAACCGCCGCCGTTCCAACATTCCCAAAGAGTCGTTGCGCCGCGGTTTATCCATTCCGCAACACCGGGGTATGTTCTCTGAAGCACCATCTTTGTGCCGACATCGCCGTAACCGGAAGCGCCGAGAGCGTTCATAACGAATTTACAGCCAAGCACACCGAAATCGAGGTGATCGTCTTTTTCTTCTATCTGTTCCATAAGCTTATTGAGCAAGCCCTGTTTTTCTTCTTCATCGTTGTAAAGACCGAAGAAGAGCATTGTGCCCGTTGCCGTTTGGCAATCGCCCTGAACAGTGAATGTTTCTTTGTCAAAGAATCTGTCGCGGAATACGCCGCGGATAGTAGCGGCGAGGTCGCTGTAATAAGCTTCGTCATCTGCGTTGCCGAAGAGGCGAGCGAGTTTTACAACAGTGTTTGCCGCAAAGTAGAGATAACCTGTGTCCGTAACTTCTACAGGGCATTTATAGGAGCCCATGTTTACGCCGAGAGCAGGGCCTTCGAACGGAGCGCACCAGTCGCCCGTGCCATAGCTGGGAACATAATCTTCACACATGGAAAGAGTGAAATCTATGTTCTTTTTGATAGCTTCGTAGCTTTCCGCAAGGATGCGTTTATCGTTGTTGTAGAGGTAGATATACCACGGAACCGTGATAAGTGCGCTGGACCAGTCGGGACCCATGAGTCCTGAATAGCCCCAGCCGGGGGAAGGAACGATACAGGGGATCTGACCTGCGGCTCTCTGAGAAGTTACAAGGTCATGGCTCCATTTGGAAAGGAAAGAGCGTGTGCCGAAGTTTGTAAGCATCTGCTCGCAAGAAAGGGATGTGTCGCCCGTCCAACCGTTCTTTTCTCTGTGAGGGTTATCCGTGGGGAAAGATTCGAAGTTTGAAAGGCTCGACCAACGGCAAAGATGCTGAAGTCTGTTGAGCATATCATCGGAGCAGGAAAATTCGCCGATATCGCCGACGGAGTTGCATATAGCAACGCCTGTAACGTCGGAAAGGTCGGGGTTATAGCCGCTTACCTCTATATACTGGAAGCCGTGGTAAACAAAAGATGGGTGCCATTTTTCGGGCTGATAGCTCTTTTTGATGTATTTATCCGTCTGGAACTGACCTGAGCGAACGAAGCAACCCAAAGCATCGAAATCGAGTTCGCCGTCTTCTTTGAGCACGTCGGAATAACGGAAAGTAACCTGGCTTCCCGCAACGCCTTTGATGTTAAATTCACCGAAACCTGCGATATTCTGACCGATGTCGAATATCCAGCCGCCGTTTTTGCTCTTCCACTTTTTGATCGCAGGGAATTTTTTATAAACACGGATAGGCTCCATCTCCTGCGCGCGCATAACGCCGCCGGGGCATTTGCCGAGTTTTGTTCTATCCCAACCGCTGTCATCGTATTCCGGCTCTGTCCAAGCGCCGAGCTCAAGACGAGCATCGTAAAATTCGCCGTTGCGGATGCCCGTCATAGTGATAGGACCCTGAGAGAAGCTCTTCCATGTCGTATCGGAAAGGAGCATCTGTGTTTCGCCGTTTTTATATGTTATTTTAAGTTCGCAGATCATCTTGGGGAAGTTGCGCCATGTTGCGGCGTTATAGTCCCAGGCGTCCTCTGTAAAGCAGTTGTAAAAGCCGTTACCGAGCGTAACACCGATAGCGTTATCGCCTTTGCGGAGCAAATGCTTTACATCATACTGCATATAATATGTTTCTTTGTCGTATGAGGAAAAAGCAGGAGAGAGAAGGTCATCGCCTGTTTTTTCGCCGTTTATAAAGCTTTCAAAATAACCGAGACCGCATATCGTGAGGAAAGCATTTTCCACACCGTCGCGAACAGCAAATGTTTTGCGAAGATAGTTTGCGTTTTCCGTTCTCTTGTTAGCCATGCGCGCGCTTATCCATTTTGCCGCGAAGCGTTCGCCAAGCTTACCCGTAACAAAGCTTGCACCGAAGTTTTCGGCTTTTTCGCCGCACGTATCTTCAACTTCAACGGACCAATAATATTTCTTTACGGGAGAAAGCTTTGCGCCTTCATAAGAAATAAGCACGTTTTCAGCTGTATCCTGCCAGCCGCTGTCCCATGCATCGGGCTCTTTGCGTTCAAGGGCGCTCGCGGAGGAATATACGCATATGCGGCGTTTTGCCTGTGCGTCTCCCTTTTTATCGGAGGCTACCTTGTATGAAAAACGCGGAGTCGTGTCCACACCGCACGGATCTTTCAAATAATTGACGGTCATATCATAAATTTTAAGACTCATTTTGAAACTTCCTTTTCTCTTTTTATTTATGTGTATTTCAAAACACACTGTTTAATTCGGATTATATCATTTTTGCCGTGATTTTACAAGTAGTTTGTCCGCTTTATTGAAATAAAGGCGGCGGAACATCAAAATTCGTTCTGCCCGATATTCATTTTTATTGACCGAAAAAGAATAATGTTGTATAATAAACATAATAGACTTCTGTTTTATGAATACTGATTTTCAACGGAGGAAAGATTGAAAGAAATTAAGCTTCTCGCATTGGGCGATATCGTGCGCCCTATCTCATGCGAGCATATTGCAAAGCACCTTTGGCGCTTCCGCAAGGAGCACGGAATAGACCTCGTTGTGGCAAACGGCGAAAACTCTTCCGCAAACGGCGGAATAGACACGAACAGCGCAAACGACCTGCTCTCTTACGGCGTGGACGTTATCACGACAGGCAACCATGTTTTTAAAAATATCGATGCAAAAAACCTTTTGGATGAGAATAAATATGTCATCCGCCCCTGCAATTACCCCGAATCCCTGCCCGGCTACGGATATACGTTTTTCGAAGCCTGCGGCAAGACATTTCTCTTTATAAATGTTATGGGGGTTGTAACGATGGAACCGCTTGCAGACCCCTTTGCAGCGGTCGAAAAGATACTTGAAAAGAACGCAGGTAAATATGACTTCTCCGTGCTGGATATCCACGCGGAGGCAACGAGCGAAAAGCGAGCGTTGGCATTTTACTTTGACGGCAGGATAAACGCCATATTCGGCACGCATACGCACGTGGAAACGGCGGACGAGCAGATAATGCCGCGCGGCACCGCATATATAACGGACCTCGGAATGTGCGGCCCCGACAATAGCGTTTTGGGTATCGACTCAAAATGTATCATCGAAAAGCTCCGTATGCACACACCTGTAAGATTTACGGTGTCCGAAACGAAGGTTACCGCGCACGGCGCCATAATAACTTTCGATTCAAGCACAGGCAGACCCGCGAGCATTGAGCGCATTACGTTTTGACGTGCGCTCCAAAAGGAGCGTATCTTTGATGCGAGCGTAAGCGAGCCGCGCACGTATTTTTGCGTTTTCCGTAAAGAAACACGCAAAAATTTGGTTTAAAGGTTCCCATATCGCCGCGGATGCGGCGAAAATTTAAAATTAAGATCAAAAACTACTCAAGAGAGGATAAAAAATATGAATCAGATAAAAGATATCGCGCTTGCGCCCTCCGGCCACGCAAAGATCAACTGGGTAAAAGATTATATGCCCACACTTTCCGCTATCGAAAAGGATTTCATCAAGACTCAGCCCTTTAAAGGCATGAAAATCGCCATGTCCATCCACCTCGAAGCAAAGACAGCTTATCTTGCTACCGTTCTCAAGAACGGCGGCGCAGATGTTTACGCAACAGGTTGCAACCCTCTTTCCACTCAGGACGATGTTGCGGCTGCTCTTTCCGAATACGGCGTTCACGTTTATGCGGTTCACGGCGACGATGAAGACACTTATGTTGCTCGCCTTGAAAAAACACTTTCCTGCAAGCCCGACCTTATGATCGATGACGGCGGCGACTTTATCGCTTTGCTTCACGGCAAAGACAAAGAGCTTGGCGAAAATCTCATCGGCGGTTGCGAAGAAACTACAACAGGTATCCACCGCTTGCGCCAGAGAGAAAAGAACGGCACTCTCCTTTACCCCATGATCGACGTAAACGACGCGGACTGCAAACACCTTTTCGATAACCGTTACGGCACAGGTCAGTCCACTCTCGATGCTATCATGCACACAACGAACCTCATCATCGCAGGCAAGACAGCCGTTGTGGCAGGCTACGGTTGGTGCGGCAAAGGCATCGCTATGCGACTCAAAGGTTTGGGCGCGCGCATAATAGTAACGGAAATAGACCCCGTTAAAGCGCTTGAAGCGGCTATGGACGGTTTCTCTGTTATGAAGATGGACGATGCGGCTCCTTTGGGCGATCTTTTCATCACAGCGACAGGTTGCAGCGACGTTATCACTCGCAAACACTTTGAAGTTATGAAAGACGGCGTTCTTCTTGCAAACTCCGGCCACTTTGACGTTGAGATAAACAAGAAAGACCTCGTTTCTCTTTGCGTTTCCCACGAAGAAAGAAAACCCTGCATCGAAGGCTTCACAATGGCTGACGGCAGAAAACTCAACCTCCTCGCAGAGGGCAGACTCGTAAACCTTGCCGCAGGCAACGGTCATCCCGCAGAGATCATGGACATGAGCTTTGCTATCCAGGCAAAAGGTCTTGAATACCTCGCTAAAAATCCCAAAAAAGAGCCTAAGCTCTACGCTGTTCCCACAGAGATCGACAAGGAAGTTGCTTTTGTTAAGCTCTCCGCTATGAACCTCGGTCTTGATGCTCTCACAGCAGAACAGAAAGATTACCTCGGCGTTTAAACCGAGTTTTTGAAAGATATCTCCGCTGAATTTATTTTGGCGGAGATATTTTTTGTTTTTTCAGACATAGCAATTATCGTGCCATGCTTGCGGTCGGAATCTTCGATGAGCCTTACCAAAACCATAAAGCTGTAAGGCAACGTCTCTCCCGCAAAAAAAGGCTTGCGGCAAGAGCAAGCCCCTGCCCTACAGTATAGCCGTAAATTTGGGCTTGCTCTTGCCGCAAGCCTTTTTTTGCGGGAGAGACGTTGCCTTACAGC
>CAZERM010000011.1:8093-25437 GCA_964514555.1 uncultured Lachnospiraceae bacterium | reverse complement strand
ATAATATATAATATAGCACTTTTTATAAGTTGCTTATTTTAATTTTTAAAAAAAGGAATATAAAAACAATGATCAAAAAAATCACAGCACTTTTTCTTGCTTGCATGACATTTGTATTCTCTCTTTCGGCCTGCGGAAATAAAGATGCGGCAGTTCCCGACGGTATGAAACGCGTCGAAAATGAAAAAAACACATACGCTCTCTTTGTTCCCGAAGATTGGACTATCGATATGACGGACGGCGAAGGCACTGCGAAAGCTTATGCCTCCGACAACAGCAATATCTCCCTCGTTATCATGGATTGGGACGGCTCCTATACTTCCGTTCAGGAATATTGCGACAGCTACTATAACACTCTCACATCCACGTTCAAGGATGTTTCCGAACGTGAGATGTATTCCGACAACCAGTACCTCGGTACCATCGGCGAAAGCGGCGAACCCGTTCTCAAATACATCTACTCTATCGTTTCCGATAACCCCGCAACGGAGGACGTTGAAACATATAAATTCATGCAGATATTCGCTTATCACGGCGGCAATATGTATATCTTCACATATACTGCGCTCTGCACCGAAAACAACGATCTTTTTGCAAAACATATCGACGAAGTTTACGATATCGTAGATAATTTTATAGCTTGATCTAAAGAGGAAAAAATGGAATTTTCTTATCTTGACAACAGTGCTACAACTCCGGTATGCAGTTGTGCATATAAAAAAATGACCGAAGTTTTGGAAAACAGCTTCGGTAATCCCTCCTCGCTCCATACTCTCGGTATGGAAGCGGAAAAAGTCGTAAGCGAAGCGCGCGAAAGAATATTCTCGGCTATCGGCGCCAAGAAATACGGCAAGACAAAACCGCAGATGCTCATATTCACAGCATCAGGCACGGAAGCAAATAACCTTGCCCTCATCGGCACGGCTACGGCGAAAGAACGCAGAAAAGGCGGCAAGGTGATCGTCGGCGAAACAGAGCATCCCTCCGTTATAGAAACGGCAAAATACCTTGCAACACGCGGCTTTAAAGTCGCGTTCATCCCCTCCCCTCACGGTGTATGGGATATGGAAAGATATCGTGCGGAATTGACGAGCGACACTATACTCGTTTCCGCTATGCTCGTGAACAATGAGACAGGCGCTGTCAACGATATCGCAAAGATAGCAGAGCTTGCAAGAGCCAAAAACCCCGATGTCATCGTTCATTGCGATGCTGTCCAGGGATTTTTGAAGCTTCCCGAACCGCTCGCATCCTTGCCTGCGGATATGTTCACGGTAAGCTCGCATAAGATCGGCGGACCAAAGGGCGCAGGCGCTCTTTTCGTGCGCGAAAAAATACTCACGACGAAAAGCCTCGTTCCCGTCATTCACGGCGGTGGTCAGGAAAGTGGCATGAGAAGCGGCACGGAAAACACCGTCGGCATTGCAGGTTTCGGCGCGGCGGCGGAAGCTGAAAGCAAGGAACTTTCCGCTTCTCTCAAACGCTTTTGCGAATTGCGCGAGCTTTTGGAAAAACTCATCGCCGAAAAAGAACTCGATGTTTGCATAAACAAGCCCGATTGCAGATATGCTCCGCATATCATAAGCATCACTTTGCCCGGCATAAGAAGCGAAACTATGCTCCATTTCCTTTCTTCTCGCGGAGTATATGTTTCAAGCGGTTCCGCTTGCGCTTCCAACACAGGCCACAAGAGCCATGTGCTTGCTTCCTACGGCATGAGCGCTAAAGATATCGATTCGACCATCCGCGTAAGCTTGGGCGTGCAGAACACGGAAAATGATATACACAATCTTGTAAATGCTCTGGCAGAGGGTATCTCTTCCCTTTCGCGCAGAACAAAATAAAGGTAGACAGATGAAAGACATAATTTTTACTCACAGCACCGAAGAAACGGAGCTTGCAGGGGCTGAATTTGCCAAAACGCTCTCTCGCGGAGATTTCGTTGCGATGCGCGGCGACCTCGGCGTGGGCAAGACCGCATTTATACGCGGTATGGCAAAACACCTCTCTCCCAAGGCTCGCGTTCAAAGCCCCACTTATCAGATCGTCAACGAATATCGCGGCACAATCCCTTTCTATCATTTCGATATGTACCGCATAGATGACGAAGATTCGCTCATATCAACGGGATATTTCGATTATATCGAAAACGGCATCTGCGCCGCAGAATGGAGCGAAAAGATAGAAGATTTTATCCCCGAAGACCATATTGTCGTAACAATTTCAAAGATAGCGGACGATGTAAACGCCCGTAAGATAGAGATCGAGAGGTGATTTTGATTTGAAGATACTCGCACTTGATTCAACAGCGGTCAGCGCAAGCGTTGCGCTTTGCGAGGACACAGAGGTCATTGCCGTGTACAACCAGAAAACAGGTCTTACACACAGTGAAACCCTCTTGCCCATGATAAGCGCCGTGCTGAAAAACGCAAAATGCACTGTCGATGACGTCGATATGCTTGCCGTTTCCGCAGGTCCCGGATCTTTCACAGGTGTAAGGATCGGCGTTTCCGCAATAAAAGGTCTTGCTTTTGGCAAGAATAAGATATGCGTAGGCACATCAACGCTCGATTCTCTTGCAAGAAATGCGTGCGGCATGAGCGGAAATTTCCTTGCCGTACCCGTAATGGATGCGCGCAGAAATCAACTTTATAACGCCGTTTTCGAATATAACGACGGTGTTATGACTCGCCTTTGCGAGGATAGACTCATCATGGCAGATGAACTTCAGAAGGAGCTTGCTTCGGCAGACAAGCCCATCTACTTCTTCGGCGACGGTTACGCCATAGCCGAAAAGCTCGACATCCCCACAAAGCGCTCCACACCGAAAGCGCTCATATACCAAAATGCGGCTTCCGTTGCCGCATCAGCGCTTGAAAAATTTGAACTCTCGGAGGATAAAGGTGCCTTCACGGACCTTGCTCTCTCCCCGAAATATTTACGCGCTTCGCAAGCAGAACGCGAAGAAGAAAGAAAAAGAAAGGAAAATTCAAAATGAAAAACAAAATTGCTTTAGGTGCAGACCACGCAGGCTACGAATATAAGGATAAACTTATCGCCTGCCTCACGGAAAAAGGCTACGAATGTGTTGATTGCGGCACGAACGGCCCCGAATCCGTGGATTACCCCGTATATGCAAGCAAAGTTTGCGAGCTCGTTCGCTCAGGCGATTGCGAATTCGGCATACTCGTTTGCGGCACAGGCATCGGCATGAGCATCGCAGCCAACAAACACCGCGGTATCCGCGCCGCTCTTTGCAACGAGCCGGAGTCCACAGCGATGACAAGACACCACAATAATTCCAATGTTCTCTGCCTCGGAGCGCGCATGATCCCCTTCGAAAGAGCGCTCGAGCTTACAAATGTCTTCCTTACAACGGAATTTGACGGCGGAAGACACGAACGCCGCGTAGAAATGTTAGATAAACTGCTCTAATTGCTCTTATTCACTTGACATTTTTGTTGTTTATATGATACAATATATAATAGGTTAAAAACATATCTGAAATGGTATGTTTCTCATTTATATTCCAAATGCGAAAGGATTAAATTTTTATGAAAAAAATCGCTTCAGTTTTGTTGACGGTTGTTTTGACTTTCGCGATGGCTACAACTGCTTTTGCCAGCGCGATAACATTCGACCAAAGCACTATCCCCTGCCTTGACTTCCTCGATTTTTCAAACGACACTATGTTCTGGGCAACTCCCGACGAGAACGGTAAGCTTCCCACATATAACCCCACAGCTTCCAACGCTTCGGGCAAGCAGTACCCCACGGATGCCGTACTCAGCAATGAATACGATACATACCTTGAGCGTCTCGAGTACTCCCTTACAAACGACAACGAAGTTCTTCACCTCGTTTCCACATCTGCAAGCCCCTCTGCTATCGCATTCAAGCTCGGTGAATTGCGTCATGAGATCAACATCGGTACAGAAGCTTCCGGCAGCGCGGAATATGTAAAGATCAGAATCAGAAACACAAGCTCTTCTACAAAGATGGCTTTCGGTTGGACACGTACGGGTCTTAGCGGTTGGACACGTTCTGTTTCCACTATCGATATCGACCCCAACATGACAGGTTGGTACACTCTTACTGTCAGCATGCACAGCCTTAACCTCGATACAAACACATCTTACGATGGTTCTTATTGGGGCGCAGCTATCAAAGACTTCATCATCTTCCCCTTCGGTTACTCCGGCTACGGCAGCACATTTGAAGGTTACGAAGGCGCTGAAATGGATATCGACTACATCGTTATCGGTAGCTACGACTATGTAACAAACTACAAATCCGACCTCGAGATCAAGGAAGAAAGCGCTACATCTTTCACACCTGTAACTCTTCCCGAAAAGACAACATACTACATCGGTGAAACACTTGACCTCACAGGTCTTGACGCTAAGATCGAATACAAAGACGGTTCCGTTGAACACGTTGACACAGCAAGTGCTATCTACGATTTCGATAACCCCGCTGAAAAAACATCCGTAACACTTAAATACGGCGAACATTCCTTCTCTTATGACGTTACTGTCATCGGTGTAAAAGACATCGAGATCGAAACGATGCCCGAAGAAACAACATATACAAAAGCAAATGTTCTTTTGAACGGCTTTACTCCCACAGGTCTTACTGTTAAAGTAAACTATGCGGACGGCACAGCTCAGACAAAGAAATTGGGTCAGTTCAAACTTGAAGACACAAACTTTGCTGAAGCAGGCGACTATATCATCTCCGTAAACTTCTACGGTACAAAGACAAAATTCAATGTTAAACTTATCGACGTTGTAAAATTCACTATCGTTCCTCATGATGATCTCAAAGTATACTACGGCACAAAAGTTACAGCCGATAACTTTGATATCACTTGTATCTACAATGACGGCTCCGAATCTTCTCTCGAAGAATCTTTGCTTTCCAGCTACTTCACAATGTCTGCCGATACAAAGATCGCAGGCGGTGACGCAACACTTCTTGCTCAGATCAAAAACGATGCTTTGAACATCGACCTTTCCGATACTTTCGAGATCAAGGTTGAAACTCCTACATCCATCAAAGTTACATCCGCTCCCAGCAACAAGAACGTTCACGTTGACAGCACTTTCGATAAATCCAAAGTTGGTGTTTCCTACGTATACGACGATGTTGACGAAAACGGCAAGAATATCACAGCAGAGATCGACAGCGATGACCCCAACCTCATCGTAAACTATGACTTCTCTATTCCCGGTGTTACAGCACAGCTCAAGATCAAAGCTGCAAACGGTCTCACAACAACTTATGACCAGATCAAAGTAAGAGACGCTGCTTTCGATGCTGAACCTTTCGTTCGTGAAGGCGGCACAGTAGTTCTTCTCTCCGCGAAATTCCCCACATTCTGGCTCGTATTCATCACATCAAAGTTACATCCGCTCCCAGCAACAAGAACGTTCACGTTGACAGCACTTTCGATAAATCCAAAGTTGGTGTTTCCTACGTATACGACGATGTTGACGAAAACGGCAAGAATATCACAGCAGAGATCGACAGCGATGACCCCAACCTCATCGTAAACTATGACTTCTCTATTCCCGGTGTTACAGCACAGCTCAAGATCAAAGCTGCAAACGGTCTCACAACAACTTATGACCAGATCAAAGTAAGAGACGCTGCTTTCGATGCTGAACCTTTCGTTCGTGAAGGCGGCACAGTAGTTCTTCTCTCCGCGAAATTCCCCACATTCTGGCTCGTATTCATCATCGTAGCAGCTATCATAGTTGTTCTTGCAGGTATCTTCTGTCTCCTTAAGTTTGTATTCAAAGTAAACTTCAAGAGACGCAAGAGAGCAAGCCTTGACGATATTTTCTAATACTCACATAAACATGATACCCCGGCAGGTCCGTCCTGTCGGGGTATTGCTTTGCACTGATATAAAATATCCCGACATCTTTTTGCGATGTCGGGATATTTTTTTAAAAATAAAGTACCTTTATCTTTTTGCCCATCTTCGTAAGGCACGAGGCAAGCTCGTCCACAAGGCGCATCTTTATATTAAAGTTTATCGGTAGCGCGGGGTTTTGGTGAGCAGGATTTATCGCCCTGCCAACAAAAAAGTTTATGTCTGTCGCTTCCTCGAAAAGCAAGCGCGCTATCTGCGAAGCGCCGTCCTGCTTCGTATTCCACTTTGTATATGTGTGATTATCCGCAAGATACGCTTTCGCATATTCCAGCACGCGATTTATCGTTATAACGCCCTCTGTTACGAGGTCTATGCCCTCCACCTCCGCTGTAGGCGGTATATCCGGGTCAAAATAGAGTAAGTTTGTCTTTATCGGCTTGCCGAGAAATTCCGCAGCTATCTTTGACGTTGTGCCGCCGCATACGATATGCTTCCCTTCCTTGGCAAAGAAAAGGGACATCATCTTGTTGCAATCATTGGGATCGGACGGCGGGCCTATCAAAATACTCATGGGAACTCGCTTGCGTATCTGCATTATCAAAACAGTAACGTCATCCGCAGGCTTGCCGTCATACAAACGGTAACATTCATCGAGCAATATCGCTGAAAGTGTCTTTGCGGAAAAACCGACGCCACAGAATGTCTGCATAAAGTCGATTATATTTTCTCGCTTCCAACCGAAATTGTAAAAATTTCCTATACCTGCGTGCTCCACACCGTCGCTGAAAAATACGAACGTATCGCCTTCCTCGAGTTCAGTCTCGAACCTGTAAAGATCCTTGCCCGACATATTGAGGTGTGTCGCAGGAAGCTCTACGCTCTCTCCTCCGCGCATCAAAATAAAAGAGGGGTTGTCGTACTGTATTATCTCTGCACGGCTGTTTTCGATGATCCTGATGACCGTAAAAGTGGAGTACGCCACCTTTCGCACCGAGCATATGGGCAGCGTTGCCATAACTGTCTCGAGCGTGTCCTCAAGCTTCATGCCTTCGGAAAGCATCGTGGAGATTATTTTAGCCGTCAGCGTGGAAAGGATGCAGGCTTTTACGCCGCTTCCAAGTCCATCGGCAAGCACGATTATAGTTTCATCGTCCTTCTCAACAACTTCGATGTGGTCGCCGCAGAGCTGCTCTCCTGCGTGGTTTACGCTCGCATAGCCGATATCGGCGCAAATATCATTTTTCTTCATCATGCGGCATCGACTCCTTCAGCTTTGTAAGCGCTATTTTTGTTTCAGCCGCCGTTTCGCCGAGCAATGAAGCGATCTCTTGGACTATCCTCATCTGCTTTTCAACAACTTTATCGGCTATCTCCGCCGTTTGGCTAGCCAGCTTCTCTTTAGCGCGGCGCTCGGCTTCTTCCTCCGTAACATCGCGCAAAATAGCCAAAAGCGTGTGCGATGTCCTGTCGTGAACTATCGTTTGCTCTATATATTTTTCATATTCCGCGAAATATTCGCGCTTGTTAAATATGCGTTTACCGTCCAGCACCTCAAAATAAGGTACAGGGTCAACTATACGCATGATATGCTCGCCCAAAACATCTGCACTTGAGGCAATGCTGAAAAGTTTCATGGCAGATCTGTTCACCTGCTGAACTTCCAGCTCCTCGTTCACAACGATGATTCCATTCGGGGTGTTGTTAAAGATGTTATTGGAAAATCTTTCGGATTTCTCCATGAGGTACGGCAAGCACATATTTATGTCGGCTTTGCCTTGGCAAACGGCAATAGCCTTCTCTCGGCAAGTTTCGTAGCCGCAGGAACCGCAATTAAGCTCGTCCTCTTTGCAAAGCTTGCCTGTCTTTTTCAACACTTCGCGTATCTCACTCTCGCCGGGATTTATCGCGCTATGACCCATATATCCGCGCTTGATATGAAGGTCGCCCACATATTCGGGGACTTCAAAATCTTTTTCTCCTGCGTAGTTTTCGACTGCTTTAAAGTGCCTTATGGGGGATTTGCCGTATTTTTCCATGACAGGTCCGCCTATGCAACTACCCGAGCAAGCGGACATTTCTATAAAGCATTTTCCAACACCGCCTGCCGCGATATCGGAAAGCGCCGCTTTACAATTTTCGACACCGTCCACGGTGAGATATGTATAAGATCTGTCGGTAAGCTCCATCGTTTTGAGGATGCCGCCGACCGTCGGGAAAAGACGTGCTCTGCTTTTTTCTTCGTTGTCTATCTCCTGCTCGATCTCTATTCCTGCCTTTGCGAGCATAGCGGAGATCTCCTCGAACGTAAGCACAACGTCAACAGCATCATGCTCGGTCGCTTCGTCCTTTTTGGAAACGCAAGGACCGATGAATACCGTTTTAGCATCGGGATGTCTGCGTTTGATGTCCATACAGTGAGCCTGCATCGGTGTAACCACGGGAGCAAGGTATTTTATAAGCTCCGGGTAGTACTTTCTGACTAAAAGGTTCACAGAATGACAACAGGAAGAGATAATTATCTCTTCCTGTCCATCTTTTATAAGCTTTTCATATTCTCTCTTGACGAGCGTAGCGCCTATAGCGGTCTCTTCTGCCGCAAAAAATCCAAGCTTTTTAAGTGCTTTTTCCAGGGCTCTTATGCCTGTATTTTCGAAATACGCGGCAAACGAAGGCGCAACAGATGCTATGACCTTTTGGTTTTCGGACAAGAGAATATTAAGAAATTCCGTACTATCGACAATCTCTTTTGCGTTTTGCGGACACACCACAAAGCAGTTGCCGCAAAGGATGCAATCGTCGTTAACGATGTGAGCTTGATTTCCCGAAAATCTTATAGCTTTTACAGGACAGTGGCGAATACACTTGTAACAGTTTTTACAATTAGACTTTTTCAGCCTCAAAACCTCAGCCATATTCACCCTCCTTTAAAAGAAGATCTTCTTTAATTCAAACGGGGCAATACCGTGTTTTCGAAAAATTCGTCAACGGTCTCGGGTGAAACGGAGAAGTTATCTCCGTCCACCGTTACATTTACACCGCTTTCACATCTGCCCAAGCAAAACGTACCCTCGAGGGATATCTTGTCCTTTAATTCTCGCTCGGCAACGAGAGCTTGGAGCCGCTCGACTACCCTGCGTGAACCTTTTAAGTGGCAAGAGCTGCCTATGCAGATCGTGATGTTCACCATATCGTTATCGTTCTCCCGGATTATTCGAAGTCAACTACGTTAACCCAAGGGAGAAGGAATTCGCGTTCGTCAACATGACCCTTAACAGACTGAGAAGCGGCAACGATAGGAAGCCATTTCTGAACGTACTGTTTAGCTGTGTCTGTCTTTTTGCAGAACATATTGAGGTACATTTCTGCGCCTTCCTTATCACCTGCGAGGTGGAAAAGGAGGTAAGTTCTTGCAACGTCTGCGGAAGCGTTACCCTGTGTAGCGTGAGACCAGTCGAGGATGAAAGCTTTGCCTTCGGGAGTGATGATCACGTTGGAAGGGTTGAAGTCGCCGTGGCAAACTTTCTTGTGCTTGGGCATACCTTCAAGTCTTTCGTGGAGTTCATATCTTGTTGTAGCATCGAAGTCTGTTTCTTCGATCTTTCTGTCCATCTTATCTTTGAGTTTGTTCATAAGAGGAGCTTTTTTGGAATGAACTTCGATCTGGAGATCAACGAAGAGGTTCATGTACTCTTCTTTCTTTTCGGGGTTTTCTTCCATAAGCTGCTGCAATGTTTTGCCGGGGATGTATTCGGAACGAATTGCCCATTTACCGTCTATCTTCATAACCTCGAGGATCTTCGGAATGGGAAGTTCTGTTTCTTCGGCTCTCGCCTGGTTAAGTGCTTCGTTAAGAACTTCGGATTTGGAATAGCCTTCGTCAAAAACCTTTACAACTGTATCACCGTCGCGATAGATAGTTTTGGATGTGCGAACTGCTATAATTTTATCTGCCTGAATACTCATAATATATTCCCCTTTCTAAAATTGGTATTTTAGTTGAATTTATTTTTTAATTTAAATAGTTTTAAATTATTTGCCGTAGTAAGCGTTGAGGTACATCTGCTTGATCTCGCTCATGAGCGGGTAACGAGGGTTAGCGCCTGTGCACTGGTCGTCGAATGCCTGCTCTGTCATGTCGTCAAGGCGAGCAAGGAAGTCTGCTTCGTCTGCAACGTAGTCGCGAATTGTGGGCTTGATACCAACTCTTGCCTTGAGATCGTTGATCATCTTGATAAGAGCTTCGAATTTTTCTTCATCTGTGTTGCCCTTGCAGCCGAGGTAATCAGCAACTTCAGCATAGCGAGCAAGTGCATGAGGATGATCGTACTGAGAGAATGTACCCATCTTTGCAGGAGCTTCTGCTGCGTTGAAGCGGAGAACTTCTTCGATCATAAGAGCGTTTGCGATACCGTGAGGGATGTGGTGGAACGCACCGAGTTTGTGAGCCATGGAGTGGCATACACCGAGGAATGCGTTTGCGAACGCCATACCTGCCATTGTAGCTGCGTTAGCCATCTTTTCACGAGCAATGGGATCGTTGGGGCCATTGTCGTATGCGCGAGGCAAATATTCGAAGATCATCTTGAGAGAACGGAGTGCGATACCGTCTGTGTAATCTGTTGCCATGATGGAAGCGTATGCTTCGAGAGCGTGAGTTACAGCGTCGATACCGGAAGCGGATGTAAGACCCTTAGGAGCGTTCATCATCATGTCTGCGTCAACGATAGCCATGTCGGGCATAAGTTCGTAGTCAGCGAGAGGATATTTAACGCCTGTCTGTTCGTCTGTGATAACAGCGAAAGGTGTAACTTCGGAACCTGTACCTGCGGATGTAGGAACAGCGATGAAGTAAGCTTTTTCACCCATCTTCGGGAATGTGTATGTTCTCTTTCTGATATCGATGAAGCGCATTGCCATATCAAGGAAGTCTGCTTCGGGATGTTCGTAAAGAACCCACATGATCTTACCTGCGTCCATTGCGGAACCACCACCAACAGCGATGATAACGTCAGGAGCGAAAGCGGACATGAGTTTAGCGCCTTCTCTTGCACAAGCAAGTGTCGGGTCGGGAGCAACATTAGAGAATGTTGTGAACATGATGCCCATTTCTTCGAGTTTCTTTTCGATGTTCTTTGTGTAACCGTTGTTGTAAAGGAAGCTGTCTGTTACGATGAAAGCTTTCTTCTTGTTCATAACTGTGCCAAGCTCATCGAGAGCAACGGACAAGCAGCCTTTTTTGATGTATACTTTTTCAGGTGTTCTGAACCAGAGCATATTTTCTCTCCTCTCGGCAACGCTCTTAATATTGAGAAGGTGTTTTGCACTTACGTTTTCGGAAACAGAGTTGCCGCCCCAGCTACCGCAGCCGAGTGTAAGCGAAGGTGTAAGTTTGAAGTTGTAAAGATCACCAAGACCGCCATGAGAGGAAGGTGTGTTTACAAGGATACGGCAAGTTTTCATAGCTGCCGCAAATTTGTCGAGCTTAGCGCGTTCTGTAACAGCATTGAGGTATACAGAAGATGTATGACCGTAACCGCCGTCTTCAACGAGTTTTTCTGCTTTTGTAAGAGCATCGTCAAAGTCGCTTGCGCGATACATTGCGAGAACGGGAGAAAGTTTTTCGTGAGCGAATTCTTCGGAAATATCTGTGCTTTCAACTTCACCGATGATGATCTTTGTAGCTTCGGGAACATCTACGCCTGCGAGAGCAGCGATAGTGTGAGCTTTCTGACCAACGATCTTAGCGTTGAGAGCGCCGTTGATGATGATAGTCTTGCGAACCTTTTCTGTTTCTTCTTCGTTGAGGAAGTAGCAACCACGGTAAGCAAATTCTTTCTTAACTTCATCATAGATGCTGTCCATAACGATAACGGACTGCTCGGAAGCGCAGATCATACCGTTATCGAATGTCTTGGAGTGGATGATGGAGCTTACAGCGAGTTTGATGTCTGCTGTATCGTCGATGATAGCGGGTGTGTTACCTGCACCAACACCGAGAGCGGGCTTACCGCTGGAATAAGCGGACTTAACCATTGCGGGACCACCTGTTGCGAGGATGATATCTGCTTCTTTCATAAGAGTAGATGTCATTTCGAGAGAGGGGATGTCGATCCAGCCGATGATGTTTTCGGGAGCACCTGCGGCAACAGCTGCTTCGAGAACTATTTTAGCTGCTTCGATAGTAGCCTTTTTAGCTCTGGGATGAGGGCTGATCATGATACCGTTGCGTGTTTTGAGCGCAAGGAGAGATTTGAAGATCGCTGTGGATGTGGGGTTTGTTGTGGGGATAACCGCTGCAACAACGCCGATAGGTTCAGCAACCTTTGTAAGACCTGCTTCTTTATCTTCTTCGATAACGCCGCAAGTTTTCATGGATTTGTATTTGTTGTAGATGTATTCGGAAGCGTAGTGGTTTTTGATGACCTTATCTTCAACAACACCCATGCCTGTTTCTTCACAAGCGAATTTTGCAAGATAGATTCTTGCTTTGTTTGCAGCCATAGCAGCTGCTTTGAAAATTGCGTCTACCTGTTCCTGAGAGTAAGTAGCAAATTTTTTCTGTGCTTCTCTTACCTCATTGAGTCTCTGCATCATATTTTCAACGCAGTCGACGATAGGATAATTGATTTCTGCCATTTTTATTTTTTCCTCCATAAAAATTACAAGTTTAACGATAACATTATACAATATTCGCGCGGATTTTGCAATATAAAAAAATGCATATCGATATGCAAATATCGATATGCAAATATCTATTTTGCATTTTGGTCTGTAACATGACGCTTCGCTTTGCCTAGCTCATCGATAAACAGTTTATCGATCTCCGTGAACATATAGTCCGCGTGGCGTATCAAAACGTCTTTATATTTTCTTTCTGTGCCTTCGCATCTGCGTTCGGTAAGACCGTACAGCTTTAAAAGCCTTTCGGGAACGGGAGATGCCCACATAAACGAATTCGGCAAAGCACCCAAAAGATCCATCTGGCTGCCTCTTTCGAAAACGAAAACATGGTTGTTCACTCCGTCGTCAAGCTCTTCTCTCTGCACCGTATTCATTGGTAGCGACGGCACATAAGGGTCTGCGTGAGCGATCTCTATACAGTCCTTGAGATCTTCCAAAACGATCTTTTCTTTTTTCGCCAATGGCGATCTTTCGGACATGAGCAAAACGTAGTCAAATTCGCAGACGAGTTCGGATTCCAAGCCCTTGCTTTCCAAAAGCTCCTTAAAATATCTTTCATACGATGAACGATATCTGAGTATGCCGAGGTTGTAGTCTGCGTTTATGATATTATTGATGGCGCGCATGGAATTTGTTTCTTTGTAAAAAACGTCCGTGCATTTTGAACGGTCGAGCTTTTTCATAAATTCCGTAAAAGCGCAGGAAATATAGCTTGCGCGCGGAACGGATATCGCAAATTTTTGCGTTTCCGCTTTACCGCCCCGATACAGGTTCTCTACAGCGTCAACTTGTGCCAAGATCTTCTTTGCATATCCCAAAAATTCCTCACCTTGCGGTGTGGGGTATATACCTTTGGGAGTACGCTTGAATATTTGGATACCAAGCGAATCCTCAAGCTCGCGTATAGCGCGGCTCAAGTTCGGCTGCCCCATATAGAGGTTGTCTGCCGCCTTGGTTATAGAAGAAGTTTTTTCGACCTCAACGGCATATTTTAAATGTAGCAGGTTCATGGGGACACCTCCTTATCATGTATCAAGGCTGTTATGCAAATGTTTGGAAAGTACGGCAAGCGAGGAAGCAAGGTTTTCGTTTTCCACGAGTACGCCCTGCGGAACGCGGAGTATAGTCGGGGCAAAGTTCCATATTGCTTTCACGCCGTAGGAAACGAGAGTGTCGCAGACCGCCTGCGCCTGAGCCAAAGGCACGGTTATTATGCCGAGCTTTATTTCCTCACGCAAGCAGAAGCTCTCAAGTTCCTTGGTCGAAAGGATGGGTCTGCCGTTTATCGTATGTCCGAAGACCTCTTCGTCTTTATCGAAAGCAGCAACTACATTTATGCCGTAATCGGCAAATCCGTTGTATGCCACCAGCGCTTTTCCGAGGTTTCCGGCTCCGATGAGCACGGCTTTTGTTTTGGACGCACAGCCAAGATAATTTTCGATCTGAACTATAAGCTCGTCAGTGCAGTAACCCGTTTTGGGCCTGCCGCTTCCGCTGACTGCCGCAAGATCTTTTCTTACCTGGACATTGTTAAGCCCGAATTTTTCTGCGATAGCCGTCGCAGAAACAGAGGGTGCGTCCTCTCTTATAAGCTTCAGATAATGCAAATACACAGGAAGTCTGCGAAGGGTTTGCAATGATATGTTTTTATCTTCCATGGTTTTCAAAAATAAACTCCCTATGCCAAAAATTAAATGAAAGGCAAAGATTTTTGCCCTGAACTCATGACCGCCTTTTTTATGCCGCAATCATTCGAATATATTTTAACATACTTTCCTTAAAAATGCAACCCCTTCATATAAGTCGCCGCGCTTTTCTTTATCTTTGAGAAAGCTTAGCAAAAGATCTTTCCGTTTTTTCTTGTTTAAAGAAAAAGCTTATAATTTCGGCAGGAGCAAGCCCATGCCCTACAATGTAGCCATATATATTTGGGCGAAAAATACGCAGGGGCGACCTGTGGTCGCTCGTTCCCATTGCAACAATTTTGTCATTGATAAATTTAGAGCCGTGCGCTAAAAGCCAAACCTTTCGACTCGTGCCCTGCGGCGTGGTTCCGAGGGTGGCGCCGCTCGGGGAGCCGCATTTGATACAGCCATCATTTTCGATACGATTCGCCAAAGCCGTAAACCTGCAAGGTTTTCTGCTTTTTTGCGAGCTTTTCTTTCAGATAAAGAAAAGCTTATAAAAAATAACACCTCATCCGTCAGCCTTCGGTGTAAACATAATAAATATCGAGCCGTTATGTTTTGCTCTTTTCGGCAAGAACGAAAACTCGCGAAAACGATGTTGATTTTTCCTCTGTTTAATGGTATATTAAAAACACAGCGTAAAAAATTCGAAAGGATTTTATAAATATGAAAATAAACCCCATTCACGAACAGAAAATAACGGAGATAATAAACGGACTTTCCATCGAGGAAAAAGTTCTTCAGATGCTCCAGATAAGCGGTCAGGGCAACACACCCGAAACTTACGAAAAGTTCACCGCTCTTAACACAGGCTCATATCTCCATGAACTCGGCGAAGGCACAGACAGACTTCGCGCAAAAGCAAAAGAAACAAACAGCAAGATACCTCCCATATTCGGTATAGATGCCATCCACGGTCATTCACTCAAAAACGGCGCGACCATCTTCCCCTCTCAGCTCGCTATGTCCTGCTCTTGGAACGAGGAACTTATAGAAGAAATGGGCGCCGCTACCGCCAAAGAAGTAAACGCTGACGGCAACGACTGGGTGTTCTCCCCCGTGCTCTGCATGGCAAGAGATACTCGTTGGGGCAGAGTCGACGAAACATTCGGCGAAGACCCTCACCTCATCGGTAAGCTCGGCGCC
Organism: uncultured Lachnospiraceae bacterium; assembly: GCA_964514555.1. Taxonomy (GTDB): domain Bacteria; phylum Bacillota; class Clostridia; order Oscillospirales; family CAG-272; genus UMGS731. The sequence continues at coordinate 10,041 of CAZERM010000011.1, read as the reverse complement.
GCTATCATCCGCGGCTACGAAAAGGACGGCAATGTCGTTTCTTGCGCTAAACACTTCATCGGCTACGGCGAAGCAACGGGCGCGCGCGACTCTTACGATACACAGATATCCATACGTAAGATACGCGAAACGCTCCTTCCTCCCTTTGAAGAAGCCGTTAAAGCAGGCACTTCTACGATAATGTCCGCTTACGGTTCCATTGACGGCACACCTCTTACAAAGCACAAAGAACTTCTTACCGATATATTGAAAGATGAACTCGGTTTTGACGGCTTCGTCGTTACAGACTGGTTCAATATCTGGTCCATGCGTACAAAACAGCGCTCCGCAGAATGTTTCGACGATTCCGCTCGCATGGCTATCGATGCAGGAAACGATATGAGCATGAACTGCCAGGAATTTTTTGAATCTGTAACAAAGCAGGTAAAGGAAGGCAAGATTCCCGAATCTCAGCTTGACGAAGCAGTTCGCCGCATACTCCGCGTTAAATTCGCTCTCGGTCTTTTCGACGAAAAAGAGCGTTGCCCTCAGAGCGTTATCGGTTGCAAAGAGCATATCGATATCAACCATAAGCTCACACAGGAATCCCTCGTGCTACTCAAAAACAACGGCGTGCTCCCGCTTCGCGAACAGCCCAAGAAGATAGCTGTTATCGGACCCAACGCAGACAATATCACCACACAGTACGGCGACTGGACATTCACGAGCCACCGCCCCGAAGAAGAATTTGCGATCATCAAAAATGATTATTATACACTCCTCCGCGGTGTAAAGACAGTGTTCGACAGATCCGAAGTTACATATTCCTACGGTTGCAGCGTGCGCGATAAGAACGATACGAAATTTGACGAAGCAGTTAAGGCGGCAAACGAAGCGGATATCGTAATACTCGCAATAGGCGACGAACTTTCCCTCAACGGCGAAGGCAAGGACCGTGCTGTCCTCGAACTTTCGGGCGCACAGAATGAACTCGTTGCAAAAATAAAAGAAACAGGCAAACCTATCGTTACAGTTCTCGTTACAGGTAAGCCGCTTTGCGTTGGCGAAGCTTGTGATATGTCCGATGCCGTTATCCAGATGTTCAATGGCGGCGACCTCGGCGGTCTTTGCGCGGCAGAGATGATAGCAGGCAAATTCAACCCGAGCGGTAAGCTCTCTATCTCTTATCCTCGCGCTTCCGGTCAGGTACCCTGCTACTATAACCATTACAGCGGCTGGCATTGGGGCTATTATTGCGACGTTGCGGAAGGAAGCCTCTTCGATTTCGGCTACGGTCTTTCTTATACCGAATACGAATACTCCGACCTCACTCTTTCCAAGGAACAGATAGGTAACGACGAAGACTTTGAAGTAAGCGTTACAGTTACAAACAAAGGCAATATGGACGGCAAGGAAATAGTAGAGCTTTACTATAACGATGTTATAAGCTCCGTTATGACTCCCGTTATAAACCTTTGCGGATTCAAGAAGATAGAACTTGCAAAAGGCGAATCCAAGCGCGTTACATTCAAGATGAACGCAAAAGACCTCTCCTTTGTCAATAACGATTGCAAGCGCGTTACCGAAAAAGGTAAATTCGAAATATTTGCAGGCGGTTCTCTCGCTTCCTTGCTCAAAGCAGAACTCGAAGTTATCTGAACAATCGAATAATATAAAAATATCAGCCATGCAGTCTTTCTCGCATGGCTGATTTCGTTTTTATTTAGACTTTCGCCTTAATGAATCTTAGCAAAGATTTTGAGCAACAGTTCTTTTGCTTACTTTCCATCCAAGCATCTTCACTTTCGATTTTTGCCGCAATGAATCTTAGCAAAGATTTTGAGCGAAAGTTCTTTTGCTTACTTTCTATCCAAGCATCTTCACTTTCGATTTTTGCCGCAATGAATCTTAGCGAAGATTTTGAGCGAAAGTTCTTTTGCTTACTTTCTATCCAAGCATCTTCACTTTC
>CAZERM010000011.1:0-7993 GCA_964514555.1 uncultured Lachnospiraceae bacterium | reverse complement strand
TTTGCCGCAATGAATCTTAGCGAAGATTTTGAGCGAAAGTTCTTTTGCTTACTTTTCTTACAAGAAAAGTAAGTCAGAGACCACGCTTGATATAGAACGTGTGGAGTATCTCGTGAGCTGTGTGGCTTCCAGGTTCGCCGAGGAACTCATCATATATCTTCTGCACTGCAGGGTTGTCGTGCGAACAACGGATGCTGTTTGCGGAATCCGAACGATAAAGAACAGCCGCGCGCTTCGCTTTGAGGTCAACGCTCGCTTTTACGGTTGCGCTTTGTACAGGCTGACCGCCGCCGTTTACGCAACCACCGGGGCAAGCCATTATCTCGATAAAGTCAACTTTGACTTCGCCAGTTTTAACCTTGTCAAGGAGCGTTCGAGCGTTCTTTGCGCCCGATGCTACCGCTACTTTGACCGTGGCATCGCCAAGCTTGTATTCGGCAAATTTTATGGGGTCAGTGCCGCGAACTTCGTCAAGCTCTACTTTTTCGAGATTCGTGCCGAGTATAGCTTTTGCCGCTGTACGCAAAGCGGCTTCCATAACACCGCCCGTTGCGCCGAATATCTCGCCTGCGCCCGAACGTATGCCGAACGGAGCATCGAATTCTTCGTCATCGAGAGCACGGAAGTTGATGCCCGCTTTTTCTATCATTCGTGCAAGCTCGCGAGTGGTGATGGCATAGTCAACATCGTATATGCCCTCGCCTGCCGCACTCTGACCCGGACGGCGAACTTCAAACTTCTTCGCCGTGCAAGGGATCGCCGAAACGAAAACTATGTCCGCAGGGTCTAAGCCGCGTTTTCTCGCATAATATGTTTTATACATAGCACCGAACATCTGCTGGGGAGATTTGCAGGTCGAAAGATTTTCAGTAAATTCGGGGTAGTAATGCTCGCAGAATTTGACCCAGCCGGGCGAGCAAGACGTGATGAGCGGAAGTTTTTCGCCGCTCTTGAATCTTTCCATAAATTCGTGTGCTTCTTCCATGATGGTAAGATCGGCTGTCAAGTTCATATCATAAACACCATCAAAGCCGAGGCGCTTTATAGCCGCTACCATCTTGCCCTCAACATCTGTTCCGGGTTCATAGCCGAAACATTCGCCCAATGTCGCGCGAACGGACGGAGCTGTGCATATCGCAACGTGTTTTGTCGGATCGTTGAGCGCATCCCAAACACCTTTTGTATCGTCTTTTTCGTAGAGCGCACCGACAGGGCAAGCAACAACGCATTGACCGCAAGCTATGCAAGTGGTGGCGCCGAGCGGCATCTCAAATGCGGAGCCTATGTGAGTGTCAAATCCGCGGTCGAGCGCAGCAATGGCGCTTATGCCCTGCATCTTGCAGGCGCCGACACAGCGGCGGCAGAGTATGCACTTGTCGTTGTCGCGAACAAGGAAAGAAGTGCTTTCGTCCTTGGGCATGTGGATCATCTTGCCTTTGAAATGCTCTTCGTCATCAACGCCGTATTCGCGGCAAAGCTTTTGAAGTTCGCAATCTCTGCTTCTTATGCAGGAAAGGCATTTTTTCTCGTGCGTGGAGAGGACGAGCTCAAGATTCGTCTTTCTCATCTTTTGGACCTTTTCGGTGTTCGTCAATATCTCCATACCCTCGGAAACAGGTGTTACGCAAGCCGCCATCATGCTTCTTGCGCCCTTTACCTCTACAAGACAGAGACGACAAGCGCCTATCTCATTTATATCTTTAAGGTAGCAGAGCGTGGGGATATCCACCTTTGCTATCCTTGCCGCGTCGAGTATAGTCGAACCTGCGGGAACGGAATATTCTCTTCCGTTTATCTTTACGTTTACATTAGACATAATAGCTCCTCCCTCCTCAGCCTTTGCTGATAGCGCCGAATTTACACGTTGCTATGCAAGCGCCGCATTTTATGCACTTCGTAGTGTCGATGATGTGTGCTTCCTTGACGTTGCCCGAGATAGCGCCAACAGGGCATTTTCTCGCGCAAGCGGTACAGCCTTTGCCTATGTGAGTGTCAAATCCGCGGTCGAGCGCAGCAATGGCGCTTATGCCCTGCATCTTGCAGGCGCCGACACAGCGGCGGCAGAGTATGCACTTGTCGTTGTCGCGAACAAGGAAAGAAGTGCTTTCGTCCTTGGGCATGTGGATCATCTTGCCTTTGAAATGCTCTTCGTCATCAACGCCGTATTCGCGGCAAAGCTTTTGAAGTTCGCAATCTCTGCTTCTTATGCAGGAAAGGCATTTTTTCTCGTGCGTGGAGAGGACGAGCTCAAGATTCGTCTTTCTCATCTTTTGGACCTTTTCGGTGTTCGTCAATATCTCCATACCCTCGGAAACAGGTGTTACGCAAGCCGCCATCATGCTTCTTGCGCCCTTTACCTCTACAAGACAGAGACGACAAGCGCCTATCTCATTTATATCTTTAAGGTAGCAGAGCGTGGGGATATCCACCTTTGCTATCCTTGCCGCGTCGAGTATAGTCGAACCTGCGGGAACGGAATATTCTCTTCCGTTTATCTTTACGTTTACATTAGACATAATAGCTCCTCCCTCCTCAGCCTTTGCTGATAGCGCCGAATTTACACGTTGCTATGCAAGCGCCGCATTTTATGCACTTCGTAGTGTCGATGATGTGTGCTTCCTTGACGTTGCCCGAGATAGCGCCAACAGGGCATTTTCTCGCGCAAGCGGTACAGCCTTTGCATTTTTCCGCATCGATGCTGTAACAGAGCAATTTTTTGCAAACTCCGGCAGGGCATTTCTTGTCTTTTACATGGGCGATATATTCATCGCGGAAGTAGCGGAGAGTAGAAAGCACGGGGTTCGGTGCCGTCTGACCGAGACCGCAGAGCGAAGCATTCTTTATATATGTGCAAAGCTCTTCCATTCTCGCTATATCTTCCATTTCGCCGTTACCAGAGGTTATCTTTTCGAGTATCTCAAGAAGTCGCATCGTACCTGTGCGGCAAGGTGTGCATTTACCGCATGATTCGTCTACCGTAAATTCAAGGAAGAATTTCGCGATATCGACCATACAGTCGCTCTCGTCCATTACGATAAGACCGCCGGAGCCCATCATGGAACCGATAGCCAAAAGGTTATCGTAATCGATAGGAGTATCTATGAGCGAAGCAGGGATACAGCCGCCCGAAGGACCGCCTGTCTGCGCCGCTTTGAATTTCTTTCCGTGGGGGATGCCTCCGCCGATCTCTTCTATTATCTCGCGCAAGGTCGTGCCCATGGGGACTTCAACAAGACCTGTGTTTGTTATCTTGCCGCCGAGAGCAAAAACTTTTGTTCCTTTTGACTTAGCCGTGCCCATGGAGGAGAACCATTCCGCACCGTTCAAGATTATTCTCGGCACGTTGGCGTATGTTTCAACATTGTTTATAATAGTCGGTTGACCGAAAAGACCTTTTACCGCAGGGAACGGAGGGCGAGGTCTGGGTTCGCCGCGTCTGCCCTCTATGGAGGTAAGAAGCGCCGTTTCTTCGCCGCAGACAAAAGCGCCCGCGCCTAGTCTTATATGTACATCAAAATTAAATCCTGTTTCAAAAATATTCTTGCCGAGCAAGCCGTATTCTCTCGCCTGCTCGATAGCTTTTTTAAGTCTTCTTACGGCTATCGGATATTCCGCACGAACATAAACATAGCCTTCGTCCGCTCCGATAGCATAACCTGCGATAGCCATCGCTTCAATTATTGCGTGGGGGTCGCCCTCGAGGATGGAACGGTCCATGAATGCACCGGGGTCGCCTTCGTCCGCATTGCAGACAACATATTTCTTATCCGAAACGCTGTTTGCGGCAAACTGCCATTTGTTGCCCGTGGGAAAACCACCGCCGCCGCGACCGCGAAGTCCCGCTTCTTTTATCGTGTCGATAACGCCCTGCGGAGTCATCTCCGTCAAAGCTTTTCCGAGCGCGGCATAGCCGTCTTCTGCGATATATTCTTCAATGTCTTCGGGGTCGATAACGCCGCAGTTACGCAAAGCAACTCTGTGCTGTTTTTTGTAAAACGTCGTTTCTTGGAGCGATTTTACGGGTTCGCCCGTTACGGTGTCCTTGTAAACGAGCCTTTCAACGATATTGCCTTTAAGAAGATGCTCCGTTACTATCTCGGGAACATCATCTGCTTTTACTGCGGAGTAAAATATACCTTCGGGGTAAACTATCATGATAGGACCGAGGGCGCAAAGACCGAAGCAACCTGTCTGCACGACTTTTACTTCGTCGGCAAGACCTGCTTTTTCAAGCTCCTTTTCCATTATGTCGTGTATGGTAACGCTGCCGCTGGAGGTACAGCCTGTACCTCCGCATATAAGAACGTGTGAACGGATCATAAGCCAAGACCTCCCATTGTATATTCTTCAACGATATTTCCCTGTTTTAAATGTTTTTCTATAACTTCTTTTACACGCTCGGGGGTCATTTTTACATATGTAGTCTTTTTGCCGTCCGACGTGTATACCTCTACCATAGGCTCAAGCTCGCAAAAACCGCCGCAACCTGTCTGTATCACGGAAACGGTATCGGACAAAGCTCTGTCATTATATACGCCTTCCGCAAATGCGTGCAATATATCTCTGGCGCCGTTTGCAATACCGCAATCGCCCATGCAAACGACGACCCTGTTATCCTTTTCGCCGCCGCGCAGAGCGACCTTGCTTTTCATCTTTTCTTTTATAACAGCAAGCTCCGATAATTTCATTATTCAATCTTCCTTTCCGATATTTAAGCTATATCAATATTTTTCGAGAATACCCTTTATGTCTTCGGGCTTCAACTTGCCGTAAACATCTTCGTTGATGGTTATGACAGGCGCAAGACCGCAAGCACCGAGGCATCTTGTCGCATCAAGGCTGAATTTGCCGTCTGCGCTGGTTTCGCCCGGCTGTATGCCGAGTATCTCGGATATCTTGTCTATGACCTTGCCCGCGCCCTTTACATAGCAAGCCGTGCCAAGGCAGACCGATATCGCCACTTGTCCTTTCGGATTCAAGGAAAATTGCGAATAAAACGTGGCAACGCCGTATATCTCCGCAAGCGCCACACCTGTTTTTTCGGATATCATCTTCTGAACTTCTATCGGAAGATAGCCGTAGACCTCCTGCGCGTCCTGAAGGATACGCATAACAGCGCCTTCGCCTGTGCCGTATTTTTCGATTATGGCATCAAGCTTTTTCTCCTGCTCGGGAGTTCCGGCGAATTTCACCGTTGTCATTTTCTTTTTCATTTTAAAAAAGCCCCTCCTTTAAGTATAATAAAATAGAACCTGAGATTGTACATCATTTTACCGTATACAATAAGTATAACAGAATTTTTTTGAAAAATCTATATATTTTATTTAAATTAGGCGGTCGTATGCAACGGTTTTTTGTGCATATTTTTAGTTAAAAATCACAATTTTTGAGCGTTTGTAGAAAAAAACAGCGTTTTTTCTGTATTTTCGTATATTGCTTTTTATTTTTTCAAGAGGTATAATGAAACTATCGATGTCCCATTAAGAGAAAGCATCTTTCTTGCAAAATGGGCAACCCAAAGGAGGATATACCCATGAAAGCAAAAAAGATATTGTCCGTTTCGCTCGCGCTGTTGGCACTTTTGTCCTGCGTGATATTGGCTTCCTGCCAAAAGAAGGAGCTTTCCGAAATCTCCGTCGGCGTTATAAGCGGTCCGACAGGTGTCGGCGCAGTCTCACTCATGGAAAAAGCGGAGCTTGGACAGACAGAGGGCAAATACAAATTCAGCCTTGCCGCCGACCAAGAAGACGCAAAAGCAAAATTTTTGAACGGCGAATTTGACATAGTGGCAATGCCCACGAACCTTGCAGCCACACTTTACGCAAAAGGTGAAGATATCGTTGTGCTCAACATAAATACATACGGTGTGCTCTATATCCTCGATGCAACGGGAGAGATAAACAACATCTCCGACCTTTCAGGCAAGACGATCTATACAACAGGTCAAGGCTCCAACCCCGAATATATACTCAAATATATCCTCGAAGCAAGTGTTGTTGAAAACGTAAATATCGAGTTCAAGGATGCTTCCGAGATATCCGCCTCCATGGCAAGCGGAAAGATAGATATCGCCATGCTCCCTCAGCCTGTCGCAACAGCTACCGTTATCCAAGCGAAAAACAACGGCTTGACAATAAACACCGCTATAGATATGACGGCTGAATGGGAAAGAGTAGCAAGCGAAAGCGCCCTTATGATGGGTTGCATGGTAACGACAAAGACTTTCCTCAATGAGCACGAAGACGAAGTAAATAAATTCATTGCCGAATATGAAGCTTCCATCAATGCGGTAATCGCTGACGTAGAAACAGCCGCTTCTCTTTGCGAAAAACACGGCATTTTGCCAAAGGCGGCTATTGCAAAACAAGCAATACCGAAATGCAACCTCTGCTTCGTTACGGGATATGACATGAAGCAGGCGCTCGCAGGATACCTTGATGTTTTGTATGAAGCAGATCCGAGATCCATCGGCGGCTCTATGCCTTCGGACGATTTCTATTATATGGGATATGAAAAATAACATCAAAAAAATGATCAAGGCGGCATTCATTGCCGCCTTTTGGATATTCATTTGGTATATCATCAGCAAAGTCGTTGCAAGAGAGATACTCGTTCCCTCTCCGCTTCGCACATTGGAAGCTTTTTTTTCGCTCATCAAAACGAGCAAGTTTCAAAAAGCCGTCTGCCTTTCCCTGCTTCGAATATTCGCAGGGTTCGCCATAGCCGCGATATCGGGCATATTCGGTGCGATACTTTCCTATTGTTTCCGCTTTTTCGAGGCGATGACCTCGCCTTTGCTCTCGCTCATAAGAGCTATACCCGTGGCTTCTTTTATTATATTGGCGCTCGTTTGGATAAAGACGGATATGTTGCCTATATTCATCTCATTCTTTACCGTTACGCCGATAATATGGGATCTCGTGCTTTCGGGCATGAAAAACACTAATAAAGCCGCGCTCGAAGCCGCCGCAGTTGACGGCGCAGGAAAAGCCGCGCAAATATTTTTTATAATACTTCCGAGTTTGCGCTCAACGATATTGACCGCTTTTATATCGGGCTTTGGTTTCGCATGGAAATCGGGCATCGCGGCGGAGATAATATGCCGACCCAGAACAGCGCTCGGCACGCTCATACAAGATGCGAAGATGTACCTCGAATCGCCCGAACTTTTCGCCCTCACAGGCACGGTGATATTATTGAGCCTTGCGATAGAAAAGCTTTTAAAGCATTTTTTGAAAAGCTAGAAAAAGCTCTAATCAACTTTTTCTTATTTAAAGAAAAAGTTGCAAAAAGGCAAAAACCCCTTCGCTTTACCCGCTTTCGGAGAGCCTCATTCGATACAGCCATTATTTTCGAGAAAATCAGCCAAAGCGGTAAACCCGCCGACTTTTCTTTCAAATAAAAAAGCTTGTAATCTTATAAAAAATTCCCACAAGCCGTTTTGGTCTGTGGGAATCTTACATTATAGTGATCTCTCTGTCGAGGATATCACTATTTTTTGTTATATTCGATTATTTGGAATAGCCGTTGGGGTTGTTCTTCTGCCATCTCCATGTGTCGCGGCACATATCAACGATGCTGAGTTCAGCCTGCCAGCCGAGTTTTTCTTTTGCCTTTGTTGCGTCTGCAAAGCATTCTGCGATATCGCCGGGGCGACGTTCTTTGATGACGTAAGGGATCTTGATATCGTTTGCTTTTTCGAAAGCATGGATCATATCAAGAACACTGTAGCCAACGCTCGTACCGAGGTTGAATACTTCGAGGCCGTCGTTCTTTTCGATGTACTTAACAGCGGCAACATGACCCTTTGCAAGGTCAACTACATGGATATAATCGCGAACGCCGGTGCCGTCTTTTGTGGGGTAGTCGTTACCGAATACGCCAACTTCTTTGAGCTTGCCGACAGCAACCTGAGAGATATAGGGCATAAGGTTGTTCGGATCATATCAAGAACACTGTAGCCAACGCTCGTACCGAGGTTGAATACTTCGAG
>CAZERM010000010.1:18474-27428 GCA_964514555.1 uncultured Lachnospiraceae bacterium | reverse complement strand
CATATGCAAAAAAACATTTTGGTTAAAAGTATTGTTTTATTTTTAATTATATGATATGATATTTTATTATACGAAGTTTCGTTTTTGCAAAACTTCTTCTTGCCGTTTTCGTATTTTTTATATCATTCGAGCAAGACAAAATATCAGACACAAAAAAGTTTTAATATATATATTATGGAGGTGTATCTTGAACAACAATCCCAACCAGAACGACAGGCAGCAGCAAAACGGCAACCGTACCACGCAAAACAGCGCTCGCCCCACACAGAATGGCACTCGTCCTGCTCAAAACAGTGCGCGTCCCACGCAAAACGGTGCGCGTCCTGCTCAAAACGGTGCGCGTCCTACACAAAACGGTGCGCGTCCTGCTCAAAACGGTGCGCGTCCTACACAAAACGGCAGACCTGCTAACAAAAAAAGAAAACTTACTTTCCAGCCTAACCGCGACGGTATCATGGCAGCTATAACATTATTGCTCGTCCTCGTGCTCGTCGTAACTATAATCATATGCGTTGTAAAAGCCATAACAAAAGCCGCTTCGGGCGATGACCGCACGACAGACACGACTGTTGCAGTCGAAACAACGACGGAGATCACCACCGCCCCCCCTGCAACGGACTTCGAAACGACTGCTCCCGTGGCAGGATCTTGGAACGAAGGCTATGTCCTCGAAAAATTCTCCAACACTAAAGTATACGAAGGCGACCTTATACTTGTAAACTACGCTAACGAATATAAGTTCCCTGCCGCTATGGAGAAAAAACTCGATAAGATATACGGCAAAACAGGATACAGCTCCATCTACGTACTCAGCACGGCAGATACTATGCTCAATATGTCTATGTACACTCACCTCGTTCAGTTGCTCACGCAGATGAAGACAGAAAATTTCACAACTCTCAGCAGTGGCGACAGAATAATTATCAATTCCGGTTACAGAACACTTGATTATCAGCAGGGTCTTTACGACAAAGCCGTTTCCAACGGCACAGAGGGTTACTCCGCAAGAGCAGGCTACTCCGAACATCACACAGGACTCGCTTTCGATATCAAGATATTTACAGAAAAAAACCAGATGATCGACCTTCGCGCAAGCGAACAGAATTGGCTCCTCGCAAACTGTGCGAAATACGGATTTATCCTCCGCTACCCTGCGGACAAGACGGACTTGACTCAGATACTCGAAGAATCTTGGCATTTTCGCTATGTCGGCGTTCCTCATGCTCAGTACATGATGGAAAACAACATCTGCCTTGAGGAATACATAGATATCCTTCGCACCAACCACGCTTACGGTCAGGCAGAACCGCTCAACTACACGGCAGACGGAAAAGATCACATCATCTATTACGTTCCCGCGAGTGTTGTAAACGATACTACCGCTGTTCCCGTTCCCGCTTCGGGAAATTATACGATATCGGGCAACAACTCTGACGGTTTCATCGTTACGGTAACAAAATAAATATGCAGATGCATGGCAAAACTTTAAAATTGCCATGCATTTTTTGTTTTTTGCCGCAGACAAATTCAAAAAAATCTATTGACAAACAATACTATGTGTTGTATAGTATTATGTGAAAGGCAGCATTGGAAAGGAAGTGTATCATGGATATACAGCTCAAGCGCGGAATATTGGATGTTTGCGTGCTTTCTGTCCTCAACAGAGGGGATTCTTACGGATATCAGATAATAAAAGACATGAACGACCATGTTCCGATAACGGAATCTACGCTCTACCCCATCTTAAAAAGGCTTGAGGCTTCGGGGTGTTTGACGGTCTACTCCGTCGAGCACAACGGCAGGCTTCGCAAATTTTACAGCATAACAGAAGCAGGCAGGCAAAAAATACGCGATTTTATCGAAAATTGGCAAGATGTCATGACAGCGTATAAATTCATCGAAGAAGGTTGGGACAATAAATGAAAAAACAAGAATTTGAAAGCAGATTGCAAGCTATATTGCGTTCTCGCGGTCTTTTGGAATCCGAGATAAAAAGATCCACGGATTTTTACCTTGAGATGATAGATGACCGCATCGAGGACGGCATGACGGAGGAAGAAGCCGTTGCCGCCATCGGCGATATCGAAAAAATAGCGGAAGATATCCTTTTTGACGCTCCGCTCGGTGTATTGGTCAAATCAAAGATACACAAAGAAAAAGAAAAAACGAGTTCGGCACATAACGGAGTTATGCTGGCGTTGATAATTATATTGACGTTCCCTGTTTGGCTTCCGATATTGGCAACATTGTTCGGCGTGGCAGTCGCGGTATTCGCGGTAATATTCGCCTTGATAATAGCGGCTTTCGCCGTTGTCATATCGCTCCTTATTGCGGGCATCGCATTCATCCCCACAGGATTATTTGTAGGTACATTCACCACAGCAGGCACGCTTGCAATGATAGGCTCGGGGCTTTTGCTCATCGGCATCTCGCTCTTGCTCTTTATACCTGCAAAATATGCGGTCAAAGGACTTATAAAACTCATGGACATGATCGTTCGCGGCATCAAATCATTATTCATCGGAAAAAGGAGTTGACAACATATGAGACGTTCTACCATCATCATTTTGTGCATAGCATTGGCAGCTTTGGTCTTGGGCACAGGCTGTTGCTTCGCCGCCGTTTGCATCGGAGGCACGAATTTTTCAGAACAGCACCCTTATATCCAAAAAACAGCCGAATTTGACGTAACGGAGATAGATTCCGTTGTATTCGGCGGCACATCCGATAATATCCGCGTGCTCCCCTCCGAGGACGGAAAGATACACATCTCTTATTACGAAAACGATTTTAACTATTACTATCTCATAAACGAAGATAAGACGCTCTCCATGCAGTATCACAGCGGTAAATGGTACGAAAACATTCAGATCTCATTCTTCGGCACGAACATAACCGAACACGAAGTAGTGCTTCAAATACCTAAAGAGATCATCGATATAAATATCAAAACGATGTCGGGCGATATATTCTTCTATTGCGGCAACGATTTTGAAAATGCAACCGTTTCTTCGATGAGCGGAGATGTTGAGATAGGCAATTTCAGCGCAACTATCCTTAACGCAAGATCTTCGAGCGGTAACATCAACGCAAGCGGCATCAACGCTTCCCAAGCCGCGCTCAAAAGCACGAGCGGCAACGTAAAAACAGACGATCTTGTTGCGGACGTGATGGAAGCAACAGCCGTAAGCGGCAACATCGGTATCCGTAATACGGTCGCAACGAAAAAGCTCTATGTTCACACGACGAGCGGCGAAATAAATGTCGCTTCCGACAAGCACTTCGGCGCATTGATCGCGGACAGCACGAGTGGTGATATCGAGATAGATATTACCTCCTGCGAAAGCGCAGACCTTCGCTCCACGAGCGGAGACATCAAAATGCACGTGAACGATATTGAAAATTACAGGATAACAACATCCATAACTAGCGGCATAGTTAATGTTGACGCTTCCGCACACGGCACAAAAGATATATACGCCAAAACAACGAGCGGCGATATCAAAATATCATAAACAAAAAGACCCGATGGCTCATACCATCGGGTCTATCCTTGCTTATACGTAAGACCTGTCTATATTAACAACGGCAAAATAACTTTTATCTATCGTTTTCACGATAGTCTGAACATTTTCTATTATCTCATCATTGCTCTTTTTCTCGTCGAAAGGCACAACAAGGTCAAATATCACGTTCGTGTGCGTGGGTCCTGCGACCATGCGGAAATCGTGTATATTGAGGTTGCGGTCGATGCATTTGACGAGCGCATCTATCTTCTCCTTTACCTCGAGCGTTACGGCATCATCCGTTATAATGGGGTCCATGTGGATGACCGCATCGCAATTAAGCTTTTCACGCAGATCTTTTTCGATATTGTCTATCATATCGTGCGTTGCGAGCAAGTCTGCGGAGGCGGAAACTTCCGCATGGAGCGATATCATCGTTCTTCCGGGGCCGTAATCGTGAACGATAAGGTCGTGTATGCCCTCAACGCCCTTGTGAGAGAATACTATGCTGGATATCTTGTTTATAAATTCGGCGCTGGGCGGCTCACCCAAAAGGGGATCTATCGTCTCTTTTGCGGAGCGTATTCCCGAAAAAAGGATGAACGCCGCAACGGCAAGACCGCAATAAGCATCTATATTAACATCAAAGAATTTCGATATCAAAAGGCAGATGAGCACGGCGCTCGTTGCAACACAGTCGGACAAACTGTCTGTTCCCGTCGCTTTCATGGCGGAGGAGGATATCTTTTTGCCGACACTGAAATTGTAAAAAGCCATGTATGCTTTTATGATTATCGATACTATCAAAATGATGACCGTGAGCACGCTGAAGCTTACCGCTTCGGGGGATATCATCTTTTCAACGGAGCTTTTGCCAAGTTCAAAACCAACAAGTATTATGAGCATGGAAACGATAAGTCCCGAAAGATATTCTATCCTACCATGACCGAAGGGGTGATGTTTATCCGGCTTTTGCTCCGACATACGAAAGCCGAGGAGCGTTATGACGGAAGAACCTGCATCCGTAAGGTTATTGAACGCATCCGCCATGATGGATATAGCACCGCTCAATATTCCGGCAAATAATTTTATGGCAAAAAGCAATATATTCAAAAATATGCCCATGATGCCGCATATCGTTCCGTATATGCCGCGCACTTTGGCAGAGCCCATGTCCTCGCCCTGCTTTATAAAAATTTTAGATAAAAGCGTTATCACATATACCTCCAAAAAGATAAAAAACTTTTGCAAAATGAAAATAATTGCTTATAATGGTATCATATTTCAAATATAAAATCAAGTTTTGTGTTATGTTATATTCAAAAAATTTCAAAAATATCTTTTTAAACATCTTTTTTGTTTACAAAAACGAAGCTTTGTGATATTATATAATATGTATACTTATTTTGAAAGGAGCTTCGCATGGAAAAGCTTATACCGTTGCTCATGTGTATAATATTCATAGCCATCGCCTTTTGCTTATGGAAAGCGGCGATAAAGATAAGCTCCTTTGCCGCGCGCCGAAAAGTCCTTTCATACAGCCGCGCGAGTGCAAGCGCCGTGAGCGTTCTGCTCATCTCATATTTCGGGGATTCCGCAGTCCTGCCCAACGTGTATCTGCCCTGCCGTACAACAAAAGGCGTTGTCTACACGGATATAGACGATATCATCGTTTTGCCTACGTGCATCGTCGTTGTAGAAGTAAAGAGCATGAACGGTCAGATATTCACAGGCAAAGGTGATAAATGGCACCAAAGCCTGAAAGGCAAAAACGGAGAGACCACAGAGCTTGATTTTGAAAACCCCATTTTGAAAAACGAGCGCAACACGCAGATATTGACAGCGATATTGGAAAAAGAAAAGCTTCCCATACCGCCCATCCACAATATAGTACTGTTTTCGACGGACAAAGTAGTATTCTCCGAAGAATTTTCCGAGGTATATAAACTCTCCGCCGCAATCGAAAAAATAAAGATGCTCTCCAAGGGCAAGCGTTTTTCTCGCAAAGAACAGCGCCGTTACATAAAGACGATAAATAAATATTCGACAAGCGCCGCAGAAGCTCGCGCTCATAACGCAAAGATCCGCAAAAAGACAGAAAAAAACACCAAATAAAATATTTTTCCGCTTTTTAAAGCGACCGTTTTTTCACATATCTTGCTGTATCATATTCAGCAAGGAAAGCAAAAAGCTTTCCGCAAAGTATATGTGAAAGGACGAATCAAAATGAAAAAGGATCGCTCTCTCTTTGCCGTAACCGCCGCTTGCGCCATAACGCTCACTGCTTGTCTTGTATTTTCGCTCATATTCAAAGGCGAGGATGCAGGCGCCGTTGTTTTGCCGTCGGACATTTCGGAAAGCTTCGCTCTTAACGAGATAACATATCTCGTTTGCTCGGGCGCGCTCGAAGTATCGAACGTCAACGGCGAAATATTGTTTTTCCCCACGAGCGACACAACGCGCGAATATTTTATTTGCGCGCTCGTTAAACTTTTAAACGTGGACGTTTCAAAATACGCAAACGAGGACATGAACATCGCCGACGAAAGCGACATATCGGAAAAATATCGTCCGTTCGTTCGTGCCGCACTCGCCTCGGGCATAGCACCGCCCATTTTACATAACGGAGAAAATCATATCTTTCCGAAAGAACCTATCACTCGAGAAGAAGCCGCGGACATCATCGGCGAACTTTCCGGCGCCGTTATAGCAACGACAAAAGCGGATGCTTTTTCCGACCTTGACACAGCGGAAGAGCAATATTTGAAAAACATAAAAAAGCTTATCGACCTTGGGGTGCTCGTTGGTTACCCCGACAGCACGATGAAGCCCAAAAATTTTTTGACACGAGAGGAATTTGCGCTCATACTCTACCGTATGGCTCAAAACTCGACTTTTAATAAAACAGACTGAAAAAGGAAGACATTATGCCGACAAAAGAAGCTGAAAAATTCGCCGATTCCTCTTTGATGGAGGGCATCACATCAATACGCGCCGTTATTTCCGGCTCGGAAAGCGGTGTGAACGACAGAAAGATCAAAAAAGTGCTTTTTGACAAAGCAAAAGAAAAAAGCAAGATGCGCGAACTTTCGTATCTGCGCGAAAAAGCAAAAACTCACGGTTTTACCATAGAATTTACCACCGCGGAAGAGATAGACAGCCTTTCCATCGGTCAGAGCCACGGCGGTATATTGGCATACACATCCGACAGGACCATAACAAACATCCATGAGGCAAATATCCGTGAAAACGGTTTTTATGTATTTTTGCAGGGCATCGAGGATCCTTACAACTTCGGTTATTCCCTGCGCTCGCTCTATGCGGCGGGCGTTGACGGCATCGTGCTTGAAAAGCGCAACTGGATGAGCGCAGCAGGCGTTGTTTGCCGTGCTTCCGCCGGTGCTTCGGAGCTTTTCGACCTTTGCTGGGGCGAACCCGAAGAAATTGCGGAAACTTTCCACGGCAAAGGTTACACCATCGTTGCCGCAGACAAAACGAAAGAAGCCGTTTCCGTTTACGACACGGACATCTCTTTTCCTGTGCTCCTCGTTGTGGGCGGCGAAAAAAGAGGCATCTCTAGCGCTTTTGCCGAAGTATGCGACAAAACAGTCATGCTCGATTACGGCAGAGAATTTCGCGCCGCACTTTCCGCGGCAAGCGCTTCTTCCATAATCGCTTTTGAGATATTCCGCAAAAACAGAAACAAGGAGGCAAAATGAGCCTTCCCGAACAGATAAACGACAATGTTTCGCTCTTTCAAAACGAAGGTTCTCTCGCTTTCGGAACGGATGCATATCTTCTTTCCGCATACATAAAAAAACAGCCGCGCGCACTCGCGGCTGAATTTGGCGCAGGAAGCGGTGTTATCTCGCTTTTGCTCGCCGCTCGCGGAAAACTCAACAAGATAACGGCTTTCGAAGTGCAAGAGAAGATCGCTGCCATAGCGGCGAAAAATGTCGAGCACAATAATTTTTCGGAGAAGATAGATGTTATCTGCTCCGACATAAGAGAGATACCGAACGAGCATTTCGGAAGATACGATGTTATCTTTTCGAATCCTCCATATATGAAGATAGACTCCGGCAAGATATCGGAAAACGATGCAGATGCGGCTTCGCGCCACGAGGTATTCGGCACGATAGACGATTTTGCAAAAGCGGCATACAAGCTTTTGAAGCACGGCGGCACATTTGCTCTTGTCTACACGCCCGACAGGTTGCCTGCGCTCATCTCCGCGCTCAAAAACACGCGACTTGAACCGAAGCGCATGACTTTGGTCTATCCGACAAGCTCGCACGTTCCCTGCACTGTACTCATAGAAGCGAAAAAAGGCGGCGCAGACGGTATCTTCCTCACGCGACCGCTCATCATATACAAAGACAAGTCGGACTTTTCCGACGCAAATTACACAGATGAAATGAAATACATCTACGAACACGGTGATTTTAATGAATACTACAAGCATCCCTGAGATTTCCGAATTTAAGGAAGAAAAAAACGTTACCGAAAAAAGCACGCTCTACCTTGTCGGCACGCCGATAGGCAATCTTTCCGATATTTCGGAAAGAGCGAAAAAAGTCCTTTCCGAAGTCGATTTTGTTGCGGCTGAGGACACGCGCGAAAGCGGCAGGCTCCTTTCCTGCTACGGCATAAAGAAGCCGCTCGTCAGCTATTTTGAGCATAACAAGCGCGAAAAGGGCGAATATATCGCCGAAAGGATACAAAACGGCGAATCCTGTGCGCTCATCACAGATGCAGGTATGCCTGCAATAAGCGACCCGGGCGAAGACATCGTTCGTCTTTGCGCCGAAAAAGGCATACGAGTTTCCGTCATTCCGGGACCTTGCGCTTGCGTTTCCGCGCTTGCGCTTTCGGGTCTTCCCACGGCGAAGTTCCTTTTCGAGGGTTTTCTCCCCGTCGGAAAGAGTGAACGAAGAAGCGCCCTTGCCGAACTCAAAGATCAAACGCGCACGATAATCTTCTATGAAGCTCCGCACAAGCTCCAGCGCACGCTCGACGATCTTTTCGAAGCATTCGGCGACAGAAAGCTTTCTCTCTGCCGTGAGCTTACAAAGCTCAACGAAGAAGTCATCCGCACGACGATCGGCGGCGCTTGCGAATATTACAAAGAACATTCCCCTCGAGGCGAATATGTATTGATAATGGAGGGTGCCTCTCGCGACGAGCTTAAAGCTCGTGCATTTTGGGCAGACATGAGCGTTGAGGAGCACATCGAGCATTACCTCGCGCAAGGAAGCTCCAAAAACGATTCAATCAAAGCAGTTGCTCGCGACCGCGGCGTTGCCAAGAGTGAGATATACAATCAAGTAATGATCAAATAACTTACCTTTCTTTAAAAAGAAAGGTAAGCCAAAGAAACTTTACTCAAAGAATATTTATCTCTCTTGCCCTTTCATCATCGAAACTTTGAAAAGAAGGTAAGCCAAA
>CAZERM010000010.1:0-18374 GCA_964514555.1 uncultured Lachnospiraceae bacterium | reverse complement strand
GAAACTTTACTCATAGAATATTTATCTCTCTTACCTTTTCATCATCGAAACTTTGAAAAGAAGGTAAGCCAAAGAAACTTTACTCATAGAATATTTATCTCTCTTACCTTTTCATCATCGAAACTTTGTCAAAAAGTATAACGCAAATTATTTATTTTATAATTTCATAAAAAACTCATCATCGGAGGTTTTAAATACATGGAAAACAAAAAATTTTACATCACCACGCCGATATATTATCCCAGCGATAAGCTTCACATCGGCCACACCTATTGCACAGTAGCAACAGACGCCATGGCTCGTTACAAACGCTTGACAGGCTATGACGTAATGTTCCTCACAGGTACAGACGAACACGGTCAGAAGATCGAAAACAAAGCCAACGAAGCAGGCATCACGCCTCAGCAGTTCGTTGACAACATCGTTGAAGGCGAAAAAGGCGTTAAAGACCTTTGGAAGCTTATGAACGTAAGCTACGATCGCTTTATCCGCACAACAGACGATTATCATGTTACTTCTATCCAGCGCATCTTCAAAAAGATGTACGAAAAAGGCGACATCTACAAGAGCACATACAAGGGCAAATATTGCACACCTTGCGAAAGCTTCTGGACAGAGAGCCAGCTCAAAGACGGTTGCTGCCCTGACTGCGGCAGACCCGTTATCGATGCAGAAGAAGAAGCATACTTCTTCCGTCTTTCCAAATATGCGGACAGAGTTCGCGATCTTCTCGAAAACACAGATTTCCTCCTTCCTCGCTCTCGCGTAAATGAAATGGTTCACAACTTCATCGAGCCGGGCCTTGAAGACCTCTGCGTTTCCCGTACAAGCTTCAAATGGGGCGTACCCGTTGACTTCGATGACAAACACGTTGTTTACGTTTGGATCGATGCTCTTTTCAACTACACAACAGCTCTCGGCTTCATGAACGAAAAATACCCCGACAGCGACTTTGAAAAATTCTGGCCTGCTGACGTTCACTTTGTAGGCAAAGAGATCGTTCGTTTCCACTCGATCATTTGGCCCGCAATGCTCATGAGCATGGAAATGCCCTTGCCCAAGCACGTTTACGGTCATGGTTGGCTCCTCTTGGACGGCGGCAAGATGTCCAAATCCAAAGGCAATGTCGTTGACCCCTACCTCCTCGCCGAAAGATACAGCGCCGATGCTTTGCGTTACTTCTTGCTCCGCGATTTCCCCTTCGGCTCCGACGGTAACTTCTCCAACGAGCTTCTTATCAACAGAATCAACTCCGACCTCGTAAACGATCTCGGCAACCTCCTCTCCCGTACAACTGCGATGGCAGACA
Organism: uncultured Lachnospiraceae bacterium; assembly: GCA_964514555.1. GTDB lineage: Bacteria > Bacillota > Clostridia > Oscillospirales > CAG-272 > UMGS731. Next base: position 17,065 of record CAZERM010000010.1, on the reverse strand, counting down.
AATACTTCGGCGGCAAACTCCCCGAAAACCAGGCAGAGGGCGCAGAAGATGCCGCTTTCCTCGAAATGGCAAGCTCTCTCCGCGAAAAATACGAAGCACACATGGAAAAATATGCGTTCCAGTCCGCTCTTGCGGAAGTTTTCGCTGTTATCGCTCGCGCTAACAAATATATCGACGAAACAGCTCCTTGGGCGCTCGCAAAGAACGAAGAAACTATGCCCAGACTCGCTCGCGTGCTCTATAACCTCGCGGAAACCATCAGACTCTGCACAGTTCTCCTCACACCTTTCATGCCCTCCACTTGCGAAAAGATATTCGCTCAGATCTGCGTTCCCACAGAACTTCAGACATGGGAAAGCGCCGCTTCCTTCGGTCTTATGAGCAAAGAAGCAGAACTTCACAAGGGCGAAAACCTCTTCCCCAGAATCGATGCCGCAAAAGAACTTGCCGAGCTCGATGCTATCCAGGAAGCTAAAAAAGCGGCAGCCGCTCCTGCTCTCGTTGAAGAAAAGAAGACAGAAGCTCCTGCTCCCGTTGAAATAACAGACCACGAACCCGAGATCACATTTGACGATTTCTGCAAAGTAGAACTTCGTGTTTGCAAGATCGTAAACTGCGAAGCTATCAAAGAAAGCAAAAAGCTCCTCAAGATCACCGCATTTGACGGCGAACGTGAGCGTTGCATCTTGTCCGGCATCGCTAAATGGTACAAACCCGATGATCTCATCGGCAAAAACATCGGCGTTGTTGTAAACCTTGCTCCCCGTCCCATGATGAGCGGCAAATACACGAGCGAAGGCATGATCTTCGCCGCTGATACAGCAGACGGCGACGCTTCCATCGCTTTCTATGACGACAGCACAGTCGGAAAGAGAATCCACTAATGGCAAAGCTTTTTGACACGCACGCCCACTTCACGGACGAAAGCCTTTTCGGTAACGATGCTCTCCTGCAAGAGATATTTGCAGGGGACGTCGGTCATATCCTCACTGTTGCCGTAAATGCGGATGACAGCGCAAAATGCGTTGAATTGGCTTCTCAATATGAAAATATGTATGCCTCCGCAGGTATACATCCGGGCGAAGTAAAGGATATCTCCGATATTCCTGCGGAAGTCGCAAAGCTCGAACAATACCTTTCCAAAAACAAGGTCGTTGCATTGGGCGAGATAGGTCTTGATTATCATTGGGACAAAGCTTACGCGGAAGAACAAAAGAAGATGTTCGATCTTCAAATGGCGCTTGCCGCTGAATCGGGACTTCCCGTTATCATCCATGACCGCGAAGCACACGGCGATACTTTCGATATCATTAAAAAATACGAAGGTAAAGTAAACGGTGTACTCCATTGCTACAGCGGACACGCAGAGCTTGCACGCGAATATGTCAAGCTCGGCTGGTATATCTCATTTTCGGGTGTTATAACATACAAAAACGCAGAAAAAACATCGGAGAGTGCAAAGGCGGTTCCTCTCGACAGAATAGTTGTCGAAACGGATTCACCGTACCTCACGCCCGTACCGATGCGTAAATATAAAAATAACAGCGGATTTTTGCATTATACAGCGGAATTCACCGCAAAAACTCTCGGTGTAGACTATGATGAATTTGTAGCTCAAACGACCGAAAACGCAAAAAGACTTTTCAGAATAAAATAAACGAAAGCTCGCAACACGTTAAAGCGTTGCGAGCTTTTTTCAATACCACTCTATCTTTGCGCCGTCCAAGCGCACATCCCCTTCCGAGTTTACGGAAAAAGCAAATCTTCTGCATTTTCGCCTCATCGGCTTGATAACGTAAAGGTTGATGTTGCCGTCGCTCGGTGATAAAACGTGCTTGGCTACCGACGGTGCGCCGTCAAAATAACATCGTACAACAGCGCTCTTTTGAAGCGACATTGAAAGCGATAATTTAAATATCACCGCTTCGCCGAACGGCGCCAACTTTTGCTCCGCACTTCTATAAAAACAGTTCTGCGCCTCGCCCTCCGGCTCCTCCCTGCTCGAAAAATTTGCAAGCTCATCTCTTTCCGTAACAAAATAAAATTCGTTTATATCCTCGCCGACTATGCGCTTGCATGAAACGGCATTACCCAATGTCCAGCGCATCTTCACACTCTCGGAAAGTTTTTCCGTGCTCGAACTGGGCACGCAATATTTAAAATCCCATACATAGAAAACATCCCCTGCAAAAAGATAATATTTTCCGCCGCATATGACCGCTTGCGCGTTTTTAAGCACTTTTTCATCGAGCGAGAACAGCCCGTTTTCCCCCTCCTCGATGTTTGCGGAAACATTCCTGCTCATATCTCTTTGCGAAAAGCCGAAACGGTCAAGGTAAAATACACCTGCTTTCGAGTTGGCATAGATTATCTTGTCATCCGTGCAAACAGCGCTTTTCGGTATATCGCAACCGACATCATATTTGAAATTCTCCACGGCGATATTAAAGCGAATGTCCGCCGCCTCGTCCTCCGTAACCGTCATCTTTCTTATAAAATTCGGCGAAAAGATAAGATAATCCTCCGAATATCGCAAAACTGACGTGATATTTTCCGAGTTTTCAAATGTTATCATATCCTTTTCGGCGACAAAAAAGTTTTGGTCGATGCAGAAAAAAGCCAAACTCTCCGCACGCTTGCCGCCGTACAAAAGAAGATCCGTTTTCCCTTGTGAAACGCTTGGGAAAACATCGGAGCCGAGCGAAAAAAAGAGCAGATCTTTGTTTTTCTCTATCTTGTCAAAAATTGCAGAGGGCGCGGTTTCGCTCCGTTTCAGTCGAAGTGTTACAATAAGATTACCGTGCATCGTTCTGTTTGCAAGTGTTGCGCCGCCGCCCTCGTGTACGGTGATACCTACGGCATCCGAACCAAGGTCAACACCCAAAAGCGTATATACCTTTGCAAAATCGCCGTCGATGTTAAGCTCTGTCGGAAGCTCGCAGGTACCGCCCGAAACAAGATTTAAATGCACTCGGAAATATTCCGTCAAAAAATTGAATTCTTCTCTTTTTTCCGTTCTGTCCGCATAGAGCATATATATTATCGGAATATATACGCTCGTTTTTTCCGTTTTGTGAGTCAAGTCATCGCTCACAGTGTATACATCTCCGTTTTCAAAAAGCACGGCAAAGCGCGAATTTATGTGATATATAACGCATTTTTCTCTTTCGGGTAGGTCATCCCTCTCCTTATAGCACTTTTGCGTTTTTATATCATATAAGAAAAGGCAATTGCTGCGCTTGAAAACATATCTTCCGTTGCCGAAGCACTCCGCTTGTGTTGCCGTATTGGGAACATCCTCGCCCATGTCGAATATTGTCGGAGCTTTTCGAGTCCGCAACGCTTCTCCGTCGTGTTGCATATTTAATATCATGGCTCCGCCGTGAGTGTTCGCGCCGCTTTCGAAAGAATCTATCTCTATCGAATGAAGCACATCGGAACCGTTAGTATATCCGCTTCGCTTTTTGGAAATGCCGTTAGTGCCTCTTACATTGTTATAGCTCAAATAATATCACCACCGAAAAAATTATTTGCCACGCTTCGACATTCGTTCGCCGCCGTCAAAAGGTTAGCCATGCGCTCGTCATATTCCGTCGCAAGGCGCATATACCGTTGTGCGTCATTGGGATGAACACAGGAGCAAAGCTCCATCGCCGCCCCATAGCAAACGATATCGCAAGCATATTCCCCAAGGGCAAGATTCGTTCCGTCGTCCATGCCTACGCTTATCGTTGGCGGAAAAGCCGCATAAACAAATTCAAAAACCCCTGCTCCGAAAGCTTTACTGTATATCCTTCCGTCGATAATGTCAAAATATTCTCTGCCGTATCTGTTCCTGCCCGCTTCGACATAGCAAAAAGAAGCCATATCTTCGGGAAGTGCGGCACCGGCTCTGCCGTTTTCGCTCAAAAATTGAAGCGTTGCGCGCTTTTTCAAACATCTCGTGTAAAGAGCTGTCTTCTTCGCCGCACTGTCGATGGCAGGCTCCAAAACGCCCAATAAAAGCTCATCACCCTCACTTACGTCCAGCAAGGCATATATCTTTGTTTTAATTTCTTTTAAAGTCATTCTTTTTCCTTTCTTTTTTTGGCAAGAGCCATGCTTTCGCATGGCTCTCTTTTGTTTCGTTCTTATGAAAGCGCAGGGTCGCTGAAGATGATGGGGCGCGCATCGCTGAAGCCAAAGGCAAAGTCGATATACGCGATATAATCCGTTACGAGCGGATTTGCACGAGGTGAAACAAGCACGCTCGGCTCCGTGATATAAACGAGTTTGAACACCTCGGAAAGGAGCGTTCTGTCCGCAACAGCCCACTGGTCATCGACAAAGCCGAGCTTGCCGCCGCCGACTACCATATAATTCATGCCGTGAACGGGGTTGGCTCCGATGCCTGTCTCGGGATTGAGCAAGGGCGAGATCTCCGCATCCTTGCCGCAGATGGTTCTCGCTTTCTCCTCAAGCTCGGGAGAGACGAGAAGAAGGTCAAAATCCGCAACGAACGGCAAGCCATCGCTCGTAACAAATGCGCTTGCTTTTTTCTGCGCGTTGCAGATAGCGGAAACGGAAAGCTCCTCTTTCATCAAATTGGAGAATGTCGTTGACTTGTTGCTCACACCTACGGGGTGATTTTCGGAAGCCCAAGCCACGCCGTCCGCACCGAGCGTCTTTGTCGCATTACCGAATACTTTGTAAAACTCGGTAAGCACCGTCATATATGCTGAGTCGGCAAGACGCTTGCCGATCTTTTCCGCTTCGCCCACGATATCGAGTTTTGCGTTCTTATATTCCGCAGGAAAAGAGAGCGCCCTCTCAACGGGCTTCACCGTTGTGATAAAGCCGTTGTTGTTTTCCGCCTTCGCAAGAGTTGCGGCTTTGTATTCGGGAAGAACACCGTAACCGCCAAGACCTTCGAGTTTGTATGTGGGGTCATCCTGCTTAACGATACCTGCAACATTGCCGATAAGGCTCACTCTGGAATTATATCTTTCATCAAAATATTTTTTTACGATCGGATACATCTCGTCCGACCAAGTATATACATCATTCATTTATATTATTTCTCCTTTTTCGTTTTATATTTTTCTTTTTTCTTTTTATTTTTTTGTGGGAAGCGTGCTGATGATATCATAATATTCTCTGTATGACATACCCGCGCTTCTCGCTATTCTTTTTTGGCGCTCGGAAAGTGCTATGCCACCGTTACAAGAGCCTGCACCGGGAGTGAACCTCATGCGCGCATCCTGCGAAAGCATACCGTTTCCCGCTTCCAACATAGCTCCGAAATCGCGCATGATATCTTTCATCTCTCCGCTTCTGCCGCGAGCAAAAACAGCAAACATCGGATTTTGCAATATCTTGGCAAAGTCATCCGCGGAATATTCGCTTTCTCCGTTTTCCTCTGTTTGCGCTTCATCGGCAACGATTTCACCATGTTCTTGCTCGGAAACAGCTTCCTCATCATCATTTTCGGATGTTTCTTCCGCTTCTTCAAAAGAAGCGCCTTCTATAAGATCTTCTGAAGAGGCATTCTCAAGCTCTCCGTCATTCACGATATTTTCTTCGTTCATTCATAACTCTCCTTTTCATTTTTAAATTTTTTATCAAGCTCCGCTATAATGTCCGCTTTCGTCGGCACATCGATAGCCGAAACATATGCTCTGACCATCGGATAATTTTCCGCGTTTACGTTCGTATTCATAAGCTCACTGAGAGCGGACACGGTAAATGAGCGTGAATTTTCGATACCCTCTCCGATATGGATGCGAACATCAAGCTCGGGCGCATATCCTAGATCAAATCTATCGTCTGCCGTCTCGCCCGTGATAAGCTCTACCTTTTTGTCCGTGTAAAACTCGAGCGCAAAAAGGTCCATCAAACGATAAAGCTCGCAAAATCCTGCTTTTTTGCAAACATTCTTTGCGTTCATTCGCTCCGTCGCAAGGTCGGAAAGGAGCGCAAGCCCCGTTGCCGTTGTTACGTTCGTGGAATAATCGCCTTGCATATAGTCGTAGTTGCCCAAAGCCTCTTTTATCATGGTTCGGTATTTTTCGACTATATCATAATGAGCTTCGCTCTGTTGCGAAAGTCCGCCGAGTCGTGCCACTTTCTCCATCATACCGGGGCGAAGCTTCCAAACTGCGCCGGGGCGATTATCGGGAAAGCTGTCGGGTGAAAACGCATTTTCCTCGTAAACGAGGATATCGTTCGCAAAGAATGCCGCATTGAGCTGTGCAAATGCCATCTGCCTGTCCGCCGCATCTATCAGCGGAATGATATGTTCAAGTTCACTCTTTCCCCAAATACTGCCGTCATTCGGTATCCTGTTGTAGATAACAAAAGGAAATCTTCTGCACGGTGTATTCGTCCAAAACTTCGGCACATTGCGTATCTCCTTGCCGCCTATCAGGATAGAGAGCGCGATATCTCCCCTTGCATAATTGCAAACTCTGCCGTCCGCAAGCGTAAAACTTCCATCTGCGCTCTGCCTGTACCACCATTCAAGCACATCAACGCAAGGGTTATCCTCGCCGTAAATGTCAAAGTCAAAGCTTTCGCGCGTTCTTTTGTCTCGTTTCGCCTCATCGATAAGCTCATCAAGAGTCGTGCCCATACGGGCAAGATCATCCGCAAAAACTCTTTCCGCTTTTGCCTTGCCCATCTTGTATGAATAGCCTATAAATTCACATTCATCAATGCTCGATGAGTTAGGGTCGGGGTAGATGTCCTCGGGAAGCGGCGCCTCCACCATGACCTCCGCCATGCCGCGCTCATCCTCCGCGGCATATACTTTCCAAACGGCACTTCCGAAAATATTGAGCCTGCGCTCGTTTTCGGCATTTTTGCGCTCCATACCGTTTATGTCGCATATATAGCGAACGATCTTTTCGCGCGTTTTTGCAGTGTCGCTGTCCGCGTCCGTCCTCGGTGCAAATTCAAAATCGGGCACTCTTGATGATACCTGACTCTCCACGTGCATATACGCATCGGGCACTTGTGCAGGACTCCACGGAAGATTCACAGAAGCGAGAAAATCTCCTGTTTTTCTTGCCGTTTCGTGCGTTCCGTCGTAATATGAACGCATCCTCTGCCAATAAGCCTGCGCTTCCGTCCTGCGTACTTTCGCATCCCCAAAGAGTTTCGATATATACTGTTCGCGCTTTTCTTGTTCATTGAACATATGTTCGTCTGTTTTTTTCGCTTTTTTAAATAAATTCAATCCTCCCTGTTCCTCCTTATAAATAGGTATTTACCGCCTTTTTCTGAAAAGGCTCTCTTCTTTCTTTTCCGTTGCACACACCCTGAACGAAGCGAAATATCGCAAAGCATCGGGTGCGTGTGTTATTTCGTGCGGCTCCGTTGCCGCATCTCCAAATGAATCTTTGTCATACATCAAAAGCGGCAAACAACGTATTATATTTTTGCATCTTTTGTCTATGACCATCATCGCGCCGTTTTCGGTAGGTTTTAGCCATTCTTTCAGCGCAAGCCAACCGGCCACGCGAGACGGAGTGAGTTTTGTAAGATAGATGCCGCCCTCCGCAAAAAGCTCTGCGATGCTCTTTCCGCTGTCTTTCTGCCTGCTCCAAAGGTCCGCGGGCGCGATAAATATCATATCCTCCGTTCCCTTTTGCGCTATCTTCTTTGCCGCCTCGCTCACGATAAGACCGCTTTCATATATCTCGTCGTAAACGTATGCTTTACCGTTTTCATCGACAGCCACAAAAAGCGCTGCGAGCATATCAAGCCCATAGTCTATGGCGCAATATCGCGTTATCCTCTGCGGCAATGTGATATCGTCTGTGTGGATATCCGCGTCAAATTCCGTGAAGAATTGTCCTGCAAACGCATCCCATTCTCCGTAGAGCCAAGCTTTTCGCAGGTCCTCGGGCAAAGCTTCCAACTGCTTTACATATTCGGGGTCGTTCTTCATCAGCGCTTCGTTGTCAAAAACAAGAGCTGAAATAAATTTATAATCCTCTGCGTTTTCTCCGCTTTTGTAAGCCTTATCGATAAACAGCCGCTTGACCCATGCATGACCGATTCCTCCGGGATTGCAAGTCAAGTACATCCTCTTTGGAAACTTATTTGCACCGCGAAGCGAAGCCGAAAGCACAAAAAATGCGCTCTCGCGAAGCTGTGTCGCCTCGTCCAATGCTATAATGTCAAATTCCTGCCCCTGATATTGCAAAAGATCGTTTTCCGAATCGAGATAGCCGAGCTTTATGACGGAACCGTTTATAAATTTGAATACTTTGTGCGTTTCGCTGTATTCGGCAAGCCCATTTTGCACTATAAGCTCGTGCAGCGGCAAAACGTGATTTTCGCGAAGCTCGGGAAATGTTCTGCGTATTATAAGCGTCCTTATCCCGGGGTAGCGCAAGCAAAGCAGCACGATCTTATGCCTTAGTGCCCAGCTCTTGCCCCCGCCTCTCGCTCCGCCGTAAGCGGTAAATTTTGCGCGTGAAGTGAAAAACTCCGCCTGCTTTTGCGATGGTTCTATATCAAATCTCAGTTTTTTCATTCAGCAAGCAACTCCGTTTCTTTTGAAAGCTCTATGCGAACTTCGTTTTCGCCCTCGCTCTCGCCAAAACCGAAATGTTCTTTCAGCACGGCAAGCGCAAACGTACCGTTCACATTGCCGCAAAAACAGCTCTCCTCGATATACGCTTCTATCTTCAAAAGTGTCATCTCCACCTCGTTGCAGAAACATTTGTTCGTTCTCAGTTCTTTAAATTGCCGCTTACTTATACCCAAAGCCAAGCAAAGTCCGGAAAGTGTATAGGGCTTCGTTTTTCGCTTGCCGCAGTTGAGGCAATCCCCTTCTTTTTTACACGATGTGCAGGGTATCGTCGTTCTGTCGCATTCTTCGAAATATTCCTTGGCTCTTTTGGCAAAAGCAGCAGCCGTAAGAGTTTTGTTATTCTTTTTCAATTAAACGCTACGCAAAATAGATCTCAGCGGTCGCGATCATCGGCTTTTTGGACAAAATCAAACATATGTTCGCTTGAATATCCGCTCCAACAAGCCGCATGGATAACGTCCTCGCTTCCGTCAACAACAAGTGCGTCGCCAACGGAATATATCGCGAAACCGCAATGCTCGCAATATGCGAAAACGCGCGGTGCTTTTTCGTAAACATCGTCGGAGGAAAAATCATCTTCCGCCGAAAAATATCTGTCCGTAAAAATCCCTCCTTTTCGTTCCTGAATTATCATTTTCGCAAAAAGCTCTTCGCCTTAACGGGTCTGCGCCTTGCCCTTTGCTTGACTGTATTTTACCACACTTTTGTTCGTTTGTCAATAGTTTTATCAAACATTTGTTCGTATTTTGAGACAAAATTAAATACACTTTTTACTTTATGTTCATAATTCGTTAATATGTGAGGCGTATACTTTTCTAAAAAAGCATATAGCATTAGGAGACTTCCACCATGAATTTTTTCTTGATCTTAGCATTTCTTTTCTTCATCGGTTCGATAACAGGCTGGGTCATCGAGCTTTTCTTCCGCAGATTCATCTCCACAGCCAACCCCGAACGCAAATGGATAAACCCCGGTTTCTGTACCGGTCCTTATCTTCCCCTTTACGGCGCAGGACTTTGCATCTTGTTCCTCATCGCCTCTCTTGAGGATCTCAACCTAATCAGCTCGCCGTTTTGGAATAAAGCCGTATTGTTTTTAACGATGGCTGTTTTCATGACTCTTATAGAGTATATCACGGGTATCGTCTGCCTTAAAACTTCAAACGTCCGCCTTTGGGACTATCGTGAAGAATGGGGCAACATCAACGGCATCATATGCCCAAAATTCTCTCTTATTTGGGCTTTGTGCGGTGCGGCATATTATTTTCTCGTTCACCCGCACGTAAAAAATGCGCTCTCTTGGCTCTCCGAAAACCTCGCTTTCTCTTTCTTCATCGGCGTATTTTTCGGCGTGTTCATCATCGACGTTGCACATTCCGCTCAGTTCGTAAGCAAAATACGCAAGTTCGCCGTTGAAAACGACGTTATCGTAAGATATGAGCATTTGAAATCACGCATCAGAAGCGCACAGGACAGAAACAAAGAAAAAGCTCACTTCTTCTTGTCATTCAAAACCGAACGCCCTCTTACAGAGCATTTGAAAGAGATTGCCGAATCTCTCGAAAAGAAGATAAGAAAAAAATAATTCATTACAAAAAATATCCGCACGGGCTATCCCGTGCGGATATTCTTATCTCTTGTTCGTCGGTGCGGAAGGCTTTTTGGGGTCTACATACGCCGTATAGTTCGTGTAATAAACTACATGACCGGGCGCAGAACCGGAGGGCTTCTTTACGTTCTTTGCAAGCGTATAGTCAACGGGAACATTTTCGCCGTCGCGCAAGCTGGAATAATAAGCCGCTATCTGCGCCGCTTCCGTAAATTCGGAAGCATCCGGGTCTTCGCCCTCCTCGCATATCATAACGACGTGAGAACCCGGCTTGTTCTTGACATGGAACCACCAGTCGCTCTTTTTCGCAAGCTTTGTAGTAACAAAATCATTTTGCGAGTTATTCTTGCCGCAAAGCACCATATGACCACCGCTCGTTATAAATTTAAGCGGCACTATCTCCGCCTTTTTGGGCTGTTTTTTGCCGTCAACAGTCTTTGCCTTGGATATGAAGCCTGCGCTCGTAAGCTCGGATTTTATCTCCGCAACATCTCTCTCGTTTTCTGAAAGAGCGATGGCTGTTTCGACCGTTTCAAGGTAAGCGATCTGCGCCGTTGCCTCTTTCAACTGCCCGGAAAGTATTTCTTTTGCCTTTTTGAGTTTTGTATATTTTTTGAAATATTTCGCTGCATTCTGCGAAGCGGAAAGCTTTATATCGAGCGGTATCTTTACCGTTTCAAGCTCTTCGCTGTAATAGTTCACTACCTCGCAAAAAGAGCTTTTGCCGTTTATCATATAGAGCGATGAAGTTATAAGGTCGCCCCAAAGCTTATACTTTTCAGCTTCCTTACATTCTTCGAGGTCGCGTTTGATATAGCCTATCTTCTTTGTGATTCTTGTTTTCGCATTGTTCACGATGAGCGAAACATCGTGTGTTTTCGTTTTCATCAACGCTATCTTGTCGCGCTCTCCGAAAAATTCATCGAGAAGCTCGGAAAGCGTGTCAAATCTCTTCTTCGCCATTCCGTCGCCGTATTGCAATATATCCGTAAAGCAATATTCAACGGGAGAGCCGTCCGCACTCAAAAGAAGCGTCGGTTCATATTCGCCGTCGAGCGAAGCGCAATATTTCATAAGCTGTGCATAGAGCACAGTAAGGTTCGTGTCCTGCATCTCTTTGCCCAAAGCATCTGCGCGGTAAGCGATCTCTCGTGTTACCAACGGTGAAAGTCCGAGGTAATTGGAAAGCAAGAAGCTTTCCGCGGTTTTGCTCTTTTCAAAGTTTCGAGCCTTGAGGCAAAACTTTTCTTCTGTTTCCGTCATGGGCAAAACTTTTCCCTCCTGCATAGGGGGAGCTTCGTATGTCATGCCCGGCAACACCTGGCGCTTAACGCTCGTTGTAAAGTCAACGGCACGCAAAACACCCAATATCTTTCTCTTTTCGTCGAGCAACATGATATTACTGCATTTGCCCATTATCTCGATAACTATCGTGCGCGTTGCGGGAAAGCCCATCTCATCGTAAGCGGCAAAATCAACTTCAACGGCGCGTTCAAAGCCGTTCTGTCTTATATCCGATATCGTGGAACCTCCCAAATGCTTGCGTAAGAGCATACAGAACATGGGAGAAACTTTCGGGTTTTCGAAGTTCTGCTCCGTCAAGCAGATGCGCGCTCTCGAAGGATTCGCGGAAAGGAAAAGTTTACGTGTTTTGCCTGCTTTATAGCAAAGGATAACAAGCTCGTCCTTGGAAGGCTCGTTCACCTTTTCAACTTTTGCACCCGTCAAAAGAGCGGAAAGCTCCGCACAAACGGCGTGCGTAAATCCTGCATCATAAGCCATTGTAACCAACCTCCGTTTCGGTCAAGGTTTTATTTTTTCTGTTTACTATGATATATTTTTCGCTGATAAAAGGAAGTTTTACCGCTTCACAGCTTGCGCGGTCGGCGCGCGGCACTGCGGCAAGAAGTTCTTCTTTCGTTCTTCCCTCTGCAATAATGCCCTCTGCTATCTCGGAGGGGAGCTTACGCGTTTCACCGAGCAAAAAGTCGAGCGCCAAGCGTGATTTAACTTCTGTAACATCGTCCATAACGCTCTTTGCGAAATCAAGCACGAGCAAAAATGCATTCGCCTGCGATATCTTGGAAATATCCCTTGTGCCGTGCTTCTGCTCGAAAAATTCGCCGAATCTTTCGAAAAATTCAAAAGCATTGCCGTATCTCAACGGAAGCCAAGGGAAAGTCTTTTTGAAATTGCCGCTGTTGGAAAATCTCTCGCACAGTTCATCCGTGAGCGAAAGCTTTTCAAGCTCCGCAAACGAGATAAAATCTGTTTTCAGCACCTGATACGGCGGCTTATCTGCGTAGACGATACCGTAGCGTTCCGCATCCTTTTCCATCTCGCAACCGCAAAGTATCTTCAAAAAGCCGAGCTGAAGCTCGTCGCAAACGCCGTAAGAATCGTTGAACGACTTTCCGAATGTTGCGTAATCCTCGTAAGGCAGACCTGCTATAAGGTCGAGGTGAACGAAAAGGTTTCCCGCTTCGTAAAGCTGTTTTGTTCTGGCTATCGTCTCCGCAACATTGAGCTTGCGGTTTATCGCCTCCAATGTTTTGGGGTTAGTGCTCTGCAAGCCTATCTCCACACGGAATTTACCGCGCGGTGCGTGAGTGAGTATCTCGACGGATTCGTCATCGAGCAAGGAAGCGCATATCTCAAAATGATATTCCTTCGTGTATTCATCGGTGCAAAGACCGCGCCACATCTTCTTTGCCCTTTCTTTGTCAAAATTAAATGTCCTGTCAACGAACTTGACCGTTTTTATATCGTCAAATCTTTCGAAACCTTTGAGGTCATCCAGCGCACGTTCTGCGCTCTTTGCGCGTATCCTCTTTTCCGTAGAGGAAAGGCAATATGTGCAGGAAAAAGGACAACCGCGGACGGATTCATAATATACAAGTCCGTGCGGTATCGCGCCGACTTCACCGTAATATATGCCGCTCTCGGTAAAATCTTTAAAGTACGGTGCATCGATTATGCGTTCCGTCTCTCCGCCTGCAAATATCTGCTTGCAAAGTTTTGGGAAAGCTTCCTCCCCCTCTCCGCGGATAAGATAATCAACAAAACCGTGCTCCGAAAGAAATTCTTCACCCCTGAACGCTACCTCAGGACCGCCGAAAACTATCTTTGTATCAGGCAATATCTTTTTTATCGAGGAAGCGTAGGAAAGCATATCCTCCACGTTCCAAATGTACGTGGAAAAGCCGTATATATCCGCCTTTGCCTCTATGAGAGAGGCAAGTATCGTTCCGCGCTTATCTTTTTGATTTTTTTCAATTATTTCATATTCAAGCCCATATCTCTCCATGCCTTGGGCGATGGCTCTCGCGGCAAGGCTCGTGTGTGAATATGAACTGTTAAGTGCAAAAATTACCGTTTTCATAAATGTTCCATTAGACCGAAAATGCCGTGCACAGCACGGCATTTCCTTATTTTTATTCTTCGTTTCTTCTGTCTGATATATCGAGTATATACAAAGCCGTGTCCAATCTGCTGTTGATGGATTCGGACAACTCTTTTATCTTGGAGTTTGCCTCCGCCAAGGAGTCATCGTCAACGAGCGTGCCTACGCACTGTACGGGCATTTCAGCGCAAGCGCCGCCGTCCGTGTTATCGCCGCCAGAGCTTATAAGAGCGGGTCTGCGGCGTTTTACAATGATCGTTATAACGATTATAGCAATGAGCGCAAGAACACCGATGCTTGAAAGGATAAAGCCTATAACATAAAGCTTTGGCATATAGCGAAGCTCTATAGTGTGTTCGCCTGCCGTGGATTCAATAGCGAGGAGCGAGCCGAGCGCCTTTGAAGATTCCACTTTTTCACCGTCGATATAGCAGTTCCAACCCTTGTCATAAGGAATGGTCGTAAGGATAAGCTCCTGTCCTTCCGCAAGGTTGATTGTGCCTTTTATCTTTGTATTGCTGTATTCTTCAACAGTTATTGCGGAGTTGCTGAAATAAGAGAGCGCCTCGTCCGCCGTTTCATAATCCATATAGAAGAAATAGTAGCCGGATTCCTGGGAGAAATAGATTATATCTTTGAGCGCCAACTCAACAGTAACGCGGTCCCCCTTGTCATAAGGAATGGTCGTAAGGATAAGCTCCTGTCCTTCCGCAAGGTTGATTGTGCCTTTTATCTTTGTATTGCTGTATTCTTCAACAGTTATTGCGGAGTTGCTGAAATAAGAGAGCGCCTCGTCCGCCGTTTCATAATCCATATAGAAGAAATAGTAGCCGGATTCCTGGGAGAAATAGATTATATCTTTGAGCGCCAACTCAACAGTAACGCGGTCCCCCTTGGAGAAGGAGCCGAGGTTCACTATCTGGGAACTGGAATATTCGCAAAGGTTCTTGCCGTTTACGTATATCGTACAGGATTTACCGAAGTTATCCATCGGGAAATGAGCGTATATGGGACCATTTGCAGGAGCAACAAATGTAAATTTGACCGTGGGGTTGCTACCCTTAGCCTCATATTTCTTGTAAGGAACGTGTATCTTCTGCTCTTCGCCGTTATCGTCGATATAACTGCAAGTCTGAGTAAAGCTGCCGTCAACGCAGTCTGTGAGCACAGGGTAAGAAAGGATGTGCTTGTAAACATTGTTTCCGCTGAAATCGGTGCCGTAGAGCAAGCCCTTAACTATCTCGTTCTGTGCTTCGGAACCGTTGGGGAAATAAGGTGTAGACATATTCGTGAGCATATCGAGCGCATATTTACTTACGCCGTAAGCGATGGGCAATACTTTAGTGTTCTGCATCGCATATATCGTAGAGGAAGATTCGACAAATTCGTAATGCTCCGCATCATAGTAAGCTACATCATAAAAATGATCGTCAAGAAGTTCATCTTTCGTGATAACGTATTTGATGCCGAGCAATGCATCGGAGAATGCCGTACCGCCGAGGTATTTTGTCCAGTGCGACTGCGAAGCGTAACCGAGATTTGCAAAAAGTCTGATAACACTTGCGTTAAGTGTGGATGTGGAGTGAGCGATACCGTTATAGCCGAAAGCCATGCTCTCGTTTTCGCCACCATTTCTGCGGTATACCTTGCTCTCCATGCGATAAAAAGAGGTATCGTTTTCTGTAACCATATCAACAACGTGCTGTATGCGGTTTATGGCACCGTTGAAAGAAGTATAGTTTTCTTTGCCGTTGCTTTCAACATAGCTGCCGTATTTGACCATACCGATGTCATCAGTAACGTCGCTTAAGTTGATAAGACCGCCAGCGAACATTTCAACGCAAACGAACGCCGCAAGTACGAATGTACCTGCGCTTTCGTATTTTTTGCTCGACATAAGATATATGACTACAACGTAGATCACAACGAACACAACGGAAATAAGTATGCAAGTAAGGTTTTTTATGCTTGCCGTTGCAAATTTGCTCTGGTCGGGTTCAATATGATATTTGAGTGTCTGTATAAGCGAGATGAGCGCCAAAAGCACACCTCCCGTCGCCATAACATTGCCGAGCTTAATGTTCTTCACATCGTTCAAAGCATCCGCAACGAGCGTTATTACAAAGAACGAGAACAAAAACGAATATCTGAAGTTGAGCCAGTTGGGCAAGTTGAAACCGTGCCAAACAAGGTCAGCGGGGTTGATGGCAAAGCTGAGGATGAGAATAGCGAGAACTGCTGTCGCGCCGATCTTCTTCGCGGGCTTCACGGAAGGAGCCATATAGAACATGGGCAAGCCCAAAAGCGCCAACATACCGCTGTATATCATCGGAAGACCCTCGGGTCTTACCGTGTCATAAGAGCCGATGAGCATCTTATTGAATATCTCAAGGAAATCGAAACGGAGCGCAAATGTCCAGTTTGTGGATTGGAAGCTGTTCTTACCGAAAGAGAGCGAATATACCGCCGCTATCATCATAAACGCGCAAATGAGGAGCACTACCAAAGTAGCAACAGCGATCCTGCCGAATGTGCGAACACCACAGCATGAGAAAGCGCGCTTAAAGATGTTGCCGTCTTTCGCAGGATATCTTGCGATAAGCTCGCTGCGATTGATAAAGTAATAATAGCAGAAATAGATAAA
The DNA here is from genome assembly GCA_964514555.1 of uncultured Lachnospiraceae bacterium. GTDB lineage: Bacteria > Bacillota > Clostridia > Oscillospirales > CAG-272 > UMGS731. The sequence goes on along the minus strand of CAZERM010000010.1, from coordinate 829 downwards.
TGTAAATATGCACACCATATAGCCGATGTAGTAGTTAGCCATGATGGTAAGCGAGAGCATAACTATATAAAGAATGACTTTTCTTTCTTTTATCAAGCTCTCAAGCCCCAATATCATAAGAGGCAAATATACGAGCGCATCAAGCCACATCGGGTCGAGCGTCTGCACAACGGAGTAAGCGCAAAGTGCGTACATACAAGAAAGCGCAAGCGTTTTCATCTCGCCGGGGCGGCGTGTCTTGTGGATATATATGCCGAATGTAAGACCCATGGAGCCTATCTTCGCAAGGTTGATGAACATCATCGCGTCGGCGATCATGCTCTTGGGGAATATTACGAAAATAAGGTTATATAGGCTCGCGCCGTAATAAGCCACGATACCCATAAATTCGCCGCCGAGGGTTCGTTTCCATGAATAAAGGAAGCTTCCGCCGCTCGTCAAAAGGTCTCTTATCTCTTCGTAATAATAAATATACTGTGCCTGCAAGTCAAGCATGAGCACAGAGTTGTTACCAAACGGATGTACCTCCATGCAAGCGTATATACCGAGCATTATCGTAAACGGCAAAAAGAATGCCGCAATAAGATAAAGATACTCGCTTGTTTTGAGCCTGCCGAGATATCGCGCAAGGCGCTTCAGTATGTTGCTCTCTTTTTCAAGAGGTTGCAACGCAACCGTGTTATCCTTGTTCATGATTTTCCTCCGAATATAAAAATCTTTAATCATCTGTCGTTTAGTATAACATATTTTCTCACTGTTTGGAATAGAAAAATTTCAAATTTACCGTTTTTTTATTTAAATTTTTAAAAATATGTGTTAATATGTATAT
>CAZERM010000009.1:0-32600 GCA_964514555.1 uncultured Lachnospiraceae bacterium | reverse complement strand
ATAATATTCTTAAATTTAAAAATACCTTTTAAAATATAAGGAGAGGAAATCATGGCAACGAAAAAAAGAAAAAAGAAGAAAGCCTTAAAGAGCTTATTGTCATTGGCTATCGTGATAATACTCGGTTTGATCACGTATTTTACGGAACCTTGGCGGTATATCGACCCCGATCAGGGCAACACAGGCGACGTTTCTCAGGCAGTCGAAGTAGACGAAAGCCAAATGGCTGTTTATTATATCGATGTCGGACAAGCCGATTCGATACTTATAAAGATGCCGACGGGCGAAAACGTACTTATCGATGCAGGCTGCGAAAATGGCGCAAAAAAAGAGGATATCGAAAAATATATCCAATTTATTAAAGATCAGGGCGTTGAAACTATCAACTATATGTTTTTGACTCATCCGCACTATGACCACATCGGCGCGGCAGACGATGTTATCCTCAGCGATATCAAGATAGAAAACATCATCCTTCCCGAGAGCGATCCGCTCCTTTGGAACAATTCAGAGAGCGCAAGGATACTCGATGCGATTGATACAAAGAATTATACATATGATACGTGCGAACCGGGAACCATATATAACATAGGCGAAGCAGTTTGCACGGTGCTTGGTCCCATCGGAACTGATTTTTCCGATAAAAACGATTACAGCATCGTTATGCGCGTGGTATACGGCGAAACGGAATTTTTGTTCACGGGCGATGCCACGACAAAATCCGAAAACAGTATCGTTGAAGAATGGGGCGCAAGCGCTCTTTCGAGTGATGTTCTCAAAGTAGGACACCACGGCTCCAACGGTTCCAGCGGCAAAAAGTTCTTGGAGGCTGTATCTCCCTCTTTGGCGATAATCTCCGTTGGCAAGAATAACTCCTACGGTCATCCGGGTGATAAAGCCATGGAACGCATAGAGAGCTACACAAACGCAGAAGTGTTGCGTACCGATAAACTCGGCACGATAATCATATTGTCCGACGGCAAGACTATCTCCAAAGTAGTTTCAGTTTTTTCCGCCGCCGAATAAAAGCGGACTGCAAAAGCCTTGAATACCGCATATGCGGAAGATATATCGAGGTGTCATGTTGAAAACGCTTTTGATAAGAGCGGAAAAGATATTGTTTTTATTTGCCGCGTTGGCGCTTGTTTTTGCATCAGTGCCGAGCGTGAGCGCGGCTGACATCCCCGAGGAAGTGATATTTTTCGGAGATTCCACAACGGCACATCTTGCCGTGCGCGCAGGCGTTCCGAAGAACAGGGTTTGGTCGGGCGCGGAAAGTACCGTGCGATTTTCTACGGTGAATACTGCGCGTTGCGTTCATCTGCCGACGGGCGAGGACGTAACATTTTTTCAGGCTATGCAAAAGATAAAGCCGAGCGTGATCGTCATAACGCTCGGAGTTTCGGGCGGCGCGGGAGTGCTTTCCGAAAAGGATTTCAAAGCGATATACGAAAAGATGCTCTCTTCGGCGGCGAAAGCTTCGCCGAACACAAAAGTATATGTTCAGTCTATCCTGCCGCTCGCAAGAGAATCCGCAAGATATTACAAAAAGCTGACAAAAGAAGCTGTGGTAACGGCTAACGGTTGGATACGCGAGGTATGCGAACTTTACAGTGTGCCGTATATAGACACGCACGACCTTTTGACGGACGAAAGCGGATATTTGAAGCGGGAATATCAAAATGACGAATATATGCACCTCACGGCGAAGGCTTATAAAGTCGTGCTGGATAGCATAGCGAGGACTATAAACGAAACAGATAGAAAGGAAAGATGATCTCAATGTCGAAAAAAACAGCAAAAAAACTTCGTACTTTATCCACCATTGTTTTTGCCGCGCAAGCGATTATATTCGTCATCTGCGCTTTTTGCTTTTTGCAAAGATCGGTCATTATCTCTCTGATATTTTCCGCTCTTGCGCTCGTTTCGGCTGTTTTGATACTTCCGTTCTGCAAGATAGCAGAGGATCTGGCACGTGATGAAAAAAAGAAGACCTCGCAAAGTCCTGCCGAAATATATGCTCCCAACTGCGTTCATACTATGACACAAGAATATAAAACGCAGGAATGCGAAAAGATAATGCACGCCTCCGCACAGAAGCAAGAGGTAAGAGCGGGCGAAAAGAAGACATCGGGCGGCGCAAATAACGGTTACGTTTCGCCGCTCCCCGACAAAGGTTTTAAACGTGAAAGAGAACGCTTGAGCGCTATGCTCAAACGCAACATCGGCGCTGGCATCTCCGCAGGTTCGCTCCACACAGTAGCCGTAGCGGCAGACGGAAGCGTAAAAGCCGCAGGATATAACGCACATGAGCAGTGCGAAACAAAGCAATGGCAAAACGTAACGGCTGTTGCGGCAGGCGCATATCACACGGCGGTGCTTTTCAAAGACGGCACTTGCGATGCAAAGGGTGCGAACAAATTCGGGCAATGCGATGTCGGCTCTTGGGCGGGAATATGCGAGATAGCCGCAGGCGCATCTCATACGGTGGGCTTGCGAGTTGACGGCACGTGTATCGCCTCGGGGGACAATACATACGGTCAATGTATGGTCGATGATTGGAACGATATCATCGCCATATCGGCAGGGAATGATTGCACCGTCGGCATACGCATCGACGGCACCGTTGTCGGAGTAGGCAAGGGCATAGGCAGAACATGGCAATGCAATAATTGGGGCGGAATCATAGATATCTCCGCTGGATTCGTGCATACTGTCGGTGTGAAAGAAAATGGCTCTTGTGTTGCAGTGGGAAACAATGCAAACGGTCAATGCAACGTCGGCAGATGGCAGGATATCTGCGCTGTTGCCGCAGGAAGCTATCACACGGTGGGCTTGCGCTCAAACGGCACTTGCGCGGCAACGGGTCATAACGGCTACGGTCAGTGCAACGTGTCCTCATGGAAAAATGTCATAGCAGTTGCGGCAGGCAGAAACCACACCGTTGCGCTTACTCGCTTTGGAAAGCTCCTTTCTACGGGCGATAATAAGTACGGTCAGTGCGATGTTGACGAGCTGAATAATATAAAAACAAAAAAATAAAAAATATTTTCAAAAAAGTGTTGACAAATACAAAAAGCTGTGGTACAATATATAACGTTCCGTAAGGAGATGCGCTCGTAGCTCAGTGGATAGAGTGCCCGGCTACGAACCGGTAGGTCGTGGGTTCGAATCCCCCCGAGCGCGCCACAGAAAGACCGATGTTTTCATCGGTCTTTTTTTGCGTTTTACGGCAATTTTTTCGAAAGGGTGAAGCAAATGTCCAGAAGCGAAACAGCCATATTTACAAATATGTGTATGATATACGACAAAGAGGGAAATATCCTCGTTGAAGAAAGATGCAAGGGCAGTTGGAGCGGCATTGCGTTTCCCGGCGGTCATGTTGAACCGCACGAACCCTTCACGGATTCCGTTATACGCGAAGTGAAAGAGGAAACCGGGCTTGATATTGAAAAACCGTTGCTTTGCGGCGTGAAGCAATTCTACACGGACAACGGCGAAAGATACGTTGTTTTCCTTTATAAAACGGACAAGTTTTCGGGAAAGATAACATCGTCCGACGAGGGCAGGGTATTTTGGATAAAGCGCGAAGAACTTTGCAATTACAATGTAGCGCTCGACTTCGATTCGCTTATAAATGTATTTGAAAATGAAGAACTTTCGGAATTTTTCTGTTACAAAGTGGACGGAGAATACACGAAAAGAATAATATGAACGAAGGACCGTGGTTTGCAAAGATCATGGTCTTTTTTTGTTTATCCGAAAGAAAGGCTTGGCGAAAGACACATCGTGGGAGCAAGCCCTTTAGAATTTCATTCAATATCAGATTTCAATCTGCGAAATATAATTTTCACTAATTTTTTTGTTTTAAAAAAGCTACGTAAACATAAGCAGGATATGCTATATTTTGGATAATCTAAATTGTATAAAGGAGCGATACCGATGAATTTTAAAACTATCATTATTTAAACAATCTAATTAAAGCAAATGGAGGTTTTGATATTATATTATTACAATGATGTTTTATACTAATAATACAAGAAAAGGAATGAGCGGTGGTCCTATATATAAAAAGAGCAATAATATATGCTATGGTATTATAACTTGTGAAAATTATCCCGGATATAAAGATTACAATGGCGGTACGATTATCAATGATAAAATTTATAATGCTATTTCGCATTTGATAGAACTTGATTAAAAGGAGAAGTAATAATGAATAAGATAATAAAAGCTACGAGCTGCATGGCTCTGTGTCTTGCTTTGCTCTGTTCATGCGGAAGCAAGTCCTGCGGTAATTCCGACTGTACTTGTGATAGCAAATCGGATGGAAAATGGAAACCGAATGCCTCGGAAAATTGGAATTTTACGCCGATATTGCCGGGAGCTACTATAAACCCCAATACATATTATAATTTGGATCTTGATTATTCATTAGCGGAAACTGAATTTGAGAAAGTTCCTGAATATCTCACTCTTAAACTTGTAAACAGATCCGGCGACCCTCCGTTGTGCCAAATCTATTTTTTTATAGAGAAAGAGTGCAATTCTTTTGACCTTGGAGATGACGGAGCATATGCATATACAGCACATGCTGCTTGGGTAAGAATACCGTTTATTTTTAAACGTGGTTATATTTCGGAGGAAGAAAATACTGCGGAGATAAAAATAAACTTAAAAGATAATCTTAAAGCTGATTATGAGTTTACAAAAGGCTATTACAGATTGGTGTTTTATCAATATGACGGCTCAGCAAGTTATATCAAATTTTATATAGAAAAGTAAAAAATAAAAACATCGAGTTTTTACTCGATGTTTTTTGTTGTAAAAAATTAAAAAAAGTGATAGAATAATAATATTTTAGAAAGGAGGTGTGCCTATGACAGGACATGAATACGAATATGTGGTTGCCGAATATCTTAAAAACAATGGCTATAAAAAAATAGAAGTTACAAAAGGCTCGGGCGATTACGGCGTTGACGTCGTGGCGCGAAAGGGCATAAAAAAATATGCCGTTCAGTGCAAATATTATCATTACCCCGTGAGCCTCGGTGCGGTGCAGGAAGCCGTTGCGGGAAAGGCGATGTATGAATGTAACAGCGCCATGGTCATCACGAACAGCACGTTCACAAAGGCGGCGGAAGAACTCGCCGCAAAAAACGGCGTTGTTTTGATACCTAATATAGCGTCCGCGGGAAGACGCCCCAAAAAGCATTTTTCTTTGTTCGGTATCATCGCGGGAGCGGTGCTTGCGACTGCTGCGCTGGGCATCGGAATTTTCATGCTCACGCACGGCTTATAACGCTGAAATATTACAAAAACGACTTTATGATGGATAAAAATGAGACATATTCATTTTTATAATACAGATAAATAAAACAATATAGATAAATAAAACTTGACAAATGACTTATGATTAAATATAATTATATTGATATATGTTAATTATAAGATAAATTATAATGACATAATGACCCTTAAAGACCTCCTCGGCTTTGCTCTTACGATTTTAATGATTGAAAGAAGGTATTTTTTTGAAGAAGAATAAAGGACTCGACCATGTTGTTCATCAGTTCGATAACCTCTATGACGGTATTAAAAAAGAAGCTGAAAGATATGGCGACAAAGTAAGATATTATTATGTAGAAGAAAAAACAGAAAAGATCTTCACATATAACGATATGAAGACTCATGTTGACTATATCGCCGCTGCGCTTACAAAGCTTGAGCTTGCAGGCAAATTTACCTGCGTTACAGGCGACACTCATCCTGACTATGTTGCAACATATATCGCTACAACATCCACAAACGGCGTTATCATCCCGCTTGACAAGGATATCTCCAACGAGCAGTTTATAAACTTCATGCAGATGTGCGATACAGAAGTTGTATTCTACACATCTTCTCAGCAGAAAAAGATGCTCGCTGTACGCGATGAGCTTTCTCTCGTAAAATTGTTCGTTTGCATCGGTGCGGAAAATGCGGAATTCCCCGCGGATGACGCAAGATTCATGAAATTTGCGGACTTTTTCGAAATAGGTCGCAAGGCTTATGAAGAAGAAAATATCCATGCGGCAGAGGAAAATGTTCCCGATATGGACAAGATGTGCGCCATCATCTTCACATCAGGTACAACAGGTACAAGCAAGGGCGTTATGCTCTCTCAGAGAAACCTCGTAACGGCAACGCTCGACTCCAACGGCATCATCGATTGCCATGAGGACGATATGTTCGTTTCCGTTCTTCCTATCCATCACACATATGAATTTACCTGCTCTCAGCTCGCTCTCCCCAACGCAGGCGCTTCTACGATGATCAACGATTCTATCAAGAATACGCTCCGTAATTTTGCAAAATACAAACCCACGGCGCTCGTCCTCGTTCCGCTCTACGTTGAGACCATCTATAAAAAGATCTGGACAGAGATCGACAGAAAGGGCAAGAGAAAAACAGTTCGTGCGGCTATGAAGATGTCCGACGGACTCCTCAAAATGGGTATAGATATCCGCAGAAAGCTTTTCAAAGATGTTCATGAAGCTCTCGGCGGCAGACTTAAATATATCGTTTGCGGTGGTGCGCCTTTGCGCCCCGAGCTTGTTAAAGATTTTGATTCCTTCGGTATCAATATCTGCGAAGGCTACGGTATTACCGAATGTTCTCCGCTTGTATCCTGCAACCCCATGAGCTGGAAGAAATACCACTCCGTAGGTCTTAAGGTAAACAGCGTAAATGTTCGTATAGACAAAGTTAACGAAGCAGACGAAACAGGCGAGATCGTTGTAAAAGGCGATAATGTCATGCTCGGCTATTACAAGAACCCCAAAGCGACAGTTGAAGTATTCACTGACGACGGTTGGTTCAAGACAGGCGATATCGGTTATATCGATGAAGATGATTTTATCTTTATCACGGGCAGAAAGAAAAATGTTATCATTCTTTCCAACGGTAAAAATATTTTCCCCGAAGAGCTTGAAGAATACATCACAGCAGATGAACGCGTTGCGGAATGTGTAGTTGTCGGCAGAAAGAACGATTCCGGCGACGAAACATCCATCGCTGCTATCATATACCCCGATTATACGAAGTTCGAAGGCAAAACAGCCGACGAGATCAAGATCGAACTCGAAACGATCATTTCGGGCATAAATAAAAAACTTCCCCAGTTTAAGCACATTCACGAGGTAGAAGTTCGCGATACCGAATTTGAAAAGAATACCTCGAAGAAGATAATGCGTTATAAAGTAAAATAATATCTTTCTAAGGAGACTTTGAAATGTTTGAAGAAATAAAGAAGATTCTCGTTGAAGAATTCAGCGTTGAAGAAGACAAGATCACACTTGATGCGGAATTTGTAAATGACCTCGGCATCAACTCTCTCGAGCTTGCCGACCTCGTTTTCATCTGCGAGGATAAATTTAACGTAACGTTTGAAGAAGACGACCTTCACACGTTCCTTACAGTAGGCGACGTTGTAAACTACCTTACTGACAAAGAAAACTGATTATACCTAATTTTCCTTTATTTGTTTAGCAGAAGCGCTCCTCCGTAACAGGTGGAGCGCTTTTGCGCTTGAAAATCGCTTAAAAATTTTATGAAATCGTGAATTTTTAAAAACAATTTTGTGAAAACTATTTATTTTTTAAAAATAATATGGTATACTATCACCATAAACAATATTATTCTATTAACTTGGAGGAATAAATAAAAATGAAAACATTACTTCCCATTGATCTCGGCATTGCCGGCGACGGTGTTGTTTATCGCAACCTTTCCGTTCCGGAACTCGTAACAGCAGCCCTCGAACGCGGTGAAGGTACACTTTCCGATACAGGCGCTCTCGTTGTTGAAACAGGTAAATACACAGGTCGTTCCCCTGACGATAAGTTCATCGTTGATACTCCTACTATCCATGATGAAATTTCTTGGGGCAAGATCAACAGACCCATCGCAAAAGAAAAATTCGATGCTATCAAAGCAAAAATGCTCGCTTACCTTCAGAACAAAGAGATCTTTGTATTTGACGGCTTTGCAGGTGCAGACCCCAAATATACACAGAGATTCCGTATAATCAACGAGCTTGCTTCTCAGAATATGTTCATCCACCAGCTCCTCATCCGTCCCACAGAGGAACAGCTTGAAGACTACGAGCCCGATTTCACGATCATCGCAGCTCCCGGCTTCAAATGCATCCCCGAAATTGACGGTGTACACAGCGAAGCTGCTATCATCATCGACTACGAAGCACACCTCGTTCTTATCGCAGGCAGCCAGTACTCCGGCGAGATCAAGAAGAGCGTATTCTCCGTAATGAACTATGTTCTTCCCAAACAGGGCATCCTTTCCATGCACTGCTCCGCTAACATCGGCGACGACGGCCACTCTGCAGTATTCTTCGGTCTTTCCGGTACAGGTAAGACAACTCTTTCCGCAGACCCCAACCGTAAACTCATCGGCGACGACGAACACGGCTGGTCTCCCGACGGCGTATTCAACATTGAAGGCGGCTGCTACGCAAAATGCATCGGCCTCAAAGCTGAAAACGAACCCGAGATCTACAACGCTATCAAGTTCGGTACACTTCTCGAAAACGTAATCGTTGACGAAAGCGGCAAACCCGACTATGATGACGGTTCTCTCACAGAAAACACACGTGCAGGTTACCCTGTAGATTACATCCCCAACGCAGCTATCCCCGGTGTAGGTGGTATCCCCTCTACTATCATCTTCCTCACAGCTGACGCTTTCGGTGTAATCCCCCCCATCTCCAAACTCGATAACGACATGGCTATGTATCACTTCGTTTCCGGTTACACAAGCAAACTTGCTGGTACGGAACGCGGTATCACAGAACCTCAGACAACATTCTCCACACTCTTCGGCGCTCCCTTCTTCCCGCTCGAACCCAACGTATACGCAGAAATGCTCGGCAAGAAGATCGAAGAAACAGGCGCTAAAGTGTTCCTCGTAAACACAGGTTGGTGCGGCGGTAAAGCCGGCGACGTTCCGAGAATGAAACTCAAACTCACTCGTGCAATGGTTGCTGCTGCTCTCGCAGGCGAACTTGACAATGTTGAATATGAACTCGATCCCATCTTCAACGTGCTCGTTCCCAAAACTTGCCCCAACGTTCCCGACGAAGTTCTCAACCCCAAGAACCTTTGGGCAGACAAAGCAGCTTACGAAGAAAGCGCAAACGCTCTCGCTGCTAAGTTCCAGGAAAACTTCAAGAAGTACACACATATGCCTGAAAACATCGTAAACGCAGGCCCCAAGCCCTCTAAAGCGTAAGCCTTGTTTGTTCATCTGAATATAACGGCAGATTGAATACATAAAAAAATAACAAAAGAGAGTTCACCTTTGCCGGGCGCAGTTCGACAAAGGTGAATTTTTTGAAATCGGAGATTTTAAATGAAACTTTATAATACACTCTCAAAACAGATCGAAGAATTTGTTCCCAATGAGGAGGGAAAGGTAAAAATGTATACTTGTGGTCCCACAGTATACCATTTTGCACACATCGGTAACCTCCGCACTTATATCATGGAGGATGCTCTTGACCGTTTCCTCCGCTATGATGGATATGACGTGCTTCGTGTTATGAACATAACGGACGTTGGCCACCTTACAAGCGATGCAGATACGGGCGAAGATAAGATGCTCAAAGGTGCAAAGCGTGAGCACAAAACAGTTATGGAGATAGCAGATTTTTATAAGAACGCGTTCTTCACAGACTGTGGAAAACTCAACATCAGAACACCCGATGTTGTTGAACCTGCAACAGGTTGCATCGATTCTTTCATCAAAACGATAGAATCTCTCATTGAAAAAGGCTATGCATATATCGCAGGCGGCAACGTATATTTTGATACGGCAAAAGTTAAAGACTACTATGTTCTCACGGGACACAATTCCGATGACCTCAAAGTAGGCGTTCGCGATGATGTTTCCGAGGACGAAAACAAGAGAAATAAGAGCGACTTCGTTCTTTGGTTCACAAAGTCCAAATTCGATTCTCAGGAACTCAAATGGGATAGCCCTTGGGGCATTGGTTACCCCGGTTGGCACATCGAATGCTCCTGCATCAGCATGAAGCATTGCGGCGAATACCTCGATATTCACTGCGGCGGTGTTGACAACATCTTCCCCCACCACACAAACGAGATCGCACAGAGCGAAGCTTACCTCGGTCATAAATGGTGCAATTACTGGTTCCATGTTCAGCACCTCAACGACGAACGCGGCAAGATGAGCAAATCCAGCGGTGAATTCCTTACGCTTTCCTTGCTCGAAAGCAAGGGCGTAGATCCTCTTGCATACAGACTTTTCTGCTTGCAGAGCCACTACCGCAAACCCCTTGTATTCTCTTGGGAAACGCTCGGCAACGCAGAAGCGGCTTATGAAAAGCTCATCAAACGCATCACGAACCTCAAAACAGAGGGTGAAGTTGACGCTTCCGCAGTTGAGGCATACAAGCAGAAATTCATCGAAGCTGTCGGCAACGATATCAATACGGCTCAGGGTCTTACAGTTCTTTACGATATGCTCAAAGACAAGGCTCTTTCCGACGTAACAAAACGCGCTATCGCCGCTGACCTCGATAAAGTTTTGGCTCTCGACTTGCTCAGAGGCAAAAAAGAAGAACCCAAGGCTAACGAAACAGAAGAAACAGCTGTTCCCGAAGAAGATATGTGGATAGTTGCGCTCATCGAAGAACGCAAAGCCGCTAAAAAAGCCAAAGACTTTGCTCGTGCAGATGCTATACGTGAGGAACTTCTTGCAAAAGGTGTAACACTTATCGACACTCGCGAAGGCACAAAATATACAAAATAAACTTAAAAAAGGTTCTAAAAATGGAAAATAACGAAATTAAAATTGGATTTGTGTCGCTCGGCTGCTCCAAAAACTTGCTTGACACGGAAGTTATGCTTGCTCGCCTTGCAAATGCAGGCTATGCCATCACTCCCGACGAAACAGAAGCGGACGTTGTGATAATCAACACTTGCGCCTTTATCGAAAGCGCTAAAAAAGAATCTATCGATAATATCCTTGATATCGCTTGGCTCAAGGAACACAACAATCTCAAAGCGATAATCGTTACGGGTTGCCTTGCAGAGCGCTATAAAGACGAAATATTCTCCGAGATACCCGAAGTTGACGCCGTTATCGGTGTCGGCAGTATCAACAAGATCGAAGATGCTGTTGCGGCAGTTCTTTCCGACAAAAAGTTCAGTTCTTATGAAGATAAGAACACTTGCGAGCTTGGCGGCGAAAGAATTGTAACGACGGCAGACCACACTGCTTACATCAAGATCTCCGAAGGTTGCGACAACCGTTGCACATATTGCGCTATCCCCAATATCCGCGGCAAATTCCGCAGCCGCCCCATGGAGGATATCGTTGCCGAAGCAAAAGAACTTGAAGCCATCGGCGTTAAAGAGCTTAACATCATCGCTCAGGATACTTCCAGATACGGTTTGGACCTTTACGGCGAATATTCGCTCGCAAAACTTGTTCGCGCCATAACAGACGAAACGACTATCCCGTGGATAAGACTTCTTTATTGCTACCCCGATAAGATAACAACAGACCTTATCGAGGAGATGCGCGATAACGACAGAGTGCTCAAATACATCGACCTTCCCATCCAGCACATCAGCAATAATGTGCTCAAAAAGATGAACCGTCATGGCGACGGCGAAATGGTCCGCAGCGTTGTTAAGAAGCTCCGTGAGCAGGTTCCCGATATCACTATCCGTACAACGGTAATGGTAGGCTTCCCCGGTGAAACAGAGGAAGATTTCAACGAACTTTGCGAATATATCAAAGAGGTGAAATTCGACCGTTTGGGCGCTTTCACATACTCTCGTGAAGAAGATACCCCTGCATACGATTTCCCCGACCAGATAGATGAACAGGTGAAGCAGGAACGCTATGATATCATCATGCGCGAACAGCTCCACATCGCGGACGAAAAGAACCGCGCGCTCGTAGGTAAAACAATAAAAGTTATCTGCGAAGGCTATGATACAGCCGCAGAAGTATATTACGGTCGCGGCGAAGCAGATGCTCCCGATATCGATACAAAAGTATACTTCCGCCCCGAGATCGGCAAAAAGCGTATTGCCGCAGGCGAATTTGTAAACGTAAAGATCGACGACGTTATGGATTATGACGTTATCGGCAATATTGTAAGATAAGAGGTAACAAAAAATGAATCTACCGAATAAGCTTACATTGTTGCGCGTTATCCTTGTTCCGGTATTTATGATATTTTATATGTGCGATTTCGGCATGGGATATTGGCGCTTCCTCATCTCCGCAATAATCTACATAGCGGCGGCATTTACGGACTTTCTTGACGGCAAGATCGCTCGTAAATACAATCTTATCACAAACCTTGGCAAATTCCTTGACCCTGTTGCCGACAAAGTAATGGTAATGGCATCATTGCTCTGCCTTTGCTACGGCAACGCAAACTCCGTTTACGGCATACTTCTCACATTCGCAACAGCTATCGTTATCTTGCGTGAACTCGCTGTAACATCAATGAGACTCGTTGCGGCAAGCGCAGACGGCTCTGTTATCGCGGCGGCTATGCTCGGCAAGATAAAAACAACTACTCAGATGATATTTGTTTCCGTTGCAATACTCGAGCCTTTCTTTAACGGCATCATCGGTATTGACGCAGTGGCAACTGTTTTGAGAGTAGTGCTCTATGTTCTTCTTTTGGCAATGGTAGTTATGACGGTATGGTCCGGCATGGATTACCTCGTTAAGTACTGGAAGTACATCAAGGAATAATGATTTTATAAAAAAAATCGCAAAATTACACAAATACTATTGACTAAAACGCTTTTTTGTTATACAATATAGATGTCGATAGAAAACAAGAAGGAGAAACCCTATGGCAGATAATAACGAAATGGAAATCCTTCAGCTTACCGATGAAGACGGTTCTGTAATAGACTTCGAATTTCTCGGAACGGTTGAATTTAACGGAAACGAATATTATGCTCTCGTTCCTCTTCAGGATAACGAAGAAGGCGCTTATGTTATCCTCCGCGCAGAAGATGCAGGTAACGGCGAAGTAAACCTCGTTACTATTGAAGATGACGAAGAATACGATCAGGTTGCCGATCTTATCGAAGATGAATTATTTTCTGAGATCGACTACGATGATATGAGCGGAAACGAATAATTCCTCGCTCGAAGCATATAATAAAATAAAAACCGAATAATTCCTGCCCCTCTCGTGATCGGCTTTGTATTATACCTACACCTTACAATTGGGATCCGTGGCTTCTTAAGGGTATGCAGACCTCCCCTAAAGTCCTGCTTATGTTCACGACTTTAACGGATGCTGGGAGCACAAATTAAGAGGATAAGGAACCCCTCCTTGCTGAAATGCAGGGGATTAATCGGAGCTACACGGCCGGGTGGGTTTTTATTTTAAATTTTTGAATGAAGCAGAGGCTTTCGCCTCTGTTTTATTTTTTTGCATAAAATCAAGTTTTTCTCGGTCTAAAGAAAAGCTTAGTTACCAATAAAAACGAAGATCTCCCACAGATAAACTATGGGAGATCATTTTATTTTGCTGTTTCGGAAAGGCTGACGAGCTTTGGCATATGCCCCATGGCAGGGAATATCTTTTCTGTGAGGTCATTTGTTTTGATGCGGAGGCTAGTGGTGTTTATGCAAGGATGACAGCCGAAATATTCGCCATCGAGTATATCTTTGTCCACCAAAAGCTTAACTTTGTTCTCCTTGTCGTTCATCAAGCCTAAAACACTTACGGAGCCGGGCGTGAGGTCGAGCATACGCTCCAGATCCTCCGGGTCGCCGAAGCAAAGACGAGAAGAGCCGACTTGATCGGATACTTCTCTTGTTGCAAAATGCTTGTCAGCGCGCATCATGAGCAAATAAAAAGAAGTTTTGCCCCTGTTGCAAAGGAAAAGGTTTTTGCATATCGTCGCGCCCAATTCTTTGTCTATCTCAGCACAAGCCTCCATCTTCATTGCAGGCTCGTGATCTATACGGTAATATGTGATGCCGAGCGAATCCAAAAAATCGTAAGATCGTATTTCTTTTTGCAGTCTGCCCTCTGTGTTGGCGGGTCTGCCGAGTTCTGTTGCCATTATCTGATCCTCCTGATCTTTATGATATTTGTCTGTATATTTTATCATATTTCTTTTGCTGTGTCCAGCTATTCGCAAAATATGATGAAAATATTGCCGTAGGTATGGAAACCTTTTCGATAATATGGTAAAATATAATCAAAAAACGGCAAAAGCCGTGCTTTCCTTACGAAAGCGGAAAGGATATATTATGACGCTTTATGAAGCAATGTACGCGCGCCACTCCGTGCGTAAATATGTTGACAGACCCATCGAAGAAGAAAAATTGAGCGCTTTGCGCGCCGAGATCGACGCTATCAGAGCCGAAACAGGACTTAATATCGAGCTTATCGTTGACGAGCCGAAAGCTTTTTCGGGTACGCTTGCGAAATACGGTCATTTCAGCGGATGCAAAAACTACATCTCCATCTCCGCCGTTGACGGCAGGGACGAGGAGATAGGCTACCACGGCGAAAAACTCGTGCTCTTGGCGCAGACACTCGGACTCAACACTTGTTGGGTAGTGCTCACTTACAGCAAACGCTCCGTTCCCGCAAACCTCGCAGACGGCGAAAAAGTTCAGGCTGTCATCTCTCTCGGTTACGGCGAACACGAGGGCAGAGAACACAAAAATAAGCCCTTGGAGGCACTTTGCGAATTTGATGGAGATTCTATGCCGGAATGGTTCAAAAACGCAATGGATGCGGCTTTAACGGCTCCTACGGCGCTCAATCAGCAGAAGTTCAAGCTCTCGCTCAACGGCGACACGGTAACGGCGAAAGCGGCAAATGTGCCTTATGCGGCGATGGACCTGGGCATAGTGAAGTATCATTTCGAACTTGGCGCAGGCGAGCACAAATTTGAATGGGCGTGAGTGCATGAGGATAATGTTTGTTTGCCACGGCAACATCTGCCGCAGTCCCATGGCGGAGTTCATATTTAAGGATATGCTCGCTAAAAACTGCATAGACGGATTTACCGTTGCTTCCTGCGCGACAAGTACGGAGGAGATATACCGCGGTGTCGGAAACCCTGTATATCCACCTGCAAAAGCGGAACTTGCGCTCCACGGCATCTCCTGCGAGGGAAAGAGGGCGGTCCAACTCAAAAAAAGCGATTACGAAGAATATGGCCTCTTTATCGGCATGGACAGCGCGAACATTCGCAATATGCACGCCATTTTGGGCGGCGATCCCGAGGGAAAAATACACAAACTTATGGATTACACATCGCGCGGCGGTGATGTCGCCGACCCTTGGTACAGCGACCGTTTCGATATTGCTTACCGTGATATTTACGACGGTTGCGAAGCACTTTTAAACAAAATTGTGGAAAAATAAAGGAGATATCAACATGGCAGAGATAACAAAAGAGCTTTATGACAAGCTCAAAGAAACAAAAGTTTCACGCGAAGAAATATTTGAAGGACACATCGTTCACCTCGTAAGAGATAACATAACGCTCCCGAACGGAGCGCCTGCCACGCGCGAAGTATGCTTGCATAACGGCGCTGTCTGCGTCGTTCCGATAACGGATGACGGCGAAATAATCATGGAAAGACAGTTCCGCTATCCTTTCAATGAGGTCATTTGGGAGATCCCTGCGGGCAAGATAGACAAAGGCGAAACAGACGAACTCGCCGCTGTCGCTCGTGAGCTTCGCGAGGAAACGGGCTACACAGCAGACAAATTCACGTTCATTGGTTACACATACCCTTCGCCTGCGATATTGGGCGAAAGAATCGCAATGTACATTGCAACAGGGCTACACAAAGGCGAGCAGGAGCTTGACGAGGACGAATTTTTGGATGTTGTAAAGGTTCCGTTCGATGAAGTTTTGCAGATGATAATGGATAACAAGATCCCGGACGGCAAAACTCAAACAGCTGTTCTCAAGGCACACTATCTTTTGAACAAATGATATTTTCTCGTAAAAAAGACAAAATCTCGCCGCGCTTGTCTGCCGATGCGATAAAAAAACTCGTAGGCGTTGATGTTGATGTGCGCGTTTTCGGCGAGATAGACTCCACGAATAACGAGGCAAAAAGACTTTTGGAGAGCGGAAAACGCGGCAAGGCAATTATCGCCGCCGAAAAGCAAACGAGCGGCAGAGGTCGTTTGGGACGCTCATTTTATTCTCCCGAAAGCAAGGGGCTTTATTTCACGTTGATACTGCCGCCGATGTTTGCTTTTGATGAAGTAACGCTGCTCACGCCTGCGGCGGCTGTCGCCGTGGCTCGTGCAATAGAGCGCACGGCACACGTTGATGTTGCGATAAAATGGGTGAACGATATATACTTGGGCGACAAAAAGATATGCGGCATACTTGCGGAGGCGGTAACAGACCCCGAAAACGGCGCTCTCGTCGGCGTTGCCGTCGGCATAGGTATAAATGTGTCAACGCAGGATTTCCCCGAAGAGATAGCGGATATCGCCTCCTCACTCTGTCTTGACGATGTTGACCGAAACAAGCTCGCCGCGGATATCGCAAACGAATTTTTCGCTTTTGCAGAAAACATCTCCGCACGCGGATTTTTGCCCGATTATCGTTCGCACTCGTTCGTTACCGGAAAAGATGTTTTCGTCATCAAAGGGGAAGAGCGCTATAAAGCGAAAGCGCTCGGCATAGATGATGACGGCGGTCTTATCATAGAGCGCGAGGACGGAGAAAACACCATACTTCGCGGCGGTGAGATAAGCATACGTCCTGTTTAAACAAAACAAAATAAAAAAGACACGGTATAGACCGTGTCTTTTTATTTAACTAATTTAGATTAGTTGTTAACTTTGCTAACTGTATCTTTGTATGCGTTAGCAGCTGTGATAATAACGTCGCCGATAGAACCACCGAGCTGAGAAACAACGTTGCTACCGGACTTGATACCGGAGCGAAGTTCTTCGTCTGCGCCGCCCCAGTTGAACTGGTAAGCGAGGTCGAATGTTCTGGACTGCATGATGATATCGATCATATGAGCGTCTTCTTCAGAGTGTGTATATGTGTATTTGTATACGTTGAGGTATTCAGGGTATACGATGTATCTGGAGTGGTAACCGTAGAGTTCAAGGAAGTTCCAGATGATATCGAGGTCATAGTTGATCGTTGTAGGAACAGAGTAGTAGATCATGTGGTTATCAACGTTGTGTTTGTAACCTGTTGTCTGGATCTGTTCTGTGTTGTATGCAGGGTGGGGGATAACACCGAAGTTTTCAAGGCCTGCTTCGGACCAGTTTCTTGCTTTGTCAAGTGTTTCGGGAGCGAAGAGTGTAAGACCGTTTGTGATCTGTGTACCAACTGTAGAGTAGCCTTGGATGGAAGCAGCTTCGTCAGCATAGATGTCGATAACTTTCTGTGCAACGAGAGCAGCCTGGTTGTTAAAGCCGTGTGTGAATGTTGTGTTGCCTGCTGCGTCGTCTGTCTTTGTTACGTAGCTAGCGCCTGCACCGTAGTAAAGACCACGGATACCGAAATCAGAAGAAACGAGACCGTAGATGTCTCCGGAGCCGATAGTCATAACCTGGTCGCCATCGTCCTGTTTAGCTTTCTGAACAACTTCGTAGAATGTATCGATAGTCCATTCGTTGTTGTCAACGAGGTCATAGAAGTTGTAGTTCTTGATCTTGTCGTTCTGCTGGAGAACTTCTTTGTTGAAGAACAATACCCATGTAGCGTCGAAAGATGTGAGAGAGAAGTCGCCGATGATAGTGAAGAGCTTGCCGTCAACTGTAACGTCGTTTACATAGCCCTGGTCCCACCACGGGTGAGAAAGATCGAGGTATTTAGCGAGGTTGTAGTAGTTGCCGTTAGCTTTGCCGTTTGCGTTGTACTGGCAAGCAGCAATGTCAACGTGGCAAGAGTCTGTAGCAAAGTCATTGTTAAGTGTGCCTTCTGCGTTTGTGATCTGTTCGATAGAGCAGTCGTAGAGTTCAGCCATGATATCGTTTCTTCTTGTGATAGCATTGCTGAGTGCGTCTGTAGCTTCTTCGTCAGCGCAGATTTCGTAAGCGTTCCAGTCATTTGCGCTGAGAACTGCTTCAAATGTGAATGTCTTACCGGTGAAGTCAACGTTTTCGTAGCCGTTGGGTTTCTTTTCGCCTGCTGTGTCGTCATCTACATCAGGGAAATAGTTGGGGTCCTGTGTTGTTACAGCTTCTGTACCTTCGCCTGTGCTGATGCCGGGGGCTTTTGTACCTGCTGTTGTGTTTGCATCTCCCTGACCGCCGCAAGAAGCGAAAGCCAATGTGCCGCAGAGAAGTGCAAGAGAAAGAATTGCCGAGCATATTCTTTTCATGGTTTTAAGTCTCCTTTTGAGTTTTTTTGTTGCGTATGACCACGCAAATATTATTGTCTTTATTATAGCACTATGTTGCTATTTTGTCAACCAAATTATAATAATTGAACAATAAAAAAGTATGGAAAAAAATCAATTTTGTTGCAAGACACAAAAAATATATGAACAAATTGTGTAATTTGACTATAACGATTTTAGGTCTTGTTTTGTGTAAAAAGAGGACATCAAAAGATGTCCTCTTTGAAGATACTATTTGACGTTTCTGGATTATTCAGCGTCTTTTACACCGTAGTTGTTGATGGATTCGAAATCAGAACCGAATACGATGTAGTTGAGAGTGATGCTGTCGCCTGCCTGAGGAGCGAAAGCTGTGTCATCTTTTTCTTTTGTTACAGTAGCACCGAAGAAGTTAACTGTGATGGATTCAACTTCTCTGGATTTGAGAGACCATTTGGACTTAGGCATTGTTGTAGAAGTGAATGTACCGTTAGCTGTTTCTTTAACAAGGTCGATAACTGCAACTTTGTTGCCGTCTTTGTCAGCTTTGATCGTGCTTGTATCGATTGTGATCTCAACAGGGTTCTTGCCATCTTCGAAGTTGAATGTAAGAACAACATATTTGTTGTCGAGGTCAACGAGTGTTTCGTCTTTGTCAGCGTTTACTCTGTAACCTGTAGCGCCTTTGATGCTGAGAGCCATGTACTGGTGAGCGCCCTGCCAATCAGCGTCTGTGGAAACGTACCAAGGACGACCTTCGTATGTACCGAAACCGGATTTGAGTGTATCAAAGCCTTTGAGAGAGTATGTTACGCTGTATGTAGCAGCTGTATCAACGTCTTTTTCAAAGTTTTTGCTGGAGTAGATAACGATAGAATCTTTTTCAGCTTCGATAGAGATAGCGGATTTATCGTATGTAGCGTTTTCGAGAACTTTGAGAGCTGTAGCGTTGTTGCCAACGAAGTCGAGAACTGTGTTCATCTTGATCGTTGTTGTTTCGCCTGTTGTCGTTGTTGTGGTTTCAGTTGTTGTTGTAGCTTCAGTTGTTGTAGCAACTGTTGTAGCTTCAGTTGTTGTAGCAATTGTTGTAGCTTCAGTTGTTGTAGCAACTGTTGTAGCTTCAGTTGTTGTAGCAACTGTTGTAGCTTCAGTTGTTGTAGCTTCAGGTGTTGTTGTGTCGTTTGTTGCGATGGGGGCTTCTGTAGTTACGTCTTCATCACCGCAAGCTGCCATTACAGAGCAAGCTGCCACGAGCAAGGCAACAGAGAGGAAGAGTGACAAAATTTTCTTCTTCATAAGAAAAAATCTCCTTTAAATTTTAGTTAAAAAAATTTATAGCACAAGATATTGTCCGAACTAATACCTCGCACCGTGTTTACTAATATAATATCATTCTTGCTCAGTTTTGTCAATAGATTTCTGCAAAGTTCGAACAAAAATTTATTGCATTATTGTAAATTTTTATATTCGACCCTTCCAAATATGGGGGCAAAAAATGTAATTATTAAATTCGTTTTTTATAACAAATGACCAAGGAACGGCTAAAAAAGCCGTTCCTCGGAGCTTTATTTAGTCCTCGTAATCCGTGCTTGTGTCAACGCTGTCAAGCTTGATATGGGAAAGCGGGTCGGCACTTTCGCCGTTTTTATTCATCTCGAGGTGAAGGTGGGGCGAATCGGATATCTCAACGAGCGCCGTGTCGCCGACATAGCCGATAAGATCTCCTGCGGCAACCGTCTTTCCCTCCTCTATCCCTGCGGGAATGTTCGTTTGGA
The DNA here is from genome assembly GCA_964514555.1 of uncultured Lachnospiraceae bacterium. Lineage (GTDB taxonomy): Bacteria > Bacillota > Clostridia > Oscillospirales > CAG-272 > UMGS731. The sequence goes on along the minus strand of CAZERM010000009.1, from coordinate 12,426 downwards.
GGTTTTTATAAATGGTAACATATCCACCGGAATGGGATATCTCGATGGTCTGACCCATCATCGGGTCGAAATACACCTTTGAAACGGTGCCGTTTGCGGCGGCAAGCACTTTTGTGCCTGCATCCGCGGAGATGTCAACACCGCAATGTACGCGATAATCCTCCATGGTAAGAGAGAAAACGGGAATATCCGCGGAATAATTTTTTATCAATGTTCCGCTCACGGGGCAGATGAAAGATACCTCGTCCGCACCTGTGGGAGAAGAAGGCTCTTCGTCAGTGATAGTCGGCGGAATCGTCGTGGAGATGGGCTTTTTCGTTGTGGAAACGATGTTTCCCGTCGTTTTAAGAGGAGTTGTCGTAATATCGCTCGGTTTTGTGCGTTTGCTCACGGCAAAAGCGATTATCGTTACGCAAAGCGTGAGCGCGAGCAATATCGCAACTGCGATGCTGATGCCTTTGTTGAGCTTTTGTTTTTTCTGGTTCATGTTCATGATAGATAAGATCCTTTCTGCCTTTCGGCTTTGTGAAGTTACCTATATTTTCGCCTGTTTTTTGCCGCTTATGCAGAAAAAACCAAAAAACAAAGATAATATTTCCGTTTATTGAGCGTTGCTATAAATAATATAAGGAAAAACACCCCGACGGAAAAGATCCGCCGAGGTGCCGTCATTGAAAAAACGCGCGAAGATTATTTCTTTGCTTCTTCCTTTTTGTTGAGGTATTTATTTACTTTTTCTACCATTTCCGCAGGCATCTTGCGTTCGATGGGGAAATAGGAAGCGTTAACGACTCTCTTTGAAAATTCGAGGGCAAAACCTGTTGTTCTTGCGAGCTTTTCGGGGTTTACCTGAGTGATAACGTCATATCTTGTATGTACCATCGTTGTGCCGGGAGCCGCCGTGCGGATAAAGTTGATGCCGGGGATGCCGTTGTCCGCAAAGGGGATGGAGTCGGAGGAGTAGATATCCTGTCTTACTTCCGTTGCATATCCTATCTCTTTTTTCATGAAGTCGATAGCGTGGCAGATAGCAACGTCGCCCGTAACTCTTACGCAGTCATAGCCGAGGAGCGGACCTGTCATATCTACATTGATGCAAAGTTTGTATTTTTCGAGTTCATCTTTGTGAGCTTCAACATAAGCTTTACTGCCGAGCAAGCCTCTTTCTTCGGAGCCGCAGAAGATGAATTTAAGTGTACGCATGGGAGGATGTTTTGCGAAGTAACGGAGAAGTTCCAATATCGTTGCCGCACCTGTTGCGTTGTCGAACATACCGTGGCTGAACACTACGGAGTCATAGTGAGCTGTGTAAACGATAACTTCTTCGGGGAATTTTGTACCCTTGATCTCTGCAACGACGTTGCGGGAAGGAGCTTCGCCTTCTTCCTGTTCGAGAGTGAGTTTTACTTTTTTGGGTTTGGATGCAACGAGTTTCAAACCGTCTGCTGTTCTGATGCAAACGCCGGGGATAACGCCTTCTTCCGTGTGGATGCTGCGGAGCATTCTTTCGTCAAGGTCTGTTTCGCTCTTTTTATCGATCCATGAGCCGGATGTTGCGATGAAAGCTTTTGCGCCTGCTTTGATAAGTTTTTTGTAGTTGCCGGGTCCAACGCCGCCTGCGATGAACACGATCTTGTCTTTTACTTCGGCAAGGCACATATCATCGAATGCTTCGAGGTAATAAAATTCTGCTTCGATGCCGTCTTTTGCTGCGTTTCCGGAAAAACCGTATCCGGAAACTTCATATTCACGGTGAAAAGGTTCCGTAACCTCAAATTTCACCTTTTTGATCTCGTAATGAGGAGCCATAAATGTTTCAAATGTAGGTTCTACACCTGCTTCTCTGATCTCGTCGGCGATGATCTCTGCGCCGCGAAATTCGCCTTCCGTTGTTGAAAGGCGCTCAAAATTGAGCTTTTTCAAAAGAGAATACATTCTCTTTCCGCTGATTTCCATATTTCCAAAATTCCTTTCGATTTTACATGGTAATATTTATTTAAACTGCTGTAACAGTAAAAAACAAAAATTAAAGTTTTCCGCTTTCGAACGCTTCCTTAACGTCGATGAGCGAGGGGTAAACTGCATAAGCGAGCTTTGCTATGCGTTCTTCCGGCATATAAAGGTCGGGAACCATAACGGGTCGCATACCTGCGGCGTTTGCCGCCGTTATTCCGTTCGGCGAATCCTCGAGCACGGTGCATTCGCAAGGTTCACTTCCCAATTTTTGCGCGCAAAGCAAGAATATCGCAGGGTCGGGCTTGCTTACTGTTACCATCTCGCCCGAGACGATGACATCGAAGTTTTCCATAAGACCGTGATATTTCATTCTGCGTTCTATCGTTTCAACTCTGCTTGAGGAGGCAAGACCTATCTTGAAACCGTTCTCGCGAAGATAAGCGAGAAGCTCTTTTACGCCTTTTTTGAGCGGTATGGGTGTTTCGTCCTCATATCTGTTGGCTTTTTCACGAACCTTTGCGTTACATTCGTAAAAGTCGTATCTACCACCATAGTGCTTGTCGAATATCCCTTTTCTTGTTTCGGGGTTCGTTCCCATCATAAAAGGAAACAATTCCTCGATTCCCGGGATATCATATTCTTTGGCTACCTCACGCCAAGCGGTTATTGCGCGTATTTCAGAGTCCACAAGAAGACCGTCCATATCGAAAATGACTGTTCTCATACCTTTTCTCTCCCGATCGTTTAATATATGCTTTTTATTTTAGTATAACATATAAAATCGATTTGAGCAACATATTTTGAAATAAAAACGGCTCTCCTAAAAGCGGAGAGCCGAAATTTTATGCATATTTTATGCAAAATAGTTATACATACTGATAACGAAAAGTATAACAACGATAACGGGAAGCACGAATGTCATGTAACCGCGCATCCATTTTGCAACTTTGAGACCCTTGCCTTCGTTTGCTTCGGCAATGAAGTTTTTCCAGCCCCAACCGTATCTGCAAGTACAGAAGATAACGAATACGAGAGAACCGAGGGGAAGGATGAGGTTTTCAACAAGGAAGCTTTCGAGGTCGAGGATAGTGGAACCTGCGCCGAAAGGTGTGATGAAAGAAAGGATGTTGAAACCGAATATGCAAGGCAAAGAAAGAACGAAGATAACAGCGCCGTTGATAAGGCAAGCTTTCTTTCTGCCCCAACCGAATTTCTCCATCATGGAAGCGATAAGAACTTCGAATATTGCGAATATCGTAGAGAAAGCCGCGAAAGACATGAATACGAAGAAGAGACTTCCCCAAACTCTGCCGCCTGCCATATTGTTGAATATGTTGGGAAGAGTCTGGAATATAAGTCCGGGACCGCTGGAAGGTTCGATACCGAAGGAGAAGCAAGCAGGGAATATGATAAGACCCGCTGTGATAGCAACGAATGTATCGAGTACGGCTACGTTTACGGCTTCGCCCATAAGGGAGCGTTCTTTACCGATGTAGCTGCCGAAGATAGCCATGGAGCCCATACCGATGCTGAGAGAGAAGAAGGACTGGTTGAGTGCGGCAACGATAACCTTGCCAAGACCCTTTATCATGTTGCCGTCGCCGACATTTTTGATGTTTTCGGCGTTGGGAACGAGATAGAATTTAAAGCCTTCGATACCGCCATCCGTAAAGATGCTGTTTATAGCGAGAACTACCATAATGATGAGCAAAGCGATCATCATGTATTTTGTAACTCTTTCAAGACCCTTCTGAACGCCGAAGAAGCAAACAATAGAGCCAACGACTACAACGATAGTCATGAAGATTATCATAGGAATGGGGTCTGCGAGCATATTGCCGAACTCGCCCTGAACCGCGTCGGAATCCATTCCGACGAATTTGCCTGTTGCTGTCTGATAGAAATAATAAAGCATCCACGCGGCAACAGTCGTATAGAACATCATAAGAAGTATGTTACCTGCAACGGCAAAAATACTGTGTATATGCCATTTACTGCCCTTGGGTTCAAGGGGTTCATAAAGTGAAGCGGGGCTTCTGCGGCTTGCACGGCCCATGGCAAATTCCATCGTCATAACGGGAACGCCTACCGCAACAAGACAGATAAGGTAGATAAGCACAAACCAGCCGCCGCCATTCTGACCTGTGATGTAAGGGAATTTCCATACATTACCTACGCCGATGGCACAGCCTGCGCTGAGCAGGATAAAGCCGAGACGGCTTTTGAGAGATTCTCTTTGCATTTTTTCCTCCGAGAGTTTGTTAGAATTGACAAAAATATCGGGCAGTCGATCTCTCTTTTGCCCGACAACATTTTTGTATTATTTGTATAATGTACTATTATACATTATTTTTTTTCGTTTTGCAATAGTAATATATTTTTTTGTGAAATCAATTAAAATTCTTTTACTATTTTAGTCAAATAATAACAAAAAACACCCTGTTCTCCTGAAAAGAGAGGGGAACAGGGCTTATATCCGTCAGATATTCATTTTGTATTCGAAAGTAAATTCTCTGTCGTTGAATTTATATTTTTCGGGCAAACGAGGACCGCAGGAGTTCGTGCCGATACCGTTATTTTTGTAAGCGATGATAACGATGGAGTTTTCGCTGGGAACGAGTTCGTGGATATGTTTTGCATCCGTGAGCATTTCGGGAGTGAAATGGAGAGCGGAGAAATCAAATCCGTTGCCTGTGAACTTAACCGTGTCTTCGTCGTCGGAGATGGAGAACATATCGGCTTCGATATGGTTGCCGCATTCCTGGGGTTTGATCATCGGTTCAAATTCATCTGTTACGGTGGATTCGTAGATGCCGTAGAATGTGTGCGCTCTCATATCCACATAGCAGGATGTGGGACCGTATGCCGCATATGTGATATCTTCGAAATCTTTTGTAAATTCATAGAGCATACCGAAGCGCGGTATCTGGTCGATAAAGCTGCGTTCGGGTCTTACACCGTGGAATTTAACGTCGATGTTTCCGCCGTTTACGATAAATTCGATGTCAAGCTCAAAGAGAGGTATTCTTGCGGGAGCGGAGAGGATGCCGTTTATCTTGATGATGACGTTTCCGTCCGCTTCTACGATATTATAGCTCTTTGTTGCGAATTTGTTGTAACGGACGAAATCTCTGTTCCAACGTATAACATTGTTCATATCGTTGTCTGTGGGGGCGCGCCAGGCTGTGATGCGAGAGGGAGCGGCGAGCATCTCTTTGCCGTTTTTAACGATGGAAGCGAAAGAAGCTTTTGCAAGGTCTATCTTGATTGTTGCTTCCGCAGAAGTGATAACGGCATATCTGCCTTCGGTCTTTACGCTTGTGGGAACGCTTGCGTGTACTTCTTCTGCTTTTTCAACGATAGTTGCAACGGGCAACTGTATCATTGTTGCGGAGTAGCCTTCTTCGGCAAACATAGTTTCTTCTTTGTAGTAAACGTCGAAGTTTACAAAGCATTTGTCGTTTGTTTTTTCGGGCATAGCGCCGATGCAAACATCGGAAGAACCGTGAGCGGGAACGCAAACATCGAGTTTGCCTGCGGAGATAACATCGTTGCCGCAAACAACTTCATATGTGATATCGAAAAGATCTTCCGTGGGAACGAAGTCGAGCATATTGTGAACAGTAATGATGCCTGCTTTTTCGTCTTTCCAAGCTATCTTAACGGGTTCCTGCGCTTTTTTGAGTATATCATATGCAAGGTGAGGCGTTCTGTCGGGAGCAACTACACCATCGCAGCAGAAGTTGCCGTCGTTCGGTACATCGCCGAAGTCGCCGCCGTAGCCGTAATGACCTTCGGGAGTGATAGCGGCATGGTCTGCCCATTCCCAAACGCAACCGCCGATGAGTCTGGGGTATTTATAGAACATATCCCAATATTCTTCAAGACCGCCGGGACCCATACCCATCATGTGGGAATATTCGCAAAGGAAGAAAGGACGGGGGTCGTTATGATAGTTTTCGCCTTCTTCATAGATGGGGTTGATATAGGGGAATTTGTACATATCTTTTTTGATATAGCTGTACATATCACTGCAGATATCAACGCATTTATCGTGATATATCTCTGCCTTTTTCTGTTCGTCAGGTTCGAACCAAACAACGGAAGCTGTGCCCTGGTAGTGAACGAAGCGTTCGGGGTCGCGCGCTTTTGTCCATTTAGCCATCTCTTTGTGGTTTTCGCCGAAGTGAGATTCGTTGCCGAGAGACCACATGATAACGCAGGGGCTGTTCTTATCTCTTTCGAGCGTGCGTTCCATTCTGTCAAGATACGCAGGGAGCCAATCTTTGTTACCGGAGATAACATAGCCGATATCTTCTCTGTTGCCGTCTTTTCCTTTAACGGCAAGTTCAACACCGTGCGCTTCGATATCGCATTCGTCAACTACATAGAAGCCGAGTTCGTCGCACATTTCGTAGAAAGAGGGCAAGCTGGGGTAGTGAGCTGTTCTTACGCAGTTTACGTTGGCGCCCTTCATCATGAGAAGGTCGTGCAAGTTTTCTTCCGCCGTGATAGCGTAGCCTTTTGCAGGGTGTGTATCGTGATGGTTTACGCCCCGTGCGCTTCGATATCGCATTCGTCAACTACATAGAAGCCGAGTTCGTCGCACATTTCGTAGAAAGAGGGCAAGCTGGGGTAGTGAGCTGTTCTTACGCAGTTTACGTTGGCGCCCTTCATCATGAGAAGGTCGTGCAAGTTTTCTTCCGCCGTGATAGCGTAGCCTTTTGCAGGGTGTGTATCGTGATGGTTTACGCCCTTGAGCTTAACGGCAACGCCGTTTACAAGGAGAGCGCAATCTTCGGATACGGAAAGTTCGCGGAAGCCGAATTTTTTGAAGATAAATTCGCCGTTGTATTCGATGAGCAAGCCGTAGAGGTTAGGCTGTTCCGCGTTCCAAAGGAGCGGGTCTTTAACGCTGTCGCCGTAAACTTTTTCGCCATCTGCGCTCATTACCGTGATCTTAGCCGCTTTGTCGATGTCAACTTTAACGGTACCGTCGTTCTTTGTATGGATGAAGAAGTCCACAACATGGTCTTCGGGACGGTCGAGGATATATACATCGCGGAAGATACCGTTGTAACGGAAGCAGTCCTGGTCTTCGATGTATGTTGCATCGCTGTATGTGTAGAGTTTAACTGCGATATCGTTTTCGCCGTTTGCGAGGAAGTCGGAAATATCAAACTCCGCTGTAAGGCGAGAGCCTTTGGACATACCGACGAACTTTCCGTTTACGAATACTTCGAACATGGAGCAAGCGCCGTCGAACATGATGTACTGCTTCTCATATTTCTTTGTGTAGTTGAATTTTCTGTGGTAAACACCGACAGGGTTATCGAATGTTACGTGGGGCGGATCGAAAGGGATGGGGTAGTTTACGTTGGTATACTGTATCTGACCGTAGCCGTAACACTGCCAGCAGGAAGGAACGGGAAGTGTTTCGCTGTATTTGATGTCGGAGATGTTTTCGGGAAGTTCAAGTTCCGTGCCGAAATATGCGAAATCCCATGTGCCGGAAAGAAGTATATAGTTTTCGTTTTCCGTGATATCGCCTGCGATGGCTTTTTCCATAGAGGAATAGGGGAAATAATATGCTCTGGGGGCAAGGCGATTCTTGCCGACTTCGTGCATATCGAATTTTACGCTGTTGTTCATCTTGTGGAAACTCCTTTTTAGTCTTTGATCTTTATATTAACGCCGTTGACCTCAACGTCGTTGTCTGCGCGGATAAGTATATATTTTGTGCCGTTTATCACACGAGTTTCGATAAGGTCGCTCTTATCGGGGTTGACCTTTATGATAACGTCGGGCGTGCGGAGCTGAAAGCTCTTGCGGTCGATGATGTTTTGGGGCACAAGCTCTGCGTTTTCGCCGAATGTTTCGTCAAATTTCTTGTCAAATTCGACAACACGTTCTTCCGCAACACCGCAGGAGGAAAGTATATCCGTCATCTGCGTTTTGGAAACGGTGAGCGGTTCTTCCTCTTTGCTTTCTTTGTGTACGTCTATCATGTTTGAAAGCTCAACGTGAACGGATTCCACAACGTCATAGCTGCATTCTTCCGCCATCGTTTCCGCAAGGATAGAGTTGAATGTTTCTTTCTGCTCTGCGGCAGGCATGGGCGGTTCGGAATTGAAGATGGTGTTGATGAATTCGTCGTGGCTGTCGGAAATATTCCTTGAATAGTAGAGCGATTTATAAATATTAGCGCTTCTGTCGTCGAATGTCGGGAACATAAAACCGAATTCGGGCGCGCCTACGATGCCGTCCTCGCAAACATTGCGAAGTCTGCTTTCGTGTATGTAATACGCAAGGGATCGTTTGGAGGCTTTTATGGGGCATACGCAACAAGTGATGTACGAAAAAGCCGTTACCGAATCGGCGTCATCTTCTCCGTTTTTGGCTTTGGAGAAAACGTCATAACGGTCGTGTGCTATCATAAGAAGATAGTTGCCCTCCATATTTATGGAAGCGGCGGCTTTTTCATAAAAAGCATGAAGCTTTTCTTCGTCTTTGAGTTCGGATTCACGGAGCGCGGAGAGAAGCTTATGTTCTTCGCTTTCAAGCACTTGCTGTGTCGAAAATTCGATATCTATAAGATTTTTGCCGAGAGCGCCGGAAAGTGTCTTTTTCAATACGGAAAGTATAGCGTCGGATTCTTCCTCGGAGAGCAAGGCGATGGATTGATCGAATTCCGAAACGATCTCTTTGTTTTCGTTTACGAAAATACCGCGGATGTTCGTTATATTCGTTCTGTCGGAACGAAAACGGCGGCGTATCTCGGTTATCTCTTTCTCTATCATAATATTTTGTACTCCTTTTTTAAGTAACGGTATATCTGCGCGGCACGCAAAATATATCGCAGAGGGCTTATCTATTTCATTGTACTACAAAACAATGTTTATTTCAAGAAATAAAGTGTAACAAATATATTATTTTCGCTATTTAAAAAATTTGAGCGTTGTGATATCATATAATTACAATAATATAACAAGGAAGTGTTGTTATGGAGAAAATAGTTTCATCTTATGTCATGCGCGAAAGCGATGCATACACTTGCAAAAATATTACAAGCTCAAAGGAACTTATGATGCGTGCGGGAAAGGGCATTGCAGAAAGTTTTGATTTTGAAGGCAAGGTTGCCATCGTCTGCGGAAGCGGAAATAACGCAGGCGACGGATATGTTTTGGCAAAATTGCTTTTTGAAAAAGGCGTTTTTGTAACCGTTTTTCGCCTTTCGGAGAAGTTTTCCGAAGACGGCAGGTATTATTTCGATATATGCCGCGAGGCGGGCATAAAAAGCGAGATGTTTGACGAAAACACGGATCTTTCGGGCTTTGATATCATAGTTGATTGCATCTTCGGCACGGGATTTTCCGGAGAGGTGCGCGGCATGGCAGCTGTTGCGATAGACAAGATAAACGCAAGCGGAAAGAAAGTTATTTCCGCCGATATAAACAGTGGACTTTCCGCGGACAGCGGTCTTTCGAAAAAATGTATCGTTTCCGATCTTACCGTATCCATCGGTACATATAAGCAAGGGCACTTTTTGGGCTTGGCGAAGGATGTTATCAAAAATAAGAAAAATATCGATATCGGCATCGACATCCGCGGAGAATATGCGATGTATTGCGACAAAAACGACTTTTTGTCGCTCGTAAAGGAACGCAAAAATTATTCAAACAAGGGTGATTACGGCTATGTCGGCATAATGGGCGGTTGCGCGGAATATTCGGGTGCGGTAAAGCTTGCGAACATGAGCCTTTCGGCGCTTCGTTCGGGTTGCGGTGTTTCAAAACTTATCGTGCCGCAGAGCATTTCGGGAAGCGTTTCGCCGTATCTTTTGGAAAGCACGCTTTGTCCGCTGGCAGATGATAACGGACACATCATATTCAACAAAGAATCGATAGACACCTCTACGACTCGCCTTGCCGCACTTGCCGTCGGCATGGGCTGGGGCACTTCCGCCGAAAACGAAAAGATATTATCATATATCCTTGCGGAAAAGGATATGCCGCTCATAATAGATGCGGACGGACTCAACACGCTTTCGCGCATGGATAAGAGCATATTGAAAGAGACAAAATGTAAAGTAGTGCTTACACCGCACATAAAGGAATTTGAAAGACTCTCCGGTCTTTCTCGTGAGGAAGTGGAGCGCGATCCTTTGGCAAATGCGAAATCTTTCGCAAAGGAATATGGCGTTATAGTCTTGCTAAAAGGACCTGCCACCGTGGTTACGGACGGCAACGAAACATTTATCACCGACAGCGGCTGTGCGGGCATGGCTACGGCAGGAAGCGGAGATGTGCTTTCGGGAGTGCTTGCGGGTCTGCTCGGATATATGCCGTATAATACGCTCACCGTTTGCTTCGGCGCATATATCGCAGGCAGAGCAGGAGAGTTAGCGCAGGAAAAAAACACTTCCATCGCCATGACTTCGGGCGACACTGTGGAGCATCTTCCTAAGGCTTTTAAAGAGCTTATCGGCTCGAAAAAATGAGCATCTAGCCAAAAATATTTCACGCTGTGCAGATTTTCCAATTTATTTTTGTTAAAAACTGCCTTGGACAAAATTTTCGATCCATGGTAAAATATTATATATAATATATATAAATTAGAAGGAAATCGATATGTTTGAAAAAGGCGAAAAGGTATATTACGGAACGGCAGGTGTTTGCAAGGTGAACGATATATGTTGCTCTCCCTTTGACTCGAATGACGAAAGAACATTTTATGTTCTTGAACCGAGCGATTTTAATGCAGGCACGATAATATATGCTCCTGCGGACAACGAAACGGTAATTCTTTGCGCGCTTATGACGGTCGATGAAGCGAACGCGCTCATAGCAAATGCAGGCTCGCTCCCAACGGTAGGGATAGCGAACGAAAAACAGCGCCGCGATGAATACAGAAACGCAATAAGAAACGGCACGCCCGAATCTATCGCGAGCGTTCTTAAAACAATATACCTCAGAAAAAGCAAAAGAAATACGCAGAAAAAGCGTATGTCGGACACGGACATAGAATTTGACAAGCTCGCACGCAGAGCATTGTTCACGGAACTTGCCGTTGTTTTGGACATTTCGACAGAAGAAGCGGAAAAACGCATGGACGAGGCAATGCAGAAGATATCGATTTGAAAAGATCGATATCTTTTTTTGTTTAAAAATTGTCGAAAAAAGAAGAAAACTCCCGTTTTCTGTTGAAAACGGGAGTTTATTGTTGATATAAGACGATAATTAGATAAGGCTTCTGTAAAGAGCTTTGATATCTTCAACGCTTGTATCTTTGGGGTTGCCGGGACGGCAAGCGTCGTTGTAAGCGTCCTGAGCGAGCTGGTCGATATCTTCTTCTTTAACGATACCTTTAAGAGTTGTGGGAATGCCAACATCTTCAGCAAGTTTGCGAACAGCTTCAACAGCAGCAGCTCTGTATTCTTCCTGTGTCATAGCTTCAACGCCCTGTACGCCCATAGCGATAGCGATGTCGCGGTACTTTGTACCTGTGCATTCAGCATTGTATGCCATTACTGTGGGAAGGAGGATAGCGCAAGCTTTGCCGTGGGGTGTGTCATAGTAAGCGGAAAGTGTGTGAGCCATAGAGTGGTCAACACCGAGACCTACGTTAGAGAAGCCCATACCTGCGATGTACTGACCGAGAGCCATGCCTTCTCTGCCTTCAGCTGTGTTTTCAACAGCGCCGCGGAGGCTCTTAGCGATAACTTCGATAGCTTTGATGTGGAACATATCGGAAAGTTCCCAAGCGCCCTTTGTGATGTAACCTTCGATAGCGTGTGTAAGAGCGTCCATACCTGTAGCAGCTGTGAGGCCTTTGGGCATAGAGGACATCATGTCGGGGTCAACTACTGCAACAACGGGGATATCGTGAACGTCTACGCAAACGAATTTACGTTTCTTTTCAACGTCTGTGATAACGTAGTTGATCGTAACTTCAGCAGCTGTGCCGGCTGTTGTGGGAACAGCGATGATCGGAACGCAGGGGTTCTTTGTGGGAGCAACGCCTTCGAGAGAGCGAACATCAGCAAACTCGGGGTTTGTGATGATGATACCGATAGCTTTAGCTGTGTCCATGGAAGAACCGCCGCCGATAGCTACGATGCAGTCAGCGCCGCAATCTTTGAATGCTTTAACGCCGTTCTGAACGTTTTCGATAGTGGGGTTAGCTTTGATATCTGTATAAAGTGTGTAATCAACGCCTTCTTTTTCGAGGAGGTCTGTTACTTTGTTTGCGATACCGAATTTAACGAGGTCGGGGTCAGTAGCAACGAAAGCTTTTTTGAAGCCGCGTGCTTTGATTTCTGTGGGAACAGCAGCGATAGCGCCTGCTCCATGATAAGATGTTTCGTTAAGTACAAATTTGTTCATGTTATTCACTCTTCTTTCCGTATTCCGAAGAATACTAAATTTTCTATATATTATTATAAATGCTTTTGTGTATTTTTTCAATAAT
>CAZERM010000008.1:0-36300 GCA_964514555.1 uncultured Lachnospiraceae bacterium | reverse complement strand
CTGCTACGCCGCCTGCGAGTTTAGCGAGACGTTCCTGAAGTTTTTCTCTGTCAAATTCGCTTGTTGTTGTTTCGATGGATGTGCGGATCTGAGCAACTCTGGAAGCGATCTCTGCGGAATCACCTGCACCACCAACGATGATAGTGTGGTCCTTGTTAACTTTAACCTGACGAGCGCTGCCGAGCTGAGCGAGAGTAGCGTCCTTGAGTTCGAGACCGAGGTCGCTTGTGATAACTTCGCCGCCTGTGAGCACTGCGATGTCGCGGAGCATATCTTTACGTCTGTCGCCAAAGCCGGGAGCTTTAACTGCAACGCAAGTGAATGTGCCGCGGAGTTTGTTGAGGATAAGTGTTGTGAGAGCTTCGCCTTCGATATCTTCAGCGATGATGAGGAGCTTCTTGCCGGACTGAACTACCTGCTCGAGAAGGGGAAGAAGTTCCTGGATGTTGGAGATCTTCTTATCTGTGATAAGGATGAGTGCGTCATCGATAACTGCTTCCATCTTATCTGTATCTGTTGCCATGTAGGGGGAGATGTAGCCGCGGTCGAACTGCATACCTTCAACTACTTCGCAGTATGTTTCAGCGGATTTGGATTCTTCAACAGTGATAACACCGTCTGCTGTAACCTTTTCCATAGCGTCTGCGATAAGCTGACCGATAACGTCGTCGCCTGCGGAGATAGAACCAACACGAGCGATGTCTGCTGTGCCGTTTACTTTTCTGGAGTTGCCGCGGATGCTTGTAACAGCGCAGTCAACTGCTTTCTTGATACCTTTTCTGAGGACGATGGGGTTAGCGCCTGCTGTGATGTTCTTCATACCTTCGCGGATGAGAGCCTGAGCAAGGAGAGTAGCTGTTGTTGTACCGTCGCCTGCAGCGTCATTTGTTCTTGTTGCAACTTCGCGAACGAGGGAAGCACCCATGTTTTCCATAGCGTCTTCGAGTTCGATCTCTTTTGCGATGGTAACACCGTCGTTTGTGATAAGGGGAGCGCCGTATTTTTTGTCGAGAACTACGTTTCTGCCTTTAGGTCCGAGTGTTACTTTAACTGTGTTTGCGAGTTTATCGATACCGCGTTCAAGAGCAGAACGCGCGTCCATGCCGTAAGCAATTTCTTTTGCCATGATAAATTCCTCCTAAAATAAATCCGTTATACGATCATTCAACGATCGCGAGAATATCGTCTGCGCGAACAACGATGTATTCGTCGCTGCCGAGTTTAACTTCTGTGCCTGCATATTTGCTTGCGATAACTTTATCGCCTACGTTGATACCAACGGGGATGCGGTCGCCTGTTTCAGCGTTGTATGCGCCGGGGCCGACAGCAACAACTTCAGCTGTCTGGGGTTTTTCCTTAGCGCTTCCTGTAAGGATGATGCCGCCTTTTGTTGTTTCTTCCGCTTCGAGCATCTTGAGTACTACGCGGTCGGAAAGGGGTTTAAGTGTCATAAAAAGACCTCCGTTTATATTTTTGAAAATTTTTACGTATGTTATAAATTAAATGTATTAAGTGCAAGGATATTTTAGTCCTTTGCGGCTTTTGGCACTCGAAAAGGTTGAGTGCTAAATTGTCTATTATTTTACATAACCTTGAGCGAAAAATCAATAGATATTTTTATTGTTAACAGATTGTTCACAAATATTAAAATATATATGCAAATTACGACACAAAAAAGACAATATGTAATTTTTTTTGCCGCCTTTTCATATGCTTGTATCATCTTGGAACGGTGGTGATATTTTTGAATATATTCGATTCAATGCAGCTCATGCTCTGCTTGATGATACTCGGCGGCGGTTTGTTTTTTACCTTTTATTTGAGAGGATATTTCTTTTTGCATCCGATAAAAACGCTTCGCGAGATGTTCTATCGCAAGGATAAGAGCGGTATTTCTCCGTTGCGTGCGCTTTCCGCTTCGCTCTCCGGCACGCTCGGCATCGGGAACATCGTCGGTGTTGCCGTGGCTATGATAACGGGCGGCTCGGGCGCTGTTTTTTGGATATGGATAAGCGCTCTTGTCTCCATGGTGCTTAAATATTGCGAGATAACGCTCGGCGTAAAATACCGCAAAAAAAGCGCCGACGGTTACGAGGGCGGCCCCATGATGTATATGGAAAAAGGCATCGGCGGGAGCTTCGGAAAAGTGTGCGGTTCGGTATTTGCTTTTGCGGGGGTGATATCGTCTTTTGCCATGGGAAATATAGTGCAGATGAGCGCAGCGAGCGACTCGGCAAATATCATATTCGGCGCGGATAAGGCTATATTCGGTGCTGTTTGCGCTTTGGCGATCGGTTTGACGATATTCGGCGGATTTGAGCGCATATCGCACGTTACGAGCGTGCTTTTGCCGATAATGAGTGCTCTTTATGTTTTGCTTTCGCTCGGGGTGATATTTCGCAATACCGCGCTCATACCGTCGCTTTTCAAAGAGGTAGTAGCGGAAGCGTTCAAATTTGATTCCGCACTTGGCGGTGTGGGCGGATTTTTGCTTTCAAAAAATGTTTCCGAGGGCATAGCAAAGGGCACTTTTTCGCATGAATCGGGCAGCGGTACCGCACCCATGGCGCACGCAAACGCGCAGACGGATTCGCCTGCGCGTCAAGGATTATTGGGTCTTTTCGAGGTGTTCGCCGATACAATAATAATATGCTCGCTTACTGCTTTTGTTATACTTATCTCCCGGAAAAAGGGAAGCGTGAGCGAAAACGGTATGGAACTTGTGCTCCTCTCGTTTGAAAGTGAGATAGGCGTTTGGGCAAAGTATATCATCGGTTTTTCGATAGTGGCTTTTGCCTTTTCCACGATAATATGCTGGGCTTTTTACGGCAAGCTCTGCCTTGCGTATATAACAAGCTCGCGCACGGCGCATATATGTTATATCGTCGCTTATCTTTTGCTCATAGTTTTCGGTACGTTGCTTTCGCAAAGTGCCGTGTGGCACACAGCCGACCTCGGCGTTGCCGTCATGACGGCGCTGAACCTGCCCTCACTTTTCATCTTGCGGAGAGAGATAAAGCGCGAAACGGAAGTGTTGTTTTAGCTGTCATTTTTTGAGTTTGCCCAAAACTCTGCCGAAGCAAACGATCTGGTTGAACTCTGAAAGCTTTATATCACTGTAATCGGGGTTGAGGGAGATGAGCCTGTCGGAGCCGAACTTTTTAACAAAGCTTTCGCCGTCCACGGAGAAGATGCCGAATTCGCCTTCGTCAACGCTTTCCTCGCTCTTTACGAGCAATATATCACCGCTTGAGAATTTGGGGAGCAT
This sequence comes from uncultured Lachnospiraceae bacterium, assembly GCA_964514555.1. Lineage (GTDB taxonomy): Bacteria > Bacillota > Clostridia > Oscillospirales > CAG-272 > UMGS731. Next base: position 33,032 of record CAZERM010000008.1, on the reverse strand, counting down.
ACTGTCGCCGTATACTTTAACGGCAAAGTCTGCCTCGTCCGTTGCGGGAGTGGAATATACGGAAATGTTCGTGTAGTCCGAGGAAGAAAGGTATGAACCGGTACCTGCGGAAGCGGCGATGTTATAAAGCTTTATCGTACGTGTTTTGGGCATATCGAGCGAATATGTCGTTACGGCTTGCTCGCGCAAGATGCGCTCGTGCTCACGCTCTAAAACTCGATCGACGGCGGCTCTGCCTTCTTCATCAAGCTCCATATATTTTTGAAAATATTCGTTTTTGATATAAGAGGGTTCTGCGCTCTTTTTTCTGCCGGTCATTTCGTCTATGGAAACACCGAGCGCGTCCGAAAGGGCGCAGAGCGTGGAAAATTTCGGGTCGGCACTTGCGCCGGAGAGAAGTTTGTTGAGTGTGCCGGCGGAGATGCCCGATTTTTCGGAAAGAGCTTCATTCGTAAGCGCTTTTTCCTTTTTTATTTTTTTTATGTTAAGGAGCCAATCCATTAAAACCTCCGAGAAAAATCAAGAATTATAATATTACCTTTCACGGTAAAATTATATCATATATTTACCGAAATGTAAAGTGTTTTAAAATAAAATTTGCCCAAAAGTGAAAAAAATGTCGAAAATGGTATTGACAATTACCGCGCAAGGTTGTATAATAAAAGCGTAAATTACACCGAACGGTAAAAACGAGGAGGAAAACATGGAAAAAAGATATAGCGAAACTATCTGCGGATATACGGTACATTCATATTATGTGGATTGCCCGAGCTACGAAAAGAGACGTTTTGCATTTGTAAAGAAGCACGACCTCTTGCGCCGAATGGTGTATTTTATGACCGCGCCGCTTTGCGACGCTATCGAAGCGGTAGCGTCTATGTTCAGGTGAACGATATGGGCAAAGAATGGTCATTTCACAGCGCCGGCGTGCTTATACGCAACGGAAAGATATTTGTAAGGCGCGAAAAAAACGGCGAAGGATATGCACTTCCCGGCGGTCATATAGAAACGGGTGAATCCTCCCGCGCGGCTCTTGTTCGCGAATATGCACAGGAAACGGGCGCTTCTGTTTGCTGCGGCAGGCTCCTTTGGGTAGAGGAGAGCAAGGGCAAAGACGAAAGCGCCATGAATTTCTATTATATGGTGGAGCTTCGCGGAGAAGATATCCCCGATACAGGCGGATTTGATGACGGCGCACTTTACGGCTGGCTCCCGATAGATAGCCTCAAAAACGTGAAGATGTTCCCAAGTTTTTTGAGCGCAGAGCTTAAAAAACCCGAGATGTACACAAAACGCTTTGTAAGTAATTATTGCTAAAACGGAAATCTCCTTGAAAAATTTGAAAAAAGACCTGCTGATATTTCAGCAGGTCTTTTTTATCATTTTTTGATGTTCTTTTTTGTTACAGGGGCTTTCTTTTTAACGGAGAATCCGAATTTGCCTATGCGTTTGCCGAGCGCGTAATATTCACCGTGTGCATAAGCGGCGAGGTGCGCGCGGTTGATGCAAAGTTTGCCTGTTTCATCGAAAAGCTTATCGTCCGCATAGATGGCAACGATATCCGCGATGAACATATCATGCGAGCCGAGCGGCACTATATCCGTTACTTTGCAAACGAGCGACATGGGGCTTTCCGCGATGATCGGGCAGGAAACTTCTTCTACGTATTCGGGTGTGAGCTTCGCTTCCTTGAATTTATCGACTTTTGCGCCTGTTTTCATGCCGCAGAGGTCGGTCGCGCGGGCAAGATCTCCCGAAACAAGGTTGATAACAAATTCGCGGTTCTTTTCGATTATACCGTGAGAAAAGCGCTCCGGGCGAACGGAAACATATGTTTTTGCGGGGTGAGAGTTGATTATACCCGTCCACGCTATTGTTACTATGTCTGTGCCCTCCGCTTCGTTACCGCAGGATACCATAACGGCAGGAACGGGGGCGAGCAATGTGCTGGCAGGCATTTTTCTTTTTGACATGGTAGAGACCTTCTTTCTTTTATATCGATTTGATATTGATTTTTGTAATTGGGCAAATTCCACAAGATATTTTTGCGATTTTAATAAAAATGCCGAATTTTTTGGCGGCAACTCGGATAATCTTGATTAAGACTTTATAAAATGCTATAATATAAAATATGTAAGAGCCAAAGAATTTGATAACATTTTTAGATCTTCGCAAAAATATTGGCTATGCTTTATCATCAAATAAAGTATAGCATATTTTTTTGATTAAATAAAGTGTTATCGAAAAAACGGTTGCAATTTTTAAAGTGTTTTTGAAAGGAAATTAAGTATGAACACTAAAAACAAAACTATCGCGGCACGTATCGTGGCAATAGTACTTTGCGTATTTTTGCTCGTTGCGGCGTTCGCCTCTGTTATTCCTGCATTCGTGCAGGCGGCAGATGCAGGAGATTACCTCTCCTACCCCATAACAAGTGTAAACGGCGATTATGACGGTTACACACCCATCCCGATCCTTGTTGTTCAGGTATCTTTTGATGCCGACGGCGACGGCAAGGACGCAAACCCCGACGGCAGCGGCGAAAGCGCCGTAAAAGACGAAAACTCCCCCTCCTACGGCGAACAGTGGTGCCACACTACCGACGAACAGTGGCAGAACAGCCTTTTTGCCACAGAGGGCAGAACTCTCAGAACATATTATGAATACATGAGCAACGGCAACTTCTATTTCACTCCCGCAGAAGAAATATACGGCACAGAGAACGATGGCATCATCCACGTTGTACTCAGCGGACTCAAACATCCTGCCGTTGCAACATCCAGCAGTAACTGGATGTACTGCTTCAAGCAGATAATCGAAGCGGCTGACGAATACGTTGATTTTTCCAAGTACGATACAAACGGCAACGGTAAGATAGATACATATGAGCTTGGTCTTTGCTTCTTGCTCGGCGGCTACGAAAACAGCAGTTCGGCGGCTACTCCCTCCGAAGTTTTCGGTTTCCATGCTTACTACAAGAGCTATGACTCCTACAACTCTTTCGTTGCGGACGGTGTTGAAGTGGCACAGAGCGGATTTTTCGCGGCAGGCTCCATGACAAATGGCACTCCCCTTGTTTTTGCTACTATCGCGCATGAGCTTGGTCATTACCTCGGCGCCCCCGACCTTTATGACACAGACAGCAGCAATAAATTCAAGATGGCGATAAACACTGTTTCCCTTATGGGTAGCGGTTCTTTTACGGATAGCCCCGCTCACATCGACCCTTGGAACCTTCTTCGCTACGGGTTCTATGATGCGACCATCGCTTCCGACGGCGAATATACTCTCTATTCCAAGGCAAGCGACAAGGGCACATATAACATCATCAAGATATGCACGCCCAACCCCGATGAATATTACCTCGTGGAAAACAGATACGCTTCTTCCACGGACGAATCCAACTTCGATACATACGCGGCTTTCCACAGCGGTATCATGGTATATCACATCGACGAGAGCGTTTACAGAGCGCACGGCAACAAGTGTAACACATATTACGCTTCAGGCACGACAGATCCTGCAATAGTTGCATATCCTGCCGTAATGAAAAATGTTGCGGACTCCAGTATCCCCTCTGCTCTTGCAAGCGGCAAGACTTGGACGGCAAGCAAATATGTATTCCCCATCAGCAAGAAATGGTACACGGCGATGACAGCGGAACAGGCGGCTGTTGTGGCTGACCTCAAATTTGAAGTTACATCCGCCAACGGCACAGAGATGACGATCAAGATCTCCGGCGCATATTCCCCCGATGCGGAGATCACAAGCTCCGTTGCGAATAAAACAGCAACATCTTTCACGGTAAACGGCGAGATCGCGGAACTCAACTCCAAAACGATAAACAACATCACTATCACGCTTTCCGAAAAGCTCACGGGCAAGGAAGTTAAGAGCGAGCAGGTAAAAGTAAAAGCAAACGGTAAATTCTCCGTTGATTTTGCGGATATCGCAACAAATACAAAGTATACATACACCATCACGGCTGATACTTCCACAGGTAATGTTACAAACAGTAAAGACGTTGATATCGGCAAGACGAACTACACCGTAACGATGTACAAGCGCATGAGCGATAATGAGACACCCTACACGATGAATGTCGAGTTCGGCGAGAAGATATCCTATAACTTCCTTATGAGAAAGTCAGGTTATGCTTTCTGCGGTTGGTACATGGACGAAGCCCTCACACAGAAATATGATATGGACTTCACACAGAGCGAAGCGAAAGATATCACTCTCTATGCAAAATGGGCACCCGAAAACGAAGTTGCAACTCTTAACATCAAGGGCGCAAGCGTGAATAACAAGATATTCTCCGTAAATGTCGGTGAAAGATTCATCACTCCCGACCTTGCCATAACGGAAAGATACGAGTTTGCAGGCTACTACCTCGATGAAGCTTATACGATTCCTTTTGATATCACCGCTCCCGTAACACAGACGGGTACTATAACAGTATATGCAAAGATAGTTGAAAAAGGCTCCCAGACAACAGAACAACCCACACAGACGACTCTTGCGCCCGAGCAGACAACTGCTCCTGCGGATCAGACGACGGACGCATGCACAGAACCTACGGAAAACAACGGTGGCTCTATGACAGTCGTTATTATCGCTGTCGTTGCGGTAGTTATCGTGGCAGGCGTTGCGGTTGCATTCGTTATAATTAAAAAGAAGAAATAATAGTTTCTTCTTTCATGATCTGAATCGTTCGACAGATAAAACTACATAAAAAATCGAAGCTCCCTCAAGCCGTTTGGTTTGAGGGAGCATTTTTGATGCTGTTATTTGCTGAATTTATTTTTTATTGCTTCGAACCATTTTTTGAAAATGTCGGGGAGCTTCTTGCACTGCTCGATGAATTTCTTGAAGAGCTCTTTGCACTTGTCAAAGAATTTCTTGAAGAACGGTGCGATCTTTTTCCAGATGGGAAGCAATTTTTCGCGTTTGAAGTATGCGAGCACACCAAGACCTATCACAACGAGTACGAAGAATATGATCAGTACCATTTTAACGTAGTTAAAGCTGTCGTCATACTGCGGAATGTAAGTATCGGAACCGCCTATGGGTGCGGAGGTGAATACAGCGGTATAAGTTACATCTGAGGTTACTGTTGTAACAGTTGGGCTCCATGAATCGAATTTATAAACGATATCGCCCTCCTGCTCCTTTGTGGGAGGTTCGGGGAGAACGACCGTGTCGCCCTTGTGATATGTGGCAACGAGTATCTCGACGCCGTCAACTACAAAGCGAACGGTATATTCGCGAAGCTCCAATGTGGAGAATACTTCAATGCTTTCGTTGGGCATTACAAATGTATATGTGCCGTCATCGTTCTTTGTGATGTCATATTCCGTGCCGCTTGCGCCCTTTACAACGAGGGACTTGATAACATAACCATCTGCAAAGCGAGGAGCAAGTGTAACGATATCGCCTTCACCTCGGCTTGTAGGGAGAGTGATGAGCGGACTCTGTTCGCCCTCGGGTGTCTCACCCATGGTCAATGCGAACTCATCGCGGAAGCAGATAGTAGCGTTGCCCGTGCATTTAACGCTTATCGTGTTATTGTCTTTATCATAGGAAACAGGAAGCTCATCCTTGAGCGTTTCGCCGTTTTCTTCGCGAGTGGTATAAGCTACAGTGTTTTCGGAAACTTTACCATTGCAATCCGTTATGATCGTGATGGGGTAAGCAGGGGAGAATTCGCCGTTTTTGCCCTTGAACGATATTTGGAGCATCACTGTTCCGTTTGCCGCTCTTGCGGAAACATAGCTTACGGATATCTCTGTACATTCGTTCTTCTGAAGGTCTGCGAGCAGAGTCTTGTTAAGCTGCAATTTTATATTACCCAAATTCAATTCAACGGAGCGATTGTTTTTGAGCGCCAAGGAGATAAGGTTTTCTATTTTGATGCTGTTTGTATCCGAGGAAACGATATAGGCAAAGTTTGTGTCTTTGATATCGAGCGCCGTTACACCGTTGGAAGCGATGGCTTCTTTCTTGAACTGCGCTGTGTATGTTTCGTTTTCGGTAACGGGGGAGATGGTCTTGTCCCAGTGGCTGAATACTCGGATATATCTGCTGTCGGTATCGTCAACGGTAATGTCATATTTGCCCGGGTAAACAGGTTTAGTGCCGTATTCGTAAAACTCTATCGTTTTGTAGCCGTCCATATCCCAAGTGATGACGTATTCGACCAAGGATGAACTGAATATAGCAACGTATGTTACATCGCCCGTAACAGGCGCTATTGCAGGACTCCAATAAGCAAAAGAGTAGATATTCTGGTTATCTTCGCCGTCGGATTCCTTTGTGGGGATGCCGTTGTATTGGGGAGTTTCGCCGTAAAGCAGAGTTTGCGTGGTTTTTTCGTTTTCAACGATAAATGTTACCGTATAGGAGCGAACGGTGGATTCATATCCTGCATAAAAAGCTACTTTGGCTGTGTCTGCCGTGCCGAGGACGGCATCCTGCTTATCTGCCGTTTTCCAGCCGATGAATTTATAATCGTACTGTGCGGTGCTTTCGCGACTAGGCTCTTTGCCGCCGTAAACGATCTGCGAGCCTCTTTCCGCAAGGTATTCATAGAGTACGCTTGAACCGTCGTGATTGTAAAATGTTACGATGCTTATCTTATCGGATTCAGTATGAGCGGAAACGGAAGTTTCCATGCTGATGGTATAAGAGGAAGCAACTTCGCGGCGTTTGAGCGTGGAATCTTCGATAGCGTTGATAAGGGACACTTCGATAGCCGTAAAGGAGGGGACCTCGGGGGCTTCGCCGGGATCGGCTACTTCCGTGGGAGCAATCGGCTCCGCAACGAATGTAGGTTCGATAGGTTCGATGACGATATCCGGCTCTATCGGTTTTGCCACGGGTGTGGGAGCGGAAGTGGGCTTTTCAACTTCAACAGGGGTTTCGGGTTCGTGCAATACTGCGCCCAATTCACCCAAAGAAGAGGGGTTTGCGTTGTTTGTGTCATCAACGATGATGGAGTTGTCTATGAGGTCATAGAAAGAGAATTTAACGAAGCGAACGGGGTTTGTATATCTTGCCGTAACGCTCCAATTTTCGTCTCTTGTCGTGCTGTCATCGAGAGCTGTGCAAACTACATAGAGCTGCGCCACAAGCTCAAGGTATCTTTCGAGCTTGCCTTTTTCCTCTGCCAAAGACATGATAGCGTTTTTAACGGAGGAATCGCTTATAAAGGAATGGAGCGCACCGTAAAGGTTGCTCGTGCTCGAAAGAAGGCTATTGTAATTTTTATAATAGAAATTATATTTATCCGTTACGGAATCGAGGTTGGAATAGCTTGAAAGCAAAGATTTAAGCGTTGTTGTAGCTTCGTCTGCCTGCGCGAGCATCGTGGGCGAAACGCCTGCGGCGATGAGCAATTCCTGGTTGCCGGGGTCAAGCACCATATCTACCGTGCCGCCCATGAGCGTTGCGTAAAGGCTTTTGCCGCTGAACATACTGTCTACGGTAACGAGGATGGATTTTGCTTTTTCAAACTTTGTGATGTATATCTGATAATCGCGGTAGCGTTCATCGAATGTCGCAAGGTCGGAAAGATATTTTTCGTAAGCGGCGAGTTTATCGTTGTAAGCCCGGAGTTCCTCAAGGTATGCGTTATACTTTTTAATCTCTGTTTCGTAAGCGGCAAAATGTTTGAGGTATTCCTGATATTCTACTTTATCAAATTCAAACTGCTTTTTATCCTCTATATATTTCTGCCAAGCGAGGAGATCTTTTTGATACTGCGCCTGTGCTTTGAGGTAAGCGTTGTAAGCTTCGAGGTCTTTGAGGTATTTTACGTGGTCGCGGTTCTTTTCCCAAAGAGCAAATGCATCGTTATATGCATAGTTTATATAGGAACCTGCGATATCAGAAGATATTGTGATATTGCAGCTGTACTTTACCTGAACGGAAAGCACCGTTGTGATATCTACGCTGTTAAAGAGCGCGGTATATCCGCCCGAAGTTTTTGTCATATCGAGCGTGTATTCGCCGACTGTGGCCGAGGTGGGAGACCAAGTGATAGTTGTACCGTTTACTGCTGTGTAGCTGTAGACTTTCGCGTTTACGCGAAGCGCTTTGCCCTCGTATTCAGTGGTAACATTTTCGGAAGGGACAAAGGTCGAATATTTGAAAATATCGTCGCCGAATTTCGTATCAAGATAAGTCTGCTCCGCTTGAGAGAGAGGGGAGCCGACGAGCAAAGATACAAACGCGGAAGCGCTCGATTCCGTTGCCATGCCGGATTCGGGATTGCTGTAATCTAATTGCGTTGTCTGCGCGGCATTTATCGGTATTACGGAAAATGTCGATAACACCAAAAGCGTTGCCAAAAGCACAAGCAAAAAGCGCGTTCGTCGAGATATTGAGCTTGAGTGATTCATTTTGGGGTACCTCTTTAAAAATATTAGCCTGTAAGGCAGATTTCTTAGATTATACCATCTTTCTTCGATTTTTGCAATATATTTGAGCGGATAAGAGCGAAAAGAGGAGATTTAAGCTTTTCTTTATCTGAAAGAAAAATTCGCAAAAGCTTCTTCTCAACTTTTTCTTGGTTAAAGCAAAAGTTGCAAAAAGATAAAAAAGCCCTTCGTTTTACCCGCTTGGATGAGTTGTTAATTATAAGCTTTTCTTGCAGATCAAGAAAAGCCTATTTAAAACAAAAAGATCCTATCTTGCGATAGGATCCTTTTTGGCGGAGAGGAGGGGATTCGAACCCCTGTGCGATTGCTCGCAAACTGATTTCGAGTCAGCCCCGTTATGACCACTTCGATACCTCTCCGTAAATATTAAATTTAAACTTGCTAGGAAATTATATCATATATATAGCGATTTGTCAAGCAAAAACGAGTTTCAAAAGCGATATCTTTGCGATATCGCCCTTGAAATATTTCGTCAAAAATCGAGTATCTCACTCAATATATAATTTGATATCATCATTCCTCTGCGAGACAAGCGATATCCTTTTTCCGTGCGGATGATATGCTTTGAATCTAGGAAACGCTGCAATTTTGCGCCGTATTTTTCGTCAAAGCTTTCGCCGAAGCGGGCCTCGTAATCCTCCGCATTTATGCCGACACGCAGGCGAAAGCCTACCATGACATACTGCGTTGCGATCTGCTCTTTGGAAAGCGTTTCAAAGGAATCTATAAGTTCCGCGTTGTTCGGGTCGGCGATGAAACTTTCCACATCGCGTGCGTAGGAATACATCGTATCTCCCATAAAGGAATATGCCGCAGGTCCGAAACCGATATAATCGTTGCAGGTCCAATATTTTATATTATGGTTGCAAGCTTTATCGGGCTTTGCAAAATTGCTTATCTCATACTGAACATATCCGCTGTGTTCGAGTTTTTTGCAGGAATCCATGTACATTTCGTACTGCACATCATCGTCGGGGATGAATTTTTGTATATCCTTGTCCCTGCCGAACGGTGTGTTATCCTCTATCTTCAAGCCGTAGAACGATATATGCTCGGGTGCCATGGATATGACATAATCGAGCGTGGCTTCGAGCGAAGCCTTCGTCTGGTGCGGAAGCGCATATATGATGTCTACGTTGATATTGTCGAAGCCCTCCATACGTGCGAGCATGAAGCAATTTTCAAATTCTTCGCGCGTGTGTATGCGTGAAAGCCTTGAAAGTTCCTCGTTATCGGCACTTTGAAGCCCGATGCTCAAGCGGTTTATGCCTATGGCGCGGTAAGCGGCAAGTTTTGCGCCGTCGAGCGTGCCGGGGTTTGCCTCCATGCTTATCTCCGCATCGTCTGCGACCTCGAAAACATCGCGCACGGTGTCGAGTATCTTTGCAATGTAATCGGCAGGGATAAGGCTGGGTGTGCCGCCGCCGATGAATATCGTATCGACGATACGGTTCTTTGCCACCTGCTTTTTAGAGCGTATCTGGTTTACGAGGGCTTGCGTATATGCGCGCGCAGACTCCGTTGAAGTTACGGAGTAAAAATCGCAATAAGCGCATTTGCGCGCGCAAAAAGGAATGTGGATATATATGCCCAAGGACTTGTTCTGATTTGACATAGTAACATTCCTTTCCGAAAATATCATTCTTCGTCGAGCTTGAGAACAGCCATAAATGTTTCGGGCGGAACTTCCACGGAACCGAGCTTTCTCATGCGCTTTTTGCCTTCCTTCTGTTTTTCGAGCAACTTCTTCTTTCTCGTGATATCGCCGCCGTAGCATTTCGCAAGAACGTCTTTTCTCATGGCGCGGACAGTTTCACGAGCGATAACTCTGCCGCCGATGGCTGCCTGAACAGGCACCTCAAAGAGCTGACGCGGAATATTATCGCGGAGCTTTTCAACTATCTTTCTGCCGCGAGAATAAGCTTTATCTGCGTGAACGATGAAGGAGAGAGCATCCACAACATCGCCGTTGAGCAATATCTCAAGCTTAACGAGCTTACTTTCGAGATAACCGTCAAGGTCATAGTCGAGCGAAGCGTAACCCTTTGAGCGGCTCTTGAGCGCGTCAAAGAAGTCATAGATTATCTCGTTAAGAGGGAGTATATAGTGAAGTTCAACACGTGTGTTGTCGAGGTATTTCATATCTTTATAGTCGCCTCGTCTGTCGCGACAAAGGTCCATGATGCCGCCGACATAGTCAACGGGCACGATGATGCTCGCTTTGACAACAGGCTCTTCCGCAACCGCTATCTGGTCGGGTTCGGGATAATTTGTGGGGTTGTCGATATAGATGACTTCACCGTTTTTGAGCGTTATCTTGTAAATAACGCTGGGCGCCGTTGTTACGAGGTCAAGGTTAAATTCGCGTTCCAAGCGTTCCGCGATTATCTCCATATGGAGAAGTCCCAAAAATCCGCAACGGAAACCGAAGCCGAGCGCAATACTCGTTTCGGGTTCGAATGTGAGCGCGGCATCGTTGAGCTGGAGCTTTTCGAGCGCATCGCGAAGGTCGGGGTATCTTGCGCCGTCGGCAGGATAGATACCTGCGTATACCATGGGCTGTGCTGCATGGAATCCGGGGAAGGGTTCCTCCGTGGGATCTTCGTCGTTTGTAACCGTATCGCCTACGCGAGTGTCGGCAACGCTCTTGATGCTCGCCGTGATATAGCCAACTTCGCCTGCGGAAAGCTCATTCGCGGGAACCAAGCCGAATGCGGACATATAGCCTACCTCGACTGTTTCAAAGATGGCGCCCGTGTTCATAAGGCGGATCTTCGTGCCTGCGCGAACTTTACCGTTTTCAACACGTACGTTGATAACTACGCCGCGGTAAGAATCGTAATAAGAGTCAAAGATGAGCGCTTTGAGCGGTGCGTTTTCGTCGCCGTGAGGCGCGGGGATATCCGTAACGATCTTTTCGAGGATATCTTCAATATTGAGCCCCGTCTTTGCGGATACTGCCGGGCAATCGTCCGCAGGGATGCCGATAACGTCCTCGATCTCTTTGCGAACGCCGGGAATGTCTGCGCTGGGAAGGTCTATTTTGTTGATTACCGGGATTATCTCAAGGTTTTCTTCGATGGCAAGGTATGTGTTTGCAAGTGTCTGCGCTTCGATACCCTGCGTTGCGTCAACGACGAGAAGTGCGCCTTCACACGCGCTGAGCGAACGGGATACTTCATAGTTAAAGTCCACGTGTCCGGGTGTGTCGATAAGGTTGAATTCGTAAGTTTCGCCGTCTTTTGCTTTATAGTTGAGCTTTACGGCGCGCGCCTTTATCGTGATACCGCGTTCGCGCTCGATATCCATGTTGTCAAGGATCTGTTCTTCCATGTCGCGAGTAGCGATGCTTTGGGTCTTTTCAAGGATTCTGTCGGCAAGCGTGCTTTTGCCGTGGTCTATGTGTGCTATGATTGAAAAATTTCGTATTTTTTCCTGTCTTGTCATGTGTTTCCCCAAAAGAAAAGTTTTGTATTTTAATTATAAATAATAGTATACCACGAAACGGCGGCTTTTTCAACTGTTTTTTTGAAAGGCTTGTCGAATATTGAAATTCCGTATTCGAAAAAAATGTTCTGTTTTCAGCGTTTTTTGATTGTTTTATATTGATATTGAACTTGAATCGTGATATAATTATTCGCAAATAAACAATTTGGAGGTTATACAATGATACTCGAAAATCTTGATTTTCTCAAAAATGCAGATGCAGAGGTAGGCGATGCAGTTGCTCTTGAACTTGAACGTCAGCAGGATGGCATCGAACTCATTGCTTCCGAAAACTTCGTTTCCGAAGCTGTTATGGCGGCAATGGCTTCTCCTCTTACAAATAAATATGCAGAGGGATACCCCGGCAAGCGTTACTACGGCGGTTGCCAGTATGTTGATATCGTTGAAAACATCGCAAGAGACCGCGCAAAGAAGCTCTTTGGCGCAGAACACGCAAACGTTCAGCCCCACAGCGGCGCGCAGGCTAACACAGCTGTTTACTTTGCACTCCTTCGTCCCGGCGACACAGTGCTCGGTATGAGCCTTGCAGACGGCGGTCATCTTACACATGGCTCTCCCGTTAACATTTCCGGTTCTTTCTTCAACTTCGTTTCCTACGGCGTTTCCGAAGAAACACACCGCATCGATTACGATGATCTTCGCAACAAGGCGCTTGAATGCAAGCCCAAACTCATCGTTGCAGGTGCTTCCGCATACCCCAGAATCATCGATTTTGAAAAGATCTCCGCTATCGCAAAAGAGGTTGGCGCATACTTCATGGTAGATATGGCGCACATCGCAGGTCTCGTTGCGGCAGGTTTGCACCCCAACCCCGTTCCTTACGCAGATATCGTTACAACAACAACGCATAAGACTCTCCGCGGACCTCGCGGCGGTATGATCCTTTGCCGTGAAGAACTTGCAAAGCAGATCGACAAAGCTATATTCCCCGGCACACAGGGCGGTCCTCTTATGCACATCATCGCGGCTAAAGCAGTTTGCTTCGGCGAAGCGCTCAAACCCGAATTCAAAGAATATCAGGAACAGATCATCAAGAACGCAAAAGCGTTTGAAAGATCCCTCCTTGCAGAAGGCTTTGACCTTGTTTCCGGCGGTACTGACAACCACCTCTTGCTTCTCGACCTTCGCAACGTGGGCATCACAGGCAAGGAATTTGAAACAAGACTTCAGGAAGTTCATATCACAGCAAACAAGAACGCTATCCCCAACGACCCCCAGAGCCCCTTCATCACAAGCGGCTTGCGCGTAGGTACACCTGCGGCAACATCTCGCGGTCTTAAAGAAGCAGACTTTGAAAAGCTCGGTCATCTCATGGCTCTTGCTGCAAAAGATTACGAAAACAGCAAGGAAGAGATCCTCGCAGGCGTTGCAGAGATCTGCAAAGCACACCCCCTTTACAAATAATTATCGACACATATGTGGAAAACTCTTCGAAAAGGAGAGTTTTCCACACGACTTTATAAAAGTATCATCAAACCGAAAGGAGAATTTTGCGCTATGGCAAGAGAGACAAAAGCAAAAGTTTTGGCATATACGGAAGAAAAGCTTGCTGCCGACATAAAAAAAGAGCTTTCGGGCGCATATGTCTTCTTCGGCGACGAGGACTTTATGAAGGAGCACTACATCGGAAAAATACGCAAAAAACTGCTGACAGCGGAAGGTTTTGAAGTGTTCAATCACTTTATAATATCGTTTTCCGCCGCATCCGAGCTTTCGCAGGATGACCATTTTGCGCGTCTTTCCGACGCAGTGGACGCTATGCCTATGATGCAGGAGAAAAAACTCGTGGAGATAAGGGACTTGTCGCTCAACGGCATCTCGCCAAAGGCGCTGGAAACACTTATCACCATACTTACGCGCGCAAACGAGGTGGACGATACCGTAACCATACTCAATTTGCGTGAAAATGAATATATCGTGGATTACAGGACGGAAACGAGTGCTACATACAAAAAACTTGCTTCCGCCGCAAAAGCTGTCCGCTTCGACGCATATCCACCCGAGAGGCTTGCCACTTGGGAAAAGAAGCATTTTGCCGCAAAAGAGCTTTTTATAGCGCAGGATGCGGCTCTTTTGCTTGCTGATATGTGTGCTTGCAGGATGTTCACGATAAATTCCGAATTTGCAAAGCTCGAAGCATATGCACAGATAAACGATAAAAAGACCATCACCACAGAGGACATAGAACTTGTTTGCGCTATGAGCGAAAGAGAAGAGATGCCTTTCGCGCTTTCCAATGCGGCGGAAAAATGGAATATAAAAGAGGTCTATGCGGCGCTCTATGCGTTGCGCGATCTTAAAAAAGAGCCGATAGCCATACTTGCGCGCCTTTCGGGGCTTTACAGCGATATGCTCGTGGCAAAAACGGCGCAGCTTTCAGGCAGGACCGCCGCCGACGTTGCAAAGGTGCTTAAAATGCGCGATGTTCGCGCCGCGCGCCTTATGTCGATCGTCGAGAGAGTTCCTGTTTCAAAGCTTGAAGAATGTATAGACGAAGCGTACAAAGCCGATCTGAAGCTTAAAAGCTCGCCGACGGATCAGTGGGTGGTGCTTGAGGCGCTCGTTGCAAAAATATATACACCGAGGTCGCTTTTATGATGAAGATATCGCGCCCTATAATCGTAGAGGGCAAATATGACAGATTGAAGATACTTTCCGTTGCGGAGGCAAAAGTCATAACGACGGACGGTTTCGGCATATTCTCCAAAGCCGAAAAGGCGGAGTTTTTGCGAAAGCTTGCGGCAAAAAACGGCGTTATCGTTATCACGGACAGCGACGGCGCAGGTCTTGTTATAAGAAATCACTTGAAAAATATACTTCCGAGTGATAAAATAATTAACATATATACACCTGAAATAGCAGGCAAAGAAAAAAGAAAGCTCAGACCGTCAAAGGCGGGCTTGCTCGGAGTAGAGGGCATGAGCAAAGAATGGCTTGAAAAAGCGCTTGCTCCTTTTGCGGACGATGCTTCGCAACCGTTGGGCGGAGAACTTAACTTTACAAAAGCCGATTTCTATGAGCTTGGACTTTCGGGCGGAGAGGGAAGCAACGAAAAAAGAGCGGCTCTTGCTCGTGCGCTCGGCTTGCCTTCCATAATCTCTTGCAGTTCGCTCATATATGCGGTAAATACACTCGTTTCCGAGGAAGAATTTTACGCGGCATTGGATTCTTTGACCGAGGAGAAGGCAGACTGAAATGATAAAATTGATAAATAAGATAGTCGATGCGGTGCTTGGCTTTTTGCACTTTACAAAGTTCAAGGAGCAGATAATGTACCTTGGTGTCGGTGTGCTCACGACAGTCGTCGATTGGGTGATATACACCATATTCGTGCTTTTCGTTCCGAGCGTAGGCGGAGAATTTTTGCAAAAGATATCGCCGAATATACTTTCGTATTCCATCGCTTGGTTCGGCGCTGTTATATTCTCATATTTCGCAAGCAAGCTGCTCGTGTTCAAGCCCACTAACGAAAAAGCGGCAGTCGAATTTATAAAATTTTTCGGCTCCAGAATAATAACGTTAATCATATCCATTGCGGGAGACATAGTCCTTTCGGGCGAATATGCTCTTGTAAAAGTGGCAAATCCCTTTATAGCGAAGATAATAATTTCCGTTGCGGTCATTATTATCAATTATATAACGAGCAAATGGCTCGTATTCACAAAAAAGAAAACTGACGGAGAGAAAAAATGAACGCACAGTATGACGCAATCGTTCTTGCATATATCGGAGACGGAGTTTTGGAGCTTTTCGTAAGAGAGATGCTCATCGCTTCCGGCGAAACAAAAACGGGCGCGCTGTCCGCTATGGCGCAGAAGATAGTTTGCGCGCCGGCGCAAAGCGAAAAAGTAGACTTGCTCCTTCCTTTGCTTACGGAGCAGGAAACGGCAATATATAAACTCGGCAGAAACCACAAGGTAAACGGCAAGCCCAAAAGGGCGAGCGCCGTTGAATATCACCGTGCCACGGGCATGGAGGCGGTGTTCGGATACCTTCACCTCAACGGTCAGGACGAACGCGCTCGAGAACTTTTCAACGCACTTTACAGAAATATCTGAAAAAATATATTACCATTGTTTATGTGAGGTATTTATGAAAAAAAGCAAACAAATCGTTTCCTTATCGGAAGAAACAAAAAATGAATTGAAGGATGCGCTTGCGGAAGCGCTTCCGGCGCTTCGCAAGATACTTTGCCTTTCGCAGAACGACTTCGGCGAAAGAACGGGCGTTTCCAGAATCAGACTCAGCATGATCGAATGTGGTAAATACAGAATGACATGGTCTCAGTTCACATCATTCATTCTTGTACTTATCTTCAATCCGCAGTGCAAAAGCATACTTTTAAGAAAAGAAATACTTACACCCGAACTTATCGCATATTTTGAATGTAAGTATAACGGAGAAGATATCGATTTTGATATAAAACTTTATTGATATCATTTTAGTTATTTGGCAAATTTTTTGTAATATATTTCGGATCTACAGTAAAGAAAAAACAATCTAAAATGCGCCTTGCGCGCATCCCCGATAGCGCTTGCCAACAATGCCGTCGGGGAATCTTTTTAAGGAAGGTGTTATATAATGATAAAACACGTTATTTTATGGAAGCTCCGCGAAGATATAGACGGCGCGGAAAAAGAAACAGTTAAAAAGAACATCAAAACAGAGCTTGAAGCATTGAAGGGCAAGATAGACGGACTCAAGGATATCACGGTACAGATAGACTCCGTTTCTTCCTCTAACGCAGACCTTATGCTCGATTCTGTTTTCGAAGACGAAGAAAGCCTTAAAGCTTACCAGAAGAACGAGCTTCACGTAAACGTAGCAAATACGTTCGTTCGTCCCTTTACGGCGCAGCGCCTTTGCCTTGATTTTGAGATCTGACAAAAATAAAAAGATAGCGACAAAAGATCGCTATCTTTTTTTGTTTAAAGTTCAATAAAGCTGTTCTATCTTTTCGATCATGTCGGCGAGAGCGCCGTCTTTGCAATGGCAAGTGATGATCTTTGCCACGGATTTAACGTGGTCTGTTGCGTTTTCGGGGCAAGCCGCCATGTCAGCGGAGCAGAGCATATTGAAATCGTTTTCGTAATCGCCGATGCACCAAAATTGTGCGTTGGGGTCATCTTTGCGTATCTGCTCTTTGATGTAGTTTACCTGGAACGCTTTTGAAACGCCTTTCGGCTGTATCTCAACGAGGTTCGGTGCAGAATATGTAAGCTCGAATATGTCGCCGTATATACCTGCGAGGTAATCATGCACCTCGTTGCGGCGCTCGACACCTGCATCAACGACTATCTTGAAAAAGTCGCTTCCGTCTATCTTGTCGATGGGCAACACGCGAGATATCGCGATATATCCGTTCTCGGTAAAGATGCGGTTCATAACAGCATCTTCTTTGCAGAACAAAAAGCCCTTCGATGTGGTCGCACGGACACCTGCAAAATCCGAAAAACGCTCAAGCACCGTGTGGAATACCTCCGCCGCCTTGTCCTCGGGCGTGATAAACTGCGGATTTAGTATCGTTTCGCTTTGAGCATCATAGAGCATACTGCCGTTGCAGAAGATGCAGGGCATATTGCAAAGTTCTTTCCAAGAGGGGATCACTTTGTGCGTGTCGAATTGGTTTCTGCCCGTGGAAAAAGCGAAATGACCGCCGTTTTCTTTAAAATATTCTATTTTTTCGATATTTCTCGGAGATATATATTTGCCCTCCCAAAGAAATGTGCCGTCGATGTCGGATGCGATGTAGATATGTTCAAATTTTTTCACGATGAACCTCAACCTTTGTGTCTTAATTTTTCAAGAACATCAGTAAAATATTCGGGCAAGGGGCAAGAAAAATGCATTTTTTCGCCTGTGCGCGGATGTGTAAGCTCAAGCTCCGCCGCATGGAGGCACTGCCCGGGATTATCTCGCATATATTCGCGATTTTGCGGAAGCTTTGCACTGCCGTATACTTCGTCGCCGAGGAGCGGATGACCTATATGCGAAAGGTGAACTCGTATCTGATGTGTTCTGCCTGTTTCGAGTATGCATTTTATGTAAGTTGCGCCCTGGAAATTTTCGAGCACCTTAACGTGAGTTACTGCGTTTTTGGAGTTTTTGTCCGTAACTGCCATCTTTTTTCTGTCGAAAGCGCTTCTGCCTATCGGAAAATCGAGAGTCATGTCTTCGTCAAGTCTGCCGATGGCGATGGCGTGGTATATGCGAGAGACTTTGTGTTCCTTTATCTCCTCAGAGAGAAATAGATGAGCATCGTTGTTCTTGGCGATGACCAAAAGACCGCTCGTGTCCTTGTCTATTCGGTGGACGATACCGGGGCGGATGACTCCGCCGATGTCGGAAAGTGTCGAACCACGGTGATACATAAGCGCGTTTACGAGCGTTCCCGTGTAATTTCCCGCGGCAGGATGAACGACCATGCCGCGCGCCTTGTTTACAACGATTATATCATCATCCTCGTAAACGATATCGATCGGGATATCTTCGGGCACAGCCTCGCATACCTGTGGTTCGGGCATATCGACGGAAACGATATCCGCTTTTCGTAATTTGTAATTTTTATTTTTTTGCGCTCCGCAAACGAGGATGTTGCCGTCCTCGATAAGCTTTTGTGCAAAAGCGCGAGTCATATCCTCGCGCTCAGTAAGAAAAACATCGAGTCTTTTGCCGATGTCCTCGTCAAAAATCTCAAGATCTATCATTCTTTTCCTCTCCGTTTTCCTTCGCCTGTTTTTTGTCCGCCACGGCTTTTTTGTCCTTCTCGCTCATAAAGAAAGTTTTATCTATGAAAGCAAGGTAGATGAACATAATCACCGCGCCGACCGTTACGCATATATCCGCTACGTTAAAAACAGGGAAGTCTATAAATGTAAATTCGATAAAGTCGGTAACGCCGCCGTTCGGGGCGAAAAGACGGTCTATCATGTTGCCGATAGCGCCGCCGATTATAAGAGAAAGTGAAAAACCGAAAAGAAAATGAAGTTTTCTGTATTTATAAAGCAATATGGGCAAAAGGATTATGGCAATGCCCGAAATGAGCAGGAAGATCCATCTTGCATCACTGAGCATACCCCAAGCCGCGCCTGTGTTTTTGATATGAGTAAAACTGAGAACCCCGGGGATCACCGTAACAGTCTGACCGACGCTCAAGTTGGCGATGGCGATAAGCTTTGTTGCTTGGTCCGCTATTACGGAAAGGGCTATAACAATTATCCAAAGAATCATATAAGCTCCGTTTTATAAATTATATCGTGTCGTTGTTTTTATTTTCGATCTCCACAAGCACATCGTTTGCGTTGTCAAGATCGAGCATGAGCTGCGCCTCTATCTTGGGCGCGTTTCGTTCGTCCTCTTTTTCGTATTCGTGCAAAGTTTCCATAACGGAATCGAGGTGCTGTTTTCTCATCTTCGTTGAGTTGGCGCTCGAAGTTATCGCTACCTTCGGCTTTATCTCGTCATCGTTGATGGGAAGCATCTCTGTTTCAAAATTTGCATATACATTGGGGACATATCGGCTCTTTTCGGGCTTTTCCTCGCTTTCGCAGGAAAGCTTTGCGTCCTCGGGGAAAAGAAGGATATCGTCGTCATCCTCGTCTTTTTCCTCGAGCTTGCCGATATCATGGTTTTTGCGGATGAAGGCTTTTACCTCCTCCTCCGTCGGCATATCGTTCGTGCCGAGGTCCATCTGCTCGCGTTCGCTTCCGTCATCTTCACCGACGGCTATGTTATATTCGGCGGAGATATCATATTTTAATTCTTCGATGACGCGCGTAACATATTCGTTCGCGCTTGTGTCCTCGCCGAAGTCGAGCTTTGTGTTGAGCTTTTCGATAAGCTCTATATGCTGTTTGTATTTTTCAAACAAGTCGCTTTTGAACATCTCTGCTCGCGCGCTCATTTCGGCGAGCGTTTCTTTTTGGTTTTCCACCTTTGTGTGGAAATCGAGCAGGATGGCATCGCATTTTTTCTGTATTTCCGAAATTATTTTATCGCTTTTCTCTTTTGCATCGTCGATCATCTTTTTTGCCAATTTTTCTTCGCGGTCGATAGCATCGAGCCTGATGTTGGCAATGGTGAGCTGCTCTTCAAGCTCGGCGCAGCGGCGGTACAGTATAGAGTAATTTTTCGAAACGGTGTTGACATATTCCTCTACCTCTGCTTTGTTATAGCCTTTGAACGAGGAAGAAAAACGGGTTCCCAATAAGTCTTTTGGTGTTATTACCGACATAACGCAAACGTCCTTTTAAATAGAATTGATTTAAATGCAGCTGCCCAGAATGGATTGTATTACGAGAAGAATGAGATATGTTATAATAAAAGAGAAGTCTATCGGTGCAAGCATGGAGGAAAGCTCCATCTTATATAAGAGTTTTCGCACGGGCAAAAGTATCGGTTCCGTAAGAGAATTTACGATATCCGCAAACCTTCCGCCCATACCGGGGAACCAAGACAATATTGCTTTTATCGTGAGCAATATCATGGATGCGGATAAAAGAAGATACAAAACGGTCGCCAAAAGGCGAAAGAGTATATCCAAGACGATCCTCCCTTATAAAAAACCCAACGGGACGACGTTCGCCCCGTTGAAGATTTAATAATGTGTGATTTTGAACGTATTATGTTGAATACAGATCAGATGATAGTGTCGCTCATGGAAGCGTTGATGTTTTCGTCGCCTGCGGAGGAAAGACCGTATGTAGTTGTGAACTTGTTCTGGCTTTCTTCTGTTGCAGCACTTGTTGCGGCAGGACGCATCTGGTCTCCGGAAACGTCTACGTTAGAGGGAGTGATAACGAATGTGTTGCTTGCAACTCTCTTGAGCTGACCGCCGATGGAGTAAGCTACACCGGAAAGGAAATCGAGAAGTCTTTTTGCTGTTTCCTTGTTTGCGGCCTCAAGGTTGAGCACTACCGTGCGGCGAGCGATGAGGTGGTCTGCGATCTGTTTAACATTGTTGTAACGGTCGGGTTTTACGACTTTGAGTTCGAGAGCAACGCTGTTGTTTTCGATATTTGCGGCAGTAGGTTCGTTGTCTTCGTAAACGGGAGCGTCGTTTGTTTCGTCCTCGATGGGGTAAAGACCGTCATCTGTGTTATCCAATATATTTTTTTTGAAGAAAATGCTCATTTTAAATTTAAACCTCCGGTTTTGTTTTTATTTATTGTAATATTTTTTGCATTGATGCATAGAAATATCTGAAATTTTATAATGTTGATTCAATTATATCATAAGATATATGTATAATGCAATTATTTTTTTATATTTTTAAAAAATTTTATTGCGGCGAGTCTGTTTTTGCGGGATAATGTCGAGGTCCGAAGATTCCCGTGCCGATACGCACAAAATCAGAGCCGAATTTGAGCGCTTCGGAAAAATTCGCACTCATTCCCATGGAAAGCAAAGGCTTTTCTTCCGGGAAGCGAGGGGCAAATACTTCGTTTGCCAAACGGCACATCTCCGTAAAATACGGAGCGTAATCTTCCGCGTTCTCCATAACGGGCGCGATGGTCATAAGACCCTTGGGCAGAATGTGCGGAAATTGCTTTATCTCATCGAGAAAAGCGGCAAGTTCATCGGGCATGATGCCGTCCTTCTGCTCCTCTTTGCCGATGTTTATCTCCACGAGCACGGGCATATATACGCCGCATTTGGAGGCGCGCTTTTCTATCTCCTTTGCAAGGGAGATGCTGGAAAGGGATTCTATCATATCGACTTTATCGATGATATATTTTACCTTGTTGGATTGGAGCGTGCCTATCATATGGAGCTTTGCATCGGGGAGCGAGCGCACACATTCGTAATGCGCCAAAAGCTCCTGCACTTTGTTTTCGCCGAAGTAACGGATGCCGCAATCGTACGCTTTGCGTACTTCGTCATCGCTTCGTGTTTTTATCGCCGCCATAAGGTGTGCGTTGGGGTAGCTGCCCATCTTTTCTTTGATGCTTGCTATATTTTTTTCTATCAGGTCGAAGTTTTCAGCCATAATTTTTCGCCTTCTTTAAATTAAAATTTTAATCGTAACCAATAACTTTTCCGTCATACAAATCATTGTCGCCGAGGACTATCCTGTCGTATGCGGAAATATATTCGGAGTTTTGCGTTTCGGACACGATGCAGTAGCCGTCTTTTTCAAAGATCATATCTACTTTTCGTATGCGGCAAACGCCTTTTTTCATTATGTATACACACGTTTGCTCGTCTATGACACGTATCTGCGCCGACGGCACCCTGAGTCCGCTCGTTTCGGAAAAAGCTATCTCCGCTCGCTGAACACGAGAAAAATCGAAATCTTTGGGAACGGAAGTGCAGGAGAAAACGAGCACTACTTCGCCTGTTTTGTTATCGATGAGCTTTTTCTCTGCGAAAAGTTCGAGGGAAGCATCGTGCGAGTTATCCGTAAACGTGATGTTGTAATATTGATCGGCGGTTATCTCCTCGGAGGACTCCGTCGTCGTTTTACAAACGAAGTACCATTTAAAACTTGTCGCTATCTTGCCCGAAGCGCTGTATGTTACCGCAGGGGAAGTCTTTGTGAGCAGGTCAAATGTTTCTATCGTCAATTCTTTTGCCGCTTGCGCGGTGAAGATATTCTCGTATCCGTCCGTGAACGAGTAAAAATAGCCCGATTCAGCCGTTGTAACCGTCGAAGAAACGGCGGCAAGTGAAGAAAGAAGCATTGTTTGCTCTGCGCGAAGCTCGGTAAGCTTTGCGTTATAGTTGGAACCGTTGCTCTCTATCAGTGCGCGTTGATGCAGTAGCACCAAAAGTTCTTTTTCCGCGGTCTGCACGAAAGCCATGTTTCCGCAAGAGGTCTTTTGCGCTATCTCCGCGCGGATATTTGCAATGCGCGAATCGACGGCGGTAAGCTCTTCCGACTCGGAAACGATGCTATTTTCGAGCACCTCTATCTTATAATTAAGCTCTGTGAGCTTTTGTTCCATCTCGCTGTTTTCGATAAAATATGAGTTTGCTATAACGCTGTTCACGGCGACTTTTTCGCCGTTTTCGCGTGTGTAAGTGCATATGCCGTTCGAACCGGAATATATGACCGTTTCATCACGGAAGATATATCCCGTAACATTAAGTGTGTGCGGCACGGTAACGCGCGTTACCGTAAAAAGCTGCGTTTTCGGTGAAAACGAGCTTGCTATGTGATATATGAGGTATATCGAAAATAACAAGCAAAGAAGCACTCCTGCTATGACCTTTTTTTGTTTTGAGTTTATCATATCTGCTCCTTTATTTGTTATTTTGTTTATCCTCTGTCATTTAAAACTATCTGCTCTGCGGCGGCGTAAAGCTCTTCCTTGGAAGCGTAATCATCGGGATAGAGCCAATTTATAGCTTTGTTACGCAAAAACCAAGTGAGCTGGCGCTTCGCATAATGGCGTGTGGCAAGTTTCACTTTGTCAGAAGCCGTATCGAGAGGTTCTTCGCCGCGAACGCAAGGGAGCATCTCTTTATATCCGATGGCATCATATGCCGTCGTGCCTTCTTTGAGTAAGCCTTTTTCGTAAAGACCTTTTACTTCGTCGAAAAGACCGCCCTCCATCATAATATCGACGCGCAAGTCTATGCGAGCATAGAGTTTTTCTCTGTCGCGGTAATTGAGCGCGAGCATCGTGCAGGGAACGGAAGTTGAATTTTCACGAGCTTTTTTGTCCCATTCCGTTTTGGTCATGCCGCTTACTTTGATTATCTCGAGTGCGCGGATAACACGCTTTACGTTGTTCATATGTATCTTTTCGGCGGCTTCGGGGTCCTGCTCTTCAAGCATGGCATGGAGAGCGGCGTTGCCGTCTTTGCTTGCGATATCCGCAAGGTGCGCGCGGTATTCTTCGTCTGCTTCAAGCTCGCCGAATTTTGTATCTGTGAGCAGGGAATCAAGATAAAGTCCCGTGCCTCCGCACAATATGGGAGTTTTGCCGCGCGAGCGTATATCTTCTATGATAGCGTTTGCTCTTGCCGTGAAATCGGCAACGGAGAAATTTTCCGTAGGTTCTGCAACGTCTATCATATGGTGAGGAACGCGCGAAAGCTCCTCTTTTGTGGGCTTTGCCGTGCCGATGTCCATGCCGCGATATATCTGCATGGAGTCGAACGAGACTATCTCGCCGTCAAAGCGTTCCGCAAGAAAAAGCGCAAGGTCGCTTTTGCCGCTCGCCGTCGGTCCTGCAACGGAAATAAGTTTTTGTTCCATTTATTTTTTCACTCTTTCAATTCTATTCTCTAATAGATTACCGATTGGCAATATTATAAAGATATTTTGCATAGGAGTGCATTGCACTCCTATGCGCGACAAAATGTCGCCACTACATTCTATAAATTTATTGGAATTTATAAAAATGATCTTCATTTCATCGGCAATACCAATGCATTGTTTTTTATTTTACTCGATGAGCATAGCATCGCCGAACGAGAAGAATTTATATTTTTCTTCGATGGCTTTTTCATATGCGCCCATGACAAAATCTTTTCCTGCGAGAGCGGAAACGAGCATGATGAGCGTGCTTTCGGGAAGGTGGAAGTTCGTGATGAGCATATCTACAACTTTAAATTTATATCCCGGGTAGATAAATATGCCCGTGTCCGCACTCTGTGCGATGACTGTGCCGTCATCGAGAGAGGAGCTTTCGAGCGTTCTGCAAGATGTCGTGCCGACAGCGATAACTCTGCCGCCGTTTTTGCGAGCATTGTTTATTTTGTCTGCGGATTCCTGCGAAACCGTGAAAAATTCGCTGTGCATAACGTGGTTCTGTATCTCTGCTTCTTTAACGGGGCGGAAAGTGCCGAGTCCGACGTGAAGCATTACGGGGGCTATCTCAACGCCCATGTTGCGTATCTTTTCGAGAAGCTCTTCCGTAAAGTGAAGTCCTGCCGTGGGAGCCGCCGCGGAGCCTTCTTCGCGAGCATAAACTGTCTGATAATCGCTGTTGTTTTTGAGTTCTGCCGTGATATAAGGGGGAAGTGGCATCTTGCCGATCTCATCGAGGATGGAATAAAGCGTGTTGCCGCCCTCTCTGCTGTAATCGAATTTAACTATTCGGCAACCGTCTTCCGTGGCGGAAAGGATAGTTGCTTTGAGCTTGCCGTCGCCGAAGATGACTTCTGTTCCTTCGTGGAGTCTTTTGCCGGGGCGCGCGAGTACTTCCCATGTGTCAAGCTCTTTCTGACGAAGGAGGACGAATTCAACGTCAGCGCCGCCTGAGCTTACTTTTTTGCCGTATATACGCGCGGGGATGACCTTTGAATCGTTTATAACGAGTACATCTCCGGGGCGAAGATAATCGACTACATCGCGGAATATTTTGTGTTCGATAGTCTGTTTTTCTCTGTTGAGGACCATAAGGCGAGCTTCGTCGCGCTTTTCGTAAGCGTGTTGAGAGATAAGCTCTTCGGGGAGGTCAAAATTAAAATCGCTTGTTTTAAGGTCTGTTTTTGTAAGTTCGTTTTTTATCATGATAATTTAAACACCATTTTAATTATTTTTCTTGATTTTATATTAGTTTATACATTTAATATATTATATCATTATTTCTGCTCGGTGGCAATATTTATTTTGATTCTTCATATATTCTTCATCGCTTTTGCCGATGATAAAAACAAAAAATACAACTCGCGCATTTATGCGAGTTGTACTTCGTTTATTTCGTGTTCCGCTTCGTATCGCGTACAAACGCAAGCGCGATAACCGTGGATATTTTTTATCTCATTGAAAAATGCATCGTCCTGCATAACTTCGTTTTCGAAGATGGCGGCTTTACCGCGGTGAAAATCGCAACGCAACGCTTTAAGACCGATGGAAAATCCCGTGCCGCGCATCTTTACGTAGCTTTCGCGTATCGTCCAAAGGCGGCAAAATGCCACTTTCGGGTCGGGGGACATCATTATTGCGTTTTGCTCCGGCACGGAAAAAAATCTTCCTGCGATATTCATAAGGTCGCATCTGCTCGCCGTGTTTTCGATATCGACACCGCAATCCGTGTTCGACACCGTGCAGATCACCATCCTGCCGCTGTGAGAGATATTGAAAAATTTTTCACTTTCGCTCGAAAGGTGCGGTTTTCCGTTTTCGCCGATGATGATATCGGGCTTATCTATGCCGAAAACTTCTTTGAGTGCATAGTCGCGCAAAAGTTCCGCAACGAGCAATTCCGCTTTCGATATATTGGAGCGTACACGCTCCACGCGCGCTCTTCTTGTCTCGGATACCTCGCCGAGTTTTTCGAAAAAGCAGGGCAAAAGAGTATCGCTCTCCGCATCGTAAAATCTATCCGTATTCGTGAAAAATGTTTTTGCAAAGTAAGCCATCGTCATCTCTCCGTGATATAGTTTATATTATATTTTTAGGATATCACAGAATCGGCGCAGTGTCAACAAGGCAAGCTTTCGTCGCTGAGTTTTTTCACTTTGCCTTTTACCAAAGCCACCATGACACAGAAATATATCAATATCATCGTTTCTGTTATGAAACTGTAAATATTCACGCCCAAAACGCCTATCTGTGTACGCAAGAACATCTTTACGATAAAGATGATGAGGAATAAGGGCAGAGCAAGGAAATTTGCTTTGCTTATCATCTTATCATTGACCATTGCGAGGGCAAATATGCCGAATCCTACGAGCTTCAAAAGATAAGCGCCGTTTTCGATAAACAAGTTGCAATATGAGATAAAACCCATTATCTGACCTATGGTGAAAGCGTTTGCATCGTTTACATTCATGATATGGGGCATAGCTATGTAGATCACGTTCTGCATAATAGCCGAAGCGAGCAAAAGATATATTTCGCTCAATATTATCATATAGCAAGCAACGGAAAGTATATCATTATTTTTGACTTTTTTATATTCATATTTGAAATATGCCAAGAACATTATAAGGGCAAATTGCATATATATCTTCATCATGGAAAATATTTGTGTCATTTGCATTTTGAGCGCTTGCGATATGGGCAAGATATCGACAGTAACGATAAACCGAGTGAATATCGCATACAAAAATATCGTTACCGCAATGGAAAATACGGATGAATTTGAGATCAACATCTCGTTTTTGTAGCTAATCTTTTCAAAGAATGAATAGAGGAGATACAGCACGGAAAAGAGGATGAATGTTGCAAGATAGAGAGCTGCCGTCTGTAAAATTATCTTTGTGGGCATTTGGTAGTATATATCGAGCGCATAAAGCGTCAAAGAAGTCAATGTTGATACGACGGCAAGGCAGAGGGTGTAGAGCAAAAATTTGCCGATGTTTTTGAAAACGCATTTATAGTAATGTTCCTCTTCCATGATGGAATAATTGAAAAATATATCATTGCGGCGAAATTCGCAGATAACGTAAACGCCGACGGCAAACAGCACTGTTCTTATCGACATATAGGATGGTGTATAGAAAAAGCCGTTGGGGACTTTCAAGCAAGATGTTACGGCAAAGAGCAGAGCATATATCACACCTGACGCTATGATGAGCGGAAGCGCCGCGCGATTATAAAAATTGCTTTTTTCAGAGGATGTGCGCTCGTCTTGTACACCTATTTTGCCCTTTATTGCACCGACTATAAGGCAGACAAAGCAAAGCGCGGATATTGAAAGTTCCGTTGCGGCATATGAAAAGTGTAATCTGCTCGTTGTGTTGATGGACACGTTCACCGCCTGCAATATGCCGAAAACGGCAAATATAACCGCGGAGATGAGAAGGGCGTTTTTTGTTATGCGTCCTTTTGTTTTTTCGATTCTTTCGTCATAGAACATGGTTTATTCCTCCCAAAACAGGTCATTAAGCGTTACGCCCAATTCCTTGCATATCTTGATGCAAAGTTCGACGGTGGGGTTATATCCGCTGTTTTCTATCATGTTGATAGTTTGGCGCGAAACACCGATGTTTTTTGCAAGCTCCGCTTGAGAAAGCCCCTTTTTCAGGCGAGCCGTTTTCATTTTTTCGTTCATGTTTACCTCGTGTCTAATATATTCGACATCTGTAGTATAACACGGCGCAGGTGAAATGTCAAGTATATTTGACATGGGCGCAAATGAAAATGCATATTGCATAATTATGGCGACCTGTGGTAGTTCGAACTTTTAATCAAAATTTTTGCCGTATAGCCTTTGGCGATTGACTTAAACCTTGTCTATGATACGATTTTTACGATCGAATAATAAAATATTTGTATGGCATTGGCTTGCTCCTGCCGCAAAAGCCTTCTTCGGCGGGAGAGTGTAAAATTTTAAGTAAAACGATTTACAAAGAAAAAATGATTTTTGCACAATATTTTGCCAATGCTATTGACACAAATGTAAAAAAAGTGTAAACTAATAAAGTAACTACATTGAAAAGGATATATGAAAAATGATAAAAGCTGTTATATTTGACCTTGACGGTACACTTGCTTACACTTTCGAAGATATTCGCGACTCCATCGATGAAATGAGAGCGGCATATGGTCTTGGACCCATCTCCGACGAACTCATGACAAAGATCGTAAACTTTGTTGCTCGCGATTTTGCTAAATTCGGTCTTGAATCCGATCCTTCCGAAGAAACTATCGACGAAGCACTCAAAATCTACACTGCCGCATATGACAGAAACTACCTCAATAAAACAAAAGTTTACGAAGGTTTGCCTGAACTTGTTGCAAAACTCAAAGAAGAAGGCATCAGACTTGCGGTATACTCCAACAAGATAGATGAATATGTTAAAAAGATAATGATCCACCTTTACGGCGAAGGTCTCTTTGATGAACTTATGGGACCCGACGGAATCATCCCCAAACCCGACCCGATGGGCGCTCACATGATCGCTAAAAAATGGGGTCTTGATCCCTCCGAAGTTGCTTTTGTCGGCGACTCTGTTATCGATATGAAGACAGGCGTAAATGCAGGCATGACAAGAATCGGTGTTTCATGGGGCTACACAACAACAGAGCTTCTCAAAGAAGCAGGCGCTGAATACATAGTAGACACACGTCCTCAGCTTCTCGAACTTATCGAAAAACTTGCTAAATAAATTAAAAACACGCTCGCAAGAGCGTGTTTTTTTATGTAAAAATCATGTCTAGATAAGATTTGAGCCATGCTCCGATAGTTCCAAGCCAAAAGACATCGCTTTCGATACAGAGAACCTCAAGCGGTAAACCTGCAAGCTTTTCTTTCAGATAAAAAAGCTTAAAACATCTTTAAATAAAATGTTGAGAGGATCTTATATAAAACAAAAAATGTCGGCAAGGGTAAAACTTGCCGACATTCTTATTTAAGCTTATTTAGAAAGCCATTCGTCTTTGAGAAGGTTGATATAGAAACCGCCGAGAACGCTTCTGTTCTGGAAGCCTGCCTGGTCCGCTGTATCTGTGAAGTACCAGTCTGTTACGGGAACACGCTGACGAGATGTGGATACCATGTCGGCGCATCTTGCGTAGATGTCCGCTGTGTAAGCATCGTCATCTGTAAGGATCGTTGTCCATGCGAGCCAGTCTATCTTTGTATACATAGCTCTGTTGTCAAGCGGAACACCGAAACGGTTCGCTTTTTCTTTGTAGAGCGCGATCTCTTTCTTGTAGAAATCATCGGAGAAGAGGCCAAGGTCTAAAAGCCTATCCCAAACGAGGTTGTATTTCATGCTCCAAGTATCGGGAGCGCCGTCGAATGTGAGTTTGCTTGCTTTTTCGCCTGCCGCATCAACGAGGAATTTCTTTGCCATATCGTGAGCGATGTCTACATATTTAGCATCGTTTACAAGCTTACCGTAAGCCGCAAGAGCCGCGATAGCTTTGAGGGAAAGGTTGCAGTTATGAGCGAGATGACCTGCAAAGTCGTCTGTACAGAGCTGATTTTCGGGATTGTAGCCGTTTTCAGCGAGGTAATCTGCCCATTTCTTCATAAGACCTGCGTTTTCTTTAGCAAAGGAATCGTTGCCTTCCGCACGGCAAACAGCCGCAACGCAAAGGAGGAAGTTACCGCATTCTTCAACGGGCATCTGACCATCGAGCGGGTACGGATCGTCGGGTTTACGGCAGTATGTCTGACCGGTTGCAAGCGGATATGTACCTGCATCATGAGGTGCAAAATCGTGCGGCCAAGCGGGATCTTCTGCCTGACGAACGATGGGGCGGAGCATACCCTTAACGAGTTCGGGATTGTAGCCGTTTTCAGCGAGGTAATCTGCCCATTTCTTCATAAGACCTGCGTTTTCTTTAGCAAAGGAATCGTTGCCTTCCGCACGGCAAACAGCCGCAACGCAAAGGAGGAAGTTACCGCATTCTTCAACGGGCATCTGACCATCGAGCGGGTACGGATCGTCGGGTTTACGGCAGTATGTCTGACCGGTTGCAAGCGGATATGTACCTGCATCATGAGGTGCAAAATCGTGCGGCCAAGCGGGATCTTCTGCCTGACGAACGATGGGGCGGAGCATACCCTTAACGAGTTCGGGGTTGAATATGAGGAACAAGGGGGCAGAAGGGTATGTTATGTCGAGCGTAGCGATACAACCGTTGGAGAAACATTCTTTGGAGAAGAAGAGAACTTCGTCGTTTTTACCGCGAACGAGTTTGTGAGCCGCGATAGCCTGTCTGTATGTAAGAGCGGCTACTTTAGCGTAATCTTCGCCGTATTTTTCAAGTCTTGCTGTGAATTCTTTATCGAATTTTTCGCATCTTGCAAAAGTTTCCGCACTGTCTGCGATAGCGGCGCGAACAGCGTTATCAAAGCAGCCGTATTCTTTCATGCACCATGCGTCGAGGATATCGCCGAAATAGTTGATGGAATGAACATCATCATATGCAACAACGATAACATCGTTCAATTTTTCCGTGATAAAGCCGATGGAAGCGCTCTGTTCAAAAGAGTATTCGTCCTCTTCCTTCATACCGGGAACCATGGGATTGTTTTCGCAGAATATTCTTCTGCGGCGGAAGTTGGAGATGAAAGCGTCTGTTCTGCAAACATGGAAGAAGCCCCAGTCGATGTGGGAATCGTCGCCCGATCTGTTGAGGGGAGCCTGCTCTGTGTTACCCATATAGAAAGAATAGTCTGTTCTGCCGAATTTAACTTTCTGTTCTGTCGTTTCCGTGCAAAGTTCCGTGCCGAAATCGAAGTAGAGGGCAACTTTGTGTTCGCCTGCCGCTTTAACTTCAACATCATAGCTGATGTATGAAGCGGGACGAGAAAGAAGCTTCATATCATCGAGTAAAAGGGGTGTTGTAAATTTGAGCGTGAGCTTCAAAAGTTCGTTTTCAAATGTGTATATGGAAGAAGTGGGAGTAACTTTAACGCTTGTCTGAGGGATAGTAGGAAATTTTTCGTTATAGTGTCTGTTGGAGTACACCATTTTTCCCATGAAGAAAAATGCGCGGTCATCTATTCTGATGATACCTGTCATAGGGTTGCGTCTGCCGGTCCAATGACGCGTAACGTCATCGGTGAGCTTATCTGCAAAAGACCAAACGGAAAAGAAGGGGTCTACCGTGATAAGCGGAACCGAAACAGGGCGAAAGTTTTTGTTCATAGTTTTTCTCCTTTGAAGAAATAATATTATAATTTTAATTATACCATAAGTATTTTGTTTTTACAATAGTATGAAAAGATAAAAAGTATGAAAAGATAAAAGGCTCCGACTTGTTACGGTCAAAACCTTTTTAGGAGAGAGATCGGATTATGAATTTTTAACTGAATCTATAAGCGCCTGTTTCTGCGCGATAAGCTCTGATTCGATAGTGTTGATGTCGTCCTTGTGAGCTTTTTCAAATTCGGCAAAGAAGCTGTCTTTTGCGGAATTTACTGCCGATTCAAGCTCTGCGGCGTGTGCTGTAAGCTCCGCTTCTATGTCATCGCTGAAGTTTGCTTCGAGGGATATGAGCACCTGCTCACTTCTTCTCATGACTTCAACAAGGTTTTCAAGCGTTGCGTTTGCGGTCTCTCCGAGTCTTTCGTAAGCGGCAAGAGCTTTTTCATATGTTTCTTCTCTCATGCCGAGCGTTACGGAAGCGGAAGCGTATTCTTCACCGTTTATTTCAAGTTTTGCAACATAATTCTTTTGTGTGAGAAGTTCTGTTTTTGCTTCGCGGAGAGCGGCGAGAGATCTCTGATATTCGGAATCGGGGGAAACGAGAGTATCGTATCTGAAATCATCGATAGCTGTTATAGCGGAGCTGTAAGCGTCGAGCGCTGTCTTATATCCCGTGTAAACGAGGTTATAAACGCCGCCCATGCCTTTGATGATCTTTGCGGTAGCTTCGCGTTCTACAAAGGATATCTCGTATTCTCTTGCTCTGTAATAGGCATCGCGAAGGTCGCTTGTGATAAGAAGCGCTGTTTCTATTCTGCCTGCAGAGATAACTTTGTAAAGTTCTTCTTCCGTCATGGCGTCTATTTCTTCTTCAGTGAAAAGAGAAGTTTCGAGAGCAAGCTCACGCAATCTTTCTATCTTTGCGGCTTCTATCTTTTCAACTTTGCCGTTGATATCGTGTTTTTCGAGAAATTCGTTTGTGTTTTCTTCGATCTTGTTTTTGAGATATTCGGCATATTCGGAGTTACCTGAAACGGATATCTTAACGGAATTTTCGTCAATGGATATCTCACCTTTTACAAGGTATCCCGTGTCAACGCAGAGAGAAATGATGATCTCTGTTGCTTCTTCGGGAGTTTTGCCGACGAGTTCTTCGCCTGCGATAAGAACACTACCGTCATCATTGAGCGCCGTAACTGCAACGACTTTGTTTTGGTCATCGACCATAAGCTCTACGCCGGGGTTTACGTCTACTGTTATTCTTGTTACCGTGCCTTCGGGGGCAGTGGGAACCTTTTCTCCGCAAGAGCAGAAAGCGAGGCTCGCGCCCAACATGAGCGAAAGCGCAAGTATTGCGGAAACGATTCTTTTTTTCATAATACTTTTGTCCTTTCGAATAAAAATACTGTTGCAACAATGTTATATAATTTATATCATTTGGGCGAAAAAGTGTCAATATTCAAAACTTGTCGAATGATAGGTTAGCGCTTTTCTTTGTTAGAAAGAAAAGTTAAATTATTATAAAGAATATAAAGAAGAAAATACAGCTACTCTTGCAGAAAATATGCCCGAAATGTA
>CAZERM010000007.1:0-36365 GCA_964514555.1 uncultured Lachnospiraceae bacterium | reverse complement strand
CCCTTATTGTATTTAATAATAATATATTATTTCGATTTTGTCAAGTATATTCAGCCAAACGATGCGTATATTCAGCCAAACGATGCGGTTTAAAAAGAAAAAGCGGCAGACCTGCGAAAATTTGTTATACATAAAAAAGCCTTTTGCGTAGCAAATTAAAAGAGGACAAAAAACGGTCCTGCGCCATTCGGCGGCGATGGCGTTAAACAGAAAAAAGCCGCCGTGAAAGCGAAAAATATGTCAAAAACAAAAAGATCGGCAGCTGTGTTTTTTGCAGCGATAATATTTGCCGTTATGTTGATCTTGCCTTCGTCTGCGTTTTCCGAAAACAATGGCGCGTTCTGTGCTTTATCGGAGCAGAAGATGCTGATAGCGGCAGGGGTCCCGTTCGGCGTGCGGCTCCATACGGACGGTGTTATAATAGTGAACATCACGAAAGTCGGTGTCGGTGAGAGCGCGTGTTCACCTGCGCTTGAAGCAGGGCTTCATAAGGGCGATGTCATAATATCCGTAGGGGACGAGCGCATAGGGAGCGCAAAAGCGCTTTGCGAAGCCGTGGAAAAGAGCGGAGGAAAGAGCATATCAATGACGATAAGGCGCTCGGGAAAAGAGCGCACCGTAACGCTTTTTCCGAAAGCAGACCCAAGCGGAGGATATAAGATAGGCGTGCTTGCGCGCGACAACGCCGCAGGCATCGGCACGATAACATTTATCGACCCTTCAACGGGAGTTTTCGCAGGGCTTGGCCACGGCATATGCGATGCCGACACGGGCGCACTCATACCCATATCATACGGCTCTTGCGAGGATGTTACCCTCACCGAGGTGATAAAGGGCAAAAACGGCGCCCCGGGCGAGCTTCGTGGATATTTTTCGGGGCAAAAAACAGGCAAGATAATCAAAAACAGCGGTTCGGGCATCTTCGGTGCGCTTTCCGATATCCCCGAAAGCTTGAAATCGGAGACTTACCGTGCACACGGCAGAGGCTTCGTCCACGAGGGGAAAGCATATATCTTTACGACCGTTGACGGCGACGGACGGCAAAAATACGAAGTAAACATCTCCGCCATAGACGAGGGCGCAACGCAAAAAAACTTTATCGTGGAGATAACGGATAAAGCTCTGCTTGCAAAAACGGGCGGCATAGTTCAGGGCATGAGCGGAAGCCCCATCATACAGGATGGCAAGCTCATCGGAGCTATAACTCACGTTATGATATCCGACCCGACGCGCGGTTACGGCATATTGATAGAAAATATGCTGAACGCGGAGAGATAGTTAAGACCCACACCTTTTCGGTGTGGGCATTCTCGTTATAAACGGCAAAAAATGACCACGGAGCGCGCTCAATCGGCAAAAAACGAGAAAAATAATTTTTTTGCGATATATCGGATATGACAAGCTCCGCACTCTTTATGAGTTATCATAAAAGCGAGATGATACGCTTAAAATAATTTAAAAAGGGATGAGGAAAAATGACGGACGAAAAAACAAACAAAAGAGCCTTTGCTCGCGGCAAAAAACACAAAATAAAATCGAAGATATTTTTTATACGGCAGGTGATACTTTCGCTCGTTTCCGTTTTGGAAAGCTTTCTGTTTTCGGGGACGGCGTTTCCGTTTTCTACATATCCGCTCGGAGTTGCGCTCATCTGCTCCGCGGAAAAGCATTTGATAGAATATACGATAGGCATTTTTTTGCGTATCGCACTTTCTCGTTCGCGCGAAAAGCTATATCTGCCTGCGGTGCTGTGCGTGAGTGCGGCGGCTTTTCGCTATGTCATGCTGATAACGCAAAACAAGCGTGAGAACGGTCTTTTTCCGAGGGACGATATATTCGAAAAGCTCTCCTTTAACGATGACATAAAAGTGCGAGTTTTTTCCTCTCTCTGCGCGAGTTTTATAAGCGCCGCGGTCGGTGTTTTGAGTGGCAGAACGGTATATGATGTTTTCGCAGGCTCTTTCGGCATAATAACGACGGTGCTGTTTACTTTTTTGTTCGCTTTTGCTCAAAGACCTCGCTTGAAAAGTACGGCGATATATGCCGCAGGAAAAGCGGCAATAGTTTTTTGCGTGGTGTTTTCGTTTGCGGGGGCATCCGTGATGACGATATCGCTCGGAACGGTCGCGGCTTATGCGATAATGTTGACGATGGCTTTTTCGGGGGACGGTGCAAAAGGTTGCGTTTCGGGGCTTTTGTCGGGACTTGCCGCAGGTGCCGACAATGCGGTGCTGTTTGCTTTTTCGGGGCTTGCCGCAGGCGTATTTTACGAGGTATCTCCGCTTGTTGCTTCGCTTATCTCTCTCGGAGTTACCGTGTGCGGAGGACTTTATTCGAGCGGAACGGTCGGCTTGTCCGCAATACTTCCCGAGGTGCTGATAGCTGCAATTTTGGTGCTGACGGCAAAGAAACTTGATATCTTGCCGAATATCTCGTTCGGAGGCGAGGATATGGGCGGCAAGCTCCGTATAAGCACGTTGCTCGCAAAAAAGCGCGAAGAGGAAAAGGAGAACAGAGCGGAACAGCACGCGGATATGCTCTCCTCACTTTCGAAAACCATAAAAAATATGTCCGTGGTCTTTCGCTCGCCCGACAGGGGCAGGATATCGGACGTATGCCGTGCCGCATTTGAAAAACATTGTGAAAATTGCCCGAGCAAAGGCGAATGTCAAAGGACAAAGGAGAGCGAAGAGGACCTTGTGGACAGCATCGCCTTTCGCATAATGAAAAAAGGAAAAACCGTGTCGGGCACTGGGATATTGCGCTTCGGCTGTGTCAAGAAAGAAGTCATCATATCCGACATAAACGCAGGCATAACGGCTCTTTTGCGCGAAAGCGCACTGCACGATAAAACACGCATATTTGCTTTTGATTACGGTGCGGCGGCAAAGATAATCGCCGATACGGTCGCCAAGAGCGATAAAGCATACGAGATAGACCGAACACTCACAGAAAAGCTTTGCCGTGCGTTTGAACTTGCCGGGATATATGCCGAAAACGTCGTTGTTTGCGGCGGCAGAAAGAAATATATCATAGCCACGGGGCGCGATATATTGCGCTCGGGCTTCGGCGCGCAGGATGTGCGCGACCTTTGCGTAAGCGTTTGCGGCGGCTCTTTTACCATGCCGGAATATTCGATAGAGGGCGAGGAAGCCTCGATGACGCTCGAGAGCACGCGCATATTCGAGGTGGAACACGCGGAACGTCAGAGCGCAAAGCGAGGAGAAAGAGTTTGCGGAGATGCCGTAGGTTGCACGGAATCGAGGGACGATCTTTTCTATGGTTTCATTTGCGACGGCATGGGAAGCGGAAGCGAAGCCGATATCACCGCAGGGATATGCAAAACTTTTTTGGAGCAGATGCTCTCTTGCGGCAACCGCAAATCAACAACGCTCGAAATGCTCAATATGTTCATCTCGAACAAGAACACGGAATGTTTTTCGACCATAGACCTTTTGGAGATAGATCTTTTGCGCGGCGTGGCTTCGTTCACCAAAAGCGGCGCGGCGGCTTCCTACATCGTGCGAAAGGGAAGCGTTTACAAGATAGCCTCGGGCACGGTGCCGCTTGGTATACTTTCGGAGGTAAGCGCGGAAGTTACGGAGTTTTCGCTTCGCGACGGCGATGTGATCGTCATGTGCTCGGACGGTGTGGGCGGCGACGGCACGACGGAAGCGGACAAAAGAGACCTTCACCTTTTGGAATTTTTGGAACATGAATGGCGCATGGATGCTTGCGACATGGCGGAAAATATTCTTTCGGATGCCGCTTACATAAACAAAAGGTCAGACGATATGAGCGTTTGCGTTTACAGGATAAGGCAAAAAAATTGAACGCTCCCGGGTGAGATTTTGGAAAGCGGAGATTTTTTGAGCATAAGGGAATAAAACGGAGAAAAACACAAACTAAACGCTGTTTTTCTGAAAAAAACACGGATAATCGAGAATATTTTAGTTTTTTTAAAGAATTTTTTATAAATTTCATAAAATATATTGCATTTTACGACATAATCTGTTATAATTCCCTCGTGAATCAGAAAGATTTTTTTGAATATTCACGGCACTTTTTAATGCACGGAAAAAAACTTTGTTTTTCCGTGCATTTTTTAGCTTGGTACAAGCTTTGGTGTACCCGTGTGCGTCCGCGCATAATACATTAAAAAGTGAGAGGAAAAACAATGAGTAACAATCCGGTTATAATCGAACTCAAAAACATTTCAAAAAGCTTTAACGGCGAACCTATCCTGAGGTCGATAGATCTTGAGATACACGACAAAGAGTTTGTAACATTTCTCGGCCCTTCCGGCTGCGGAAAGACAACAACGCTCCGAATAATAGGTGGCTTTGTCGCACCGGATGAGGGAGAAGTCAACTTCCTGGGTAAAAAGATAAACGATCTCCCCCCGCATAAAAGACAGCTTAACACGGTTTTTCAGAAATACGCGCTCTTTCCGCATCTTGACGTTTACGAAAACGTCGCTTTCGGCTTGCGCCTTTCCAAAACTCCCGAAAAGGAGATCGCAAAGCGTGTTCACGAAATGCTCGCAATGGTAAACCTTGAAGGCTATGACTCCAGAAGCGTAGAGCTTCTTTCCGGCGGTCAGCAGCAGCGTGTTGCCATCGCTCGCGCACTTGCGAACAGACCCAAGGTGCTTTTGCTTGACGAGCCGCTCGGCGCGCTCGACTTGAAGCTCCGCAAAGAAATGCAGATAGAGCTTAAAAAGATACAGAAAAAGCTCGGCATCACATTTATTTATGTTACACATGACCAGGAGGAAGCGCTTACCATGAGCGATACCATCGTCGTTATGAACGGCGGTGTTATCCAGCAGATAGGCACTCCCCAGGATATATACAACGAGCCTGCAAACGCATTCACGGCGGACTTTATCGGTCAGTCCAACATCGTTCCCGGTGTTATGCACAAGGACTTTTCCGTTTTGTTCGGCGGCAGAGAGCATAACTGCGTAGACAAAGGCTTTGAAAAAGACGAAAAAGTCGATGTAGTCATCCGCCCCGAAGATATCCGCTTGGGCGAAGTATCGGACGACGTTCTTCGCGGCAAAGTCGTAAACGTAACTTTCAAAGGCGTTCATTACGAAATGGAAGTTGCTTTGCGCTCCGGCAAAGTATCTGCGGAAACCGTTGAGATACCCGAAAACGGCACATACGGCGACCTTCCCGTTCCCGAAAACTGTGGCTTTGAATTTGAAGGTTGGTACACAAAACCCGTCGGCGGTCATAAGATAGATGCAAACAGCGCTATCTTCAAAAACGCACCCCACAGACTCTACGCTCATTGGACAGTATACGGCGAGCGTTCCAGCAAGATCATCGAAGAGCCCGTTTACGAAGAAGGCATGGAATACAAAGTTTACTTTGAATCCCCCGATACGGATGACAGCTTTGACGATCTCCTTTGCGAAAACGGCATATACGGCGAGCTTCCCGTTCCCGCGGAAAGAGAAGGCTATAAATTCGCAGGTTGGTTCACAAAGATAAGCGGAGGCAAGAGAGCCGAAGCAGGAAACTCTTTGCTCGAATATGAGAACCACACTCTTTACGCGCACTTCACACCCGTTGAAAACGGCAAAGAAAAGACTCACACAGTCAAATTGAAACCCGACAGCGGCAGACTTTGGATAGTTCAGTCCACAACCGCAACACCTGTTGACACTATGGTCGGACTTTATATCGATCCCGACAATATCCATATCATGAAAAAGAGCGATTGGAAGGCTAAGGACGAGGACGATGCCGACGAAGAAGGTGGCGACGTAAAATGAAAATGAAAGCAAAATGGACAGCCGCCCCTTACATCGCGTGGATGATACTCTTCACGATAATCCCCCTTTGCATGATAGGTTATTTTGCATTTACGGACGGCAACGGCAATTTTTCCTTTGCATACATCAGTAAAGCGTCGGCGCATATCCCCACGCTTATAAAAAGTATATACATGGCTGCTATCTCAACGGCAGTCTGCTTCGTGCTCGCATATCCTTTTGCATACCACATCTCTCGCAAATCATACAGCAAGCAAAAGCTCCTCATAATGCTCGTTATGCTCCCCATGTGGATGAACTTCCTTCTCCGCACGCACGCGCTCTCCGCACTCATAGAGGATAACGGCGTTATAAACACGCTTCTCATGAAGATAGGTCTTGACCCTATACACATGATAAATACGGAAGGCGCGGTAATATTCGGCATGGTATATAACTATTTGCCCTATATGATAATGCCCCTCTACTCCATCATGACAAAGATAGACGGCAGGATCATAGAAGCGGCGGCGGACCTCGGCGCAAATACATTGCAGACTCACAGAAGGATAATCCTTCCCATGAGCGTGCCCGGCATCATTTCGGGCATCACGATGGTATTCGTACCCGCTGTCAGCACATTCGTAATTTCCGGCTTGCTCGGCGGCAGCGGAAACTACCTTATCGGCGACCTTATCACGGCGCAGACGCTCGGCGGTGCGTATAACCTCAACTACGGTTCCGCAACGTCCTTGCTCCTCATGGTCGTAGTTCTCATCACGATGATAATATTCAACCGCTTGGAAACTGAAGATTCGGAGGCGACGTTGGCATGAAAAAAAATAGACTTTCCGGCATATATGCGGCGCTTTTGCTTCTTTTTCTCTATGCGCCCATCATCATACTTATAGTTTTCTCTTTTAACTCCAGCAAGGGCTATTCTTGGCAGGGCTTTTCGCTCAAATGGTACAAGGAGCTATTCTCCAATGACCTTATCATAGAATCGTTCCGCAATACGCTCATCGTTGCGTTTATATCCAGCATCTTTGCAACGATATTGGGCACGATGGCGGCTCTCGGTGTTTATTCAATGAAGAACAAACTCGCAAAGGGCGTTATCAAAAACGTAACGAACCTTCCTTTGCTCAACCCCGAGATAGTTACGGGTATCTCACTTATGCTCCTTTTCTCCGCAATGCGCTTGAGCGGCGGCTGGGTAACGCTTATAATCGCGCACATAACATTTTGTGTGCCGAGCGTTTTCCTTTCCATTTTGCCAAAGCTCCGACAGATAAATACGAACCTTTATGAGGCGGCGATGGACCTTGGATGCAGCCCTGCAAAGGCTTTTCAGAAGGTAGTCATTCCCGAGATAATGCCCGGTATCATAACAGGCTTCCTTATGGCGCTCACATATTCCATAGACGATTTCGTCATCAGCTTTTTCACGGCAGGCGATATACAGACTCTTTCCATCACGATCTATTCGATGGTCAAGAAGCGCGTCAGCCCCGAGATAAACGCTCTTTCTACGATAATCTTCGTTGTGGTACTCGTGATATTGCTCGTTGTTAATATCCGCGCCATCCGCAAAGAAAAGGAACTTGAAAGAAAGAGAGCTGCAAGGAGATAAAAATGAAAACAAAGAAGATACTTTCATGTTTGATTTCGGTGCTTCTTATGCTTTGCTTTGCAACTTGCTGCGTGGGAGCAGCCGAAACGGAGGATCATTCCTATGATATGGAATATTACTCCAAATTAAAGGGCAAAAATGTAACCATATACGTTTATAACTGGGGCGAATATATCGCGGACGGTGGCGACGGCTCCATGAACATCATAAAGGAATTTGAAAGAATAACGGGTATCAATGTTGAATATACCACGTTCGACAGCAACGAGAGCCTTTATGCAAAACTCAAGAGCGGCAGCGCTTCCTATGATGTCATATTCCCCTCCGACTATATGGTATCGCGCTTGGCGCAGGAGGGTATGCTCCATAAGATCGATTATTCGAACGTCCCCAACTTTGATAAATACGTCGATGACGATTTTAAAAATCCCGAATATGACCCCACGAATGAATACAGCGTTCCCTATACATGGGGTACGATAGGCGTTATCTACAACACGAAATACGTTGACGAAGCCGACGTTGCAGGTTGGGATATGCTTTGGAACGAAAAATACGACGGAAAGATACTCATGTTCGATAACTCGCGCGATGCTTTTGCCATCTCGCTCAAAAGACTCGGCTATTCCATGAACTCCACGGATCCCGAAGAGCTTAAAGAAGCGGCAGAGGAACTTTCCAAGCAGAGCGGCATAGTTCAGGCTTACGTTATGGACCAGATCTTTGATAAGATGGTCGAGGAGAACGCATATATTGCGCCCTATTACGCAGGCGACTTTTTGACTATGTGCGATGAAAACGAAGACCTTGCTTTTGTTTTCCCCGATGAGGGAACGAACCTCTTCACGGATGCTATGTGCATCCCCTCCACGAGCAAAAACAAGGAAGCGGCGGAAATGTTCATAAACTTTTTGTGTGAGCCGACTATATCCGCAGAAAACTGCAATATGATATGGTATTCCACACCTATCTCCGCGGCTAAACAGTACCTCGAAGAGGAACTTGCCCAGAGCGATATAGCGTATCCTTCCCGGGATATACTTGATAATTCCGAAAGATATGTTCATCTTACAGGGGATACTAACCAGCTCATGGATGACCTTTGGGTATCCATTGTAAGAACGAACAGCTTGAGCGCTTCGTTCTGGATAACGGTCGCTGTTATCTGTGTTATCGTTTTGGCTATCGTATTCAGAAATATGTATATCAAAAAGAAACGAATGGAAGCAAGACTCAAATATTAAAAACAGAATATCAATATCATAAGGAGGCATTTTTATGAAAAGAAAGACTATTGCAAGCGTTTTTTGGGGCTTGATAATAATTGCTCTCGGTGTCATCCTTTGCGGAAACGCTTTGGAGCTATGGGATGTAAGCATCTTCTTCCCCGGTTGGTGGACATTATTTATAATCGTGCCTTGCCTTTATGGGATGGCAACATCCGGACCCGACACGGGAAATGTCATTGGTCTTATCATCGGTGTCGTGCTCCTTTTGAACCACATAGAGCCGATAGGAAAATATATATCCTGGAAGCTCGTGTTTCCCATCATCATCGTTGTGATAGGCGTAAAAGTGCTTCTTTCCGCATTTAAAAAGAAAGACACACCCAATGAAAACGCATCTCGCCCCGAGATAGACGGCAAAAAGCCCGAAGTCAATTTCGACGGCAAAGTCTTTGATGGCGGAGATTACAGCTGCTCTTTCGGTGAATTGAAGATAGACATTTCCAACGCCATAATAAACCAAACCAGATCTTTCCGCGTGAGCTGTTCTTTCGGCAGCGTTAAGATATATGTTCCGTCGAACGTTTCTCTGGTGGTTAAAAAATCAGATGCCTTTTTCGGCGAAGTGAAGAACGATTTTCCCGAAAATCAGAGCGGCATCCCCGTTTGTCTTGAAACAAAATGCTATTTTGGCGAGATAAAGATATTCAAAGTATAAAAAGAGAGCCGACAAGGCGAGGATCTTGTCGGCTTTTTCATCATCAAACCGAAAAAATCGCCATATTTTGTTCACAAAAGGGACATATTATGCCCAAGATTCGGCAAAAAGAAGCCGAAAAGATATAAAAAATAAAATTTTTGCAATTTTGTTTCGTTTAACATAGAGAAAACTCTTGACTAAAACGACTTATAAGTATAAAATATTTAATATATAGTCTATATATTTGAAAGAGGATCGCCAATGAAATTTGAATGGGACAAAAAATACGGTAAGATAGTTAAATACGCCTGTATCGTGGTGTTGTTTGCAATCGTCTGCGTATTTTTCTTGTTGCACGTTGATATCATAGGCGGCACAAAAGACCTTTTGAGAGTATTCAATCCCATCCTGTACGGAATAGTAATAGCATATATACTCAACAGAATATTGTTGCTGTTCGAAAAAAAAGTTTTCCGTTTTCTTGATAAAAAGAAAGGAAAAATGAAGCTCAAACGCGCTCTCTCCGTCCTTTGCACATATATCGTCGTGCTCGTGGCGATGGTCGTTTTTGTTCTTATCCTTTTCCCTCAGGTATGGGCAGGCATAATGGACCTTAAAAACAATATCCCTCATTATATAGCCGCGGTTCAAAAGTGGCTCACGAGCTTTGCCGAAAACAATGGCATTTTCTCCGGTCTGGTAGAAAAGCTTGCGGGATATATAAACAGTTTTATCGGTGCCGTTGACGATATTTTGGCATATATCATGCCAAGACTTACGGGAATATTGGGTAGTGTCATAACATTTTTAAAAGATTTTACTTTGGGTATTATCCTTTCCGTATATTTTCTTTTGCAAAAAGAGGTATTCATCGCACAGGGCAAGCGTATAGTAAGCGCTTTCTTCTCCGAAAAGAAATACCAAAGGATCGTAAAAGCGATAAAAAAAGCGGACAATTCGTTCGGCGGCTATATCGTTGCCATGGCGTTTGACTCGCTCCTTGTCGGCATAGAGTGCTTTATCATATGCAGTATAGTGGGCATACCTTATTATCCGCTCATCTCACTCATCATCGGCGCAACGAACTTTATTCCGATATTCGGACCGTTCATCGGTGCCATACCCTCCGCATTTATCGTATTCATCTCCGACCCCATTAAGGTCATCTGGTTCTTGATTATAATACTTATCCTTCAGCAGGTAGACGGTAACATCATAGCGCCGAAGATCATAGGTGAACATTTGGAACTTCCCTCTGTTTGGATAGTTATCGCCATCACGCTCATGTCGGGCATATTCGGCTTTATCGGCATGATAATAGGTGTTCCGCTTTTCGCGCTCATTTACGGTTGGTTCAACAGCTCCGTTGAAGATAAGCTCAAAAAGAAAGATATGAGCCCCGATATCATCGAATATTATTCTGATGGCGTCGGCAAAGAGATAGAGATCGAACGCATGGAAGCGGAAGAAAGAAAAAAGAATCGCCCCTCCATCTTCGCAAGAATAAAATCTATGTTCGTTTTCATTGAGCATACGATAGAAGAGCATAAAGAAAGCGAAGGACATCACGAAGACGAAGAAGCTTCAAATGAAGCGGCAGAGTCCGAAAACTCGGATATATCCGAAGAAAAAGATATAATTTCCGAAGAAAACGCAAAAAATATAAACAAAAAATAATAATACAGCATAATATATACCAAACCGCCCGAAAGGGCGGGGCGGTGTTGTTATAAAATATTTGCGCCCGTAGCTCAGTAGGATAGAGCGATCGCCTCCTAAGCGATAGGCCGTTGGTTCGAATCCAATCGGGCGCGCCATATAAAAGACAGCTGCAAAAACGGTATAGAGATATATTTTTTTTGCAGCGTTTTTTTATATATTTCGGTATCATATTTGCACTTTTGAAAGGAGAAAAGGAACATGGCAGACATTAAGATATCATCGCTTTGGGAAAGCGGTCATACGATAGCGGAAAAGATATTCGACGGCGCAACATATCCTTGGGAGGTGTTGGCGAAGATATCAGACTTTATCGTGGAGCTTGGAAAGACACTTCCCGAAGATAAATATACAATGACGAGCGAGAACGTATGGATAGCAAAAGACGCGACTATCGCGCCCACAGCCGTTGTAAACGGCCCCTGCATCATTGACAGCGGCGCAGAGATACGCCATTGCGCTTATATCCGCGGTTCTGCGATAGTGGGCAAGGGAAGCGTGGTCGGCAACTCCTGCGAGCTTAAAAATTGCATCATATTCGACAGCGTTCAGGTGCCTCATTTCAACTATGTGGGGGATTCCGTTTTGGGATATAAGTCTCACATGGGCGCTGGCTCCGTAACATCCAACGTAAAAAGTGATAAGACCCTTGTGGTCATCAAAAACGA
The DNA here is from genome assembly GCA_964514555.1 of uncultured Lachnospiraceae bacterium. Taxonomy (GTDB): domain Bacteria; phylum Bacillota; class Clostridia; order Oscillospirales; family CAG-272; genus UMGS731. The sequence continues at coordinate 24,655 of CAZERM010000007.1, read as the reverse complement.
GGGCGAAAACATACCCACGGAGCGCAAAAAAGTGGGCGCTATGCTCGGCGATAATGTTGAAGTGGGCTGCAACAGCGTGCTTTGCCCCGGCAGTATCATATGCAAAAATTCCACTGTATACCCCACATCCTGCGTTCGCGGCGTTGTGGCGGAAAACAGCATATATAAAAAAGACGGCTTGATCGTCAAAAAAATTTAAACAGAACGCAAAAGCGTTCGGAAAAGAGGTAAACAATGGGCAGACTTTTCGGTACAGACGGCGTTCGCGGTGTTGCGAACAAAGAGCTTACTTGCGATCTTGCGATGCAGCTCGGCAGAGCTATCGCCATGGTCATCGGTAAGGGACGTCATAATAAATACGGCACAGTAGTGCTCGGTATGGACACAAGACAATCGAGCGAAATGCTCGCAAATGCCATAAGCGCGGGACTTTGCTCCGCAGGCATGGATGTTATAAACCTCGGTGTGGTGCCTACCCCTGCGGTAGCGTACCTTATAGATAAATATAAAGCTCACGCGGGCATCATGATATCCGCTTCTCATAACCCCAGCAAGTTCAACGGTATCAAAGCTTTCAACGATTCAGGCATGAAGCTTGCAGACGAGCTTGAAGAAAGAGTAGAGGAGCTTGTTCTCGATACACCCGAGCTTCTCAAAACGGTTGAACCCGACCAGATCGGCACTGTAACATACTCCAAGGATGCGCTCAAAGATTATATTGCTCACGTTCGCTCCTCCGTGCTCTATTCTCTCGATGGCATAGAGATAGCGGTCGATTGTGCAAACGGTTCCGCTTCCGCAACGGCAGAAGAACTCCTTACATCCCTCGGCGCAAAATGCCATATGATCTCCTGCACGCCCGATGGTTTTAACATCAACGAAGATTGCGGCTCCACTCATATTGAAAATTTGCAGAAATACGTTGTTGAACACGGACTTTTCGCAGGCGTTGCATTTGACGGCGATGCGGACCGTTGCCTTTGCGTAGATGAAAAGGGTAATATCGTAGACGGCGATATGATAATGGCTATAATTGCGCTCGATATGAAAGAGCGCGGCAGACTCACGGGTAATGCGATCGTCGGAACCATCGTGTCAAACTTCGGCCTCGGCAAATTCTGCGAAGATAACGGGATCAATTTCTTCCGCACAAAAGTAGGCGACAGATACGTTCTCGAAAAGATGATAATGGAAGATTACTACTTCGGCGGCGAACAGTCGGGTCATATCATCTTCCGCGACTTTGCAACGACGGGCGATGGCGAACTTACGGCGGTACAGCTCCTTTCCGTGCTTTGCCGCAAGGGCATAACGCTTTCCGAAGCAACGAATGTTATGAAGCTTTACCCCCAGATAACAAAGAATATTACGGCGAACCACGAGCAGAAGCTCGAATTTTACACGAACGATCGCGTTCGCGAGATCTTGGATAACGCAAAGAACACCCTTGGCAAAACAGGCAGAGTTGTCGTTCGTCCCTCCGGTACAGAACCGCTCATCCGTATAATGGCAGAGGGTGATGACCTCGAACTCGTAGATAAGATAGTTACGGATATGGTTGAAAATATAACTGCGGCTTTGTCCGGAGTGAACTGATATAAAAAGAATCATAAAAAGAAAAAATGAAGAAAGGTTATCCTGCAAAAATATATTTGCAGGATATGACATATACACGATATGTGCGGAATAATCGGCTTTACAGGAAGTGAAAATTGCCGCGCACGTCTCATAGGCGGTCTTTATGCCCTTGAATATCGCGGATATGACTCCGCAGGTGTTGCGTTGGCAGAAGAAGATAGCATAAACATCGTTCGCTCCAAAGGCGGAATGATCAACCTTGAAAAGAAGCTCGAGACCGTTGCGGAAAACGAAGAAAAATGCGGTATCGCACACACACGTTGGGCGACACATGGCGAACCCTCGGAGCGCAACGCTCATCCTCACCGTATCGGCGAAGTTGTGCTCGTTCACAACGGTATCATAGAAAATTACAGGGAGCTTAAAGCGGACCTTGAGGATCAGGGCTACATATTCGCTTCCGAAACGGACACGGAGGTCGCTGCCGCTCTTATCGATGCTTGCTACAAAGAAGAAGAAGACCCAATCCGCGCCATCGCAAAGGCAACGACTCGCTTGCGTGGCTCTTACGCTTTCGGCATCATCTTTGCGGACAGAAAGAACGAGATATACGGCGCAAAGAAAGACAGCCCACTTTTGCTCGGCATAAGTGATGACGGCACGTTCCTTGCTTCCGATATTACGGCGTTTCTTGCCCACACGAAAAAACATATCATGTTGAACGACGGCGAGATAGTTCGCATAACGGCAACCGGCGCGGAAGTTTTCGACGCAACGCTCAACAAGGTCGAAAAAGAGGTCAAGACGGCGCAATTCGACGCCGCTCAGGCAGAAAAGGGCGGTTATGCTCATTTCATGCTCAAAGAGATAAACGAAGAAAAAGAGGCTGTTGAGCGCACGCTTCGTCCTCATATAAAAAGCGGAAAGCTGAACTTCGCTGCGGACGGACTTGACGAAGAAAAGCTCAAAAAGCTTTCTTCTATCCATATAGTTGCTTGCGGAACGGCTATGCACGCAGGACTTTACGCAAAATTCATGATAGAAAAATTCTTACGTATACCTGTTTTCGTAGAGATAGCCTCCGAGTTCCGTTACGGCAACCCGATTCTCGACGATGACACAGCTGTTCTCGTTATATCTCAGTCGGGCGAAACGGCAGATTCCATCGCCGCAGTAAGACTTGCAAAAGAGCGTGGCATATATACGATAGCATTTGTAAATGTCCTCGCCTCCACTATCGCGCGCGAAGCGGACTATGTGCTCTACACATATGCAGGCCCCGAAATTGCCGTTGCGAGCACGAAGGCATATACCGTTCAGACATCTCTCCTCGGCTTGTTCACGATATATCTCGGCGAATTGCGCGGAACTTTCACAAAGGAAGAAGCAGAACATTACACACGCATATTCTGCGAAGATCTCCCCGGTAAACTCGGCGAAGTTATCGCTCGTGAGGACGAGATAAAGCAGAGCGCGGAAGACATCAGATCTGCGGAGAATATGTTTTTCATCGGCAGAGGTGTTGATGCATACATCGCAATGGAAGGCTCACTCAAACTCAAAGAGATATCATATATCCACGCAGAAGCATATTCCGCAGGCGAGTTGAAGCACGGCACGATATCGCTTATCACGGACGGAATGCCTGTTGTAACGCTTGCAACGCAGAGCGCAACATCCGAAAAAACGCTCAGCAATATGCGCGAAGTAATGGCGCGCGGCGGAGAGATATACCTCATCTGCGGCTCGGGACTTGCGGCGGACGATGCAAAACGCATATTTGAACTTCCCGAAGTTGATGAGCTTATAAGCCCCATCCTTGCGGCTACGGCAACACAACTTTTGGCATATCATGTTGCAAATATGCGCGGTTGCAATGTAGATAAGCCTCGCAATCTTGCAAAATCCGTTACGGTGGAATAAAAGCCTAACTTTAAGCCATGATCGAAAGGTCATGGCTTTTGTTTGCTGAAATAAAGTCTATCAACGCCGCAACTTCGATTCAAACACATATTTATTTGTATTACCATCCGTATGGGCGACCTGTGGTCGCCCGTGTCCAATTGCAATGATTTTGTCATTGATAGAGTGCGAACCATGCATTAAAGGCTCTCGGCTAAAAGCCAAACCTTTCGACTCATGCCATGCGGCGCGGTTCCGAGAGTGGCGCCTTTCGGGGAGTCGCATTTGATGATATTCAAATTTTCGATGCGATTCGCCAAAGAGGATAAAGAAAAACTTATAGAAAAGTAGCACCTCATCCGTCAGCCTTCGGCTGCCACTTTCTCACACCGGAGAAGGTTTTGCGGCAGGAGCAAGCCCTTGCCCTACAAATATTTTGTTGTTATATCGTAAGAATTGTGCCATAGATGCGGTTCGAGCCAAGCATATTTCTTTGTTCTTTTTAATATATTTTTCTATAAAGAAAAACTATATTTGGAGGATACAAAAATGAGCAATATTTACCGCGATATCGCGACTCGAACCTCGGGCGATATCTACATAGGTGTGGTGGGGCCAGTGAGAACAGGCAAATCCACATTTATAAAAAAATTTATGGAAACGATAATCGTCCCGAATATCTCCGATGATTATGATAAAAAGCGAGCCAAGGACGAGATGCCGCAGTCTGCCGCAGGAAAGACCGTCATGACGACGGAGCCTAAGTTCATCCCCGATGAAGCTGTTAGCGTTACGCTCGACGGCGGTGAACATTTTTCATGCAAGATGATAGACTGCGTCGGATATATCGTGCCCGAAGCGCTCGGAAATTACGAAAACGGCGAGCTTCGCATGGTCATGACTCCTTGGTCGGACGAAAGTATGCCGTTTGACCGTGCCGCGGAGATAGGCACGGAAAAAGTTATCCGCGAACACGCGACCATCGGCGTGCTTGTAACGTGCGACGGCTCTTTCGGCGAGATATCGCGCGGAAATTATGAGGCGGCGGAGGCGAGAGTTGCAAACGAGCTTCACGAGATAAATAAGCCGTTCGTCATCGTGCTGAATTCCGCTCATCCCGAATCGGAGCAGGCGGTGGAGCTCGCTCTTGAGATGGAGAAAAAATATAAGGCTCCCGTGGCTCTTGTAAACTGTCTTGAGCTTAACAAAGAGGATATCGGACACATATTGGAGCTTGTTTTGATGGAATTTCCCGTGAGCGAGATAAATGTTGAATTGCCCTCGTTCATCGCTTCTCTTGAACCCGAGCACCCCATATACAAAAGCGTTTTTGCGACGATAACCGAATGCGCCGAAAATATAAAGGTTACAGGGGACATCTCCTCCGCATTTTCCGCGGCATCGGAAAACGAAAATATAAAAAATTCTTATGTTACAAAGCTCGACCTCGGCACAGGCAAGGCAGAAATACTCGTAACGGCGAAAGACGGTCTTTTTTATCGTTTGATAAGCGATGTTACGGGCACCGAGATAACGGATGATGCCATGCTCATGTCAACCCTTGCGGAATTTGCACAGGCGAAAAAGAAATATGACAAAGTGGCGCAAGCGCTCGAGGAGGTCAACGCGACAGGTTACGGAATAGTTGTGCCCGATATATACGACTTAAAGCTCGAAGAACCCGAGATAGTCAAAAAGAGCGGCGGCTACGGTGTTCAGCTCCGCGCAAGCGCACCGTCCATACACATGATAAAAGCCGACATAAAAACGGAGGTCTCGCCGATAGTCGGCACAGAGGCGCAGTCCGAGGAGCTTGTCAATTTTCTTTTGCGGGAATTTGAGACGGATCCGCAAAAGATATGGGAGACGAATATGCTCGGAAAATCGCTCTATGAACTTGTGAACGAGGGCTTGCACACAAAGCTTTCGCATATGCCCGACGATGCCAGAGCGCGCCTTTCCGAAACATTACAGCGTGTTATAAACGAGGGTGCGGGCGGTCTTGTCTGCATAATTTTATAAAAATATACCCTGCTTTCCGCATATCTTAAAGCACGATGCGACGGACGGCAGGGTATTTTTATTTTGTGCGATAACAAAGAAGAAAAAAATGAAAATATATTATGAATTTTCTTATTTAACTGTGGAAAAGCTAAGTTGAATGTGTTATAATTAAAATGATTTTTTATATCATGCTGTAATGAAAATCAACAAAAACAAAAACATCGTGCCAAAAGGCATTTGTTATACAGAAAGGCAATTATCCAAAATGTCAGAAACAACAGAGAACATAAGAAAACTTACGCTTCCTTGTGTCGCAATGCGTCAGATAGTGGCATTTCCGGGCATACCCATGAATCTTGATGTGGCACGCGCACCGTCAAAGCGCGCTTGCGAAGCTGCGGCAAACGCAGATAACATGATATTCCTTGTATGCCAGAAGGAAGCGGCGGTTCAATCACCCACAGAAAAGGACTGCTACACTTGCGGTACAGTTGCCAAGATAAAACAGCTCGTTAAAGGTAACGGCTCCTCCTTCCGCCTCGTTGTGGAACCCATCGCACGCGCAGAGGTGGAAAGCATCAAATCGGGAAAATACCTCACGGCAACGGTCATCGAAAGGACCGTTATGCTCGAGGGTCATGACATAGAGTGCGAAGCGCTCGTTCGCGATATCCGCGATATCATAGGCGATTTTTCAAAGACACTTCCCAAATTTTCAAAGGAACTTTGGTTCCTTATAAATACGATAGATGACCCCGAACTTTTGGGCGATTTTGTTGCATCAAACGTCATCTCCGAGATCAAAGACAAACAGGCGCTCCTTTCCGAATTTGATCCCATCAGAAGACTTCACAAACTCGTTATCATCCTCGAACACGAAAAAGAGATACTCGCCGTTGAGGAAAAGATACAGCAGGAAGTCCGCGAGAGCATGGATCGCAACCAGCGCGACTATTACCTCCGTGAGCAGATAAAAGCTATCCAGAACGAGCTTGGCGAGGACGAAGACACTGACGATGATATCATCGAATATAAAAAGAAGATAGCAAACGGCAACTTCCCCAAGGAAGTCGAAGAAAGACTTTACAGAGAGATAAAGAAGCTCCAGCGCACACCTGTCGGTTCAGCCGATAATGTGGTGCTCCGCAACTATATCGAGGCATGCCTTGAAATTCCGTGGTCTACCTCCACAAAAGAACGCGATGATATCGCCGCCGTTCAGAAGATACTCGACGAGGACCACGACGGACTCGAAAAGGTAAAAGAAAGAATCATCGAATATATGTCCGCAATAAAGCTCAACCCCGAGCTTAAAAACCAGGTGATATGCTTGGTTGGACCTCCCGGAACAGGTAAAACATCCATTGCCGCTTCCATTGCTCGTGCGACAAAACGCAAATATGTGCGTGTTTCGCTCGGCGGTGTAAGAGATGAAGCGGAGATCCGCGGTCATAGAAAAACATACGTAGGCTCCATGCCCGGCAGAATAGTTCAGGCGCTTTGCCAGGCAGGCACGAACAATCCGCTCATCTTGCTCGATGAGATAGACAAGATGGCAAGCGACCACCGCGGCGACCCCGCAAGCGCAATGCTCGAGGTTTTGGACGGCGAGCAGAACCGCACTTTCCGCGATCATTTTGTAGAGATGCCCGTTGACCTTTCCCGTTGTATGTTTATAGCGACGGCGAACAGCCTTGACACGATCTCTCGCCCCTTGCTCGACCGTATGGAGATAATCGAGCTTAAAAGCTATACAAGACACGAAAAATTCTCCATCGCGCGCAACCACCTTATCCCCAAGCAGAAAAAGCGCCATGGCTTGAAGGGCAGAATGTTGACTATCACAGATGATGCTATATACACGCTCATCGATATGTACACTCGCGAAAGCGGCGTAAGAAGCCTTGAAAGACTCGTTGCAAGATGCTGTCGCAAGGCGGCAAAGCTTATCTCCGTTGACGGTGAAAAGAGCGTTCGCGTTACGAAGAAAAATATCGTAGATTTTGTAGGCGTTTCAAAGATCATCCCCGAAAAAGTATATGACCGCGACGAAGTGGGAATATCTCAGGGCATGGCTTGGACAGAAGTCGGCGGCTCGCTCCTCCGTATCGAATCCGTTGCGATGGACGGCACAGGCAAACTCGAACTTACAGGTTCTCTCGGCGATGTTATGAAAGAATCCGCTCGTGCCGCAGTAAGCTTTATCCGCGCACACGCAAACGCTTTGGGCATCCCCTCCGATTTCTACAAGACAAAGGATATACATATCCATTTCCCCGAGGGCGCAGTTCCCAAGGACGGCCCCTCCGCAGGTACGGCTATCACGACTTCGCTCGTCAGCGAACTCACGGGCATACCTTGCCGCAAGGATGTTTCCATGACAGGCGAGATAACGCTTCACGGCAGAGTTACCGCAATAGGCGGCTTGCGTGAAAAGACTATGGCGGCTTACCTTGCAGGTATCAAGACGATAATCATCCCCGAAGAAAACAAAGCCGATATGGAAGAGATCGCAAACGAAGTAAAAGAGAACGTAAATATCGTAACGGTTTCCAATGTTGCGGAAGCGCTCTCCATCGCTCTCGTTAAAGACCCCTTCGACCGCACAGAGGCTAAATAAATAAAAACCAAGGAGAAAGTAAAAAATGCTGAATACGCAAAACGTCGTGCTTTCCATGACGGCAGGTATGCCGTCGCAGTTTCCCAACGACAGTATTCCCGAAGTAGCGCTCTCGGGGCGCTCTAATGTGGGTAAAAGCTCGCTCATCAATACGGTATTGGGCAGAAAAAATTTTGCGCGCGTCAGCTCCGCGCCCGGTAAAACTATAACGATAAACTTTTACAACATCGACAAAAAAGTTTATCTCGTTGACCTTCCCGGTTACGGCTACGCAAAGCGTAACGCAGACGAACAACGCAAATTTTCGAACCTTACGGATACTTACCTTCGCCGCAACACGCCAGAGCTTATCGTTCAGCTCGTTGACCTTAAAGCAGGCGCAACGGCGGATGACCGCATGATGTGCGATTTCATGAACAGATCGAATATACCATATATAATCGTCGCAACAAAGTGCGACAAGCTTAACAAAACGAACAGAGCGGCAAATCTTGAGGCTCTTGCAAACGACCCTTTGCTCAACCCTCCCGAAGCAGGTAAAAAGATAGATATCATCCCCTTTTCCTCGCTCAACGGAGAGGGCAAGAACGAGCTTTTGAGCGTTTTGTCCGCAATAGCTGAAAAATAAAAAATAAATTTTGAATGGAAGATTGAAATGCCAGGACTTTTATTTAACTTGTTATTGAGCGTTCCCGCATCTCTCATCGCCATCTCCGTACACGAAAGCGCCCACGGCTATATGTCATATAAGCTCGGCGACCCGACGGCGATGAACCTTGGCAGGATATCGCTTAATCCCTTTAAGCATTTTGACCTCATGGGCTTTATCTGCATGGTGTTGTTTCACATCGGTTGGGCAAAGCCCGTCCCCGTGAACGCACGCTATTATAAAAATCCTCGCCGCGATATGGCTCTTACCGCGGCGGCAGGACCCATCTCAAACCTCATAATGGCTTTCATCGGTGTTATAGGATATGAGCTTATGGGTTTGCTTACATTTTACGAAACAAACGCGATGTATTATTTTTGCTATACGGTATGGCTTTTCTTCATGGTGTTTGCACAGCTCAACGTATATTTGGCAATATTCAACCTTATCCCGGTGCCGCCGTTCGACGGCTCACGTATAGCGTATATATTCATGCCGCCAAAGACATATTTCGGCATAATGAAATATGAGAAATATATCATGCTCGGCGTTATCATCGTTATGTGTATGGGCTTGCTCGACGCGCCCTTGTCTTTCCTTAGCAACGGGGTGCTCAGCGGCATGGAATGGCTCGTAGAGCTTATACCCATTTTCAAATAAAAACATTCGGAGTAAAAAATGTCTGAGCTTGTTTTTAAAACGGGCGTGTACGAAGGTCCGCTCGACCTGTTGCTTGCCCTTATCACAAAAAATAAAATGAATATCTTCGACATCCAAATATTCGCGCTCTTTGACCAATATATGTCCTATGTTGGGGAGATGAAGCGCATGGATATGGATGTTGCGGGCGAATTTATAACCATGGCGGCAGAGCTTATGCTCATCAAGAGCAAGATGCTCTTGCCGCATACACAGGAAGACCCCAGAGAAGAGCTCGTCCGCAAATTGATGGAATATAAAATGGCAAAAGAGGCGGCAAGCATACTTTCGGAGCGCTCCAAAGAATACAGCGGACGTTTTGAGAAGGATACCGACGAGATAAAGCCGAGAAAAGACGCTCCGCTCGATCTCGATGCGGAATTGCTCACAAAGTCTCTTTCACGCGTGCTTTTCAGAATGGCAGAGAGAAAGAGAGAGCAGGAAAGCGTGCCGATAGAGGTAATAAATCCGCTGATCAAGAAGAAGGTCGTTTCCATCCCGGGCAAGATAATGTTTGTCATGCGAAAGATGGTGAAGCGCCGCGCGGTCTACTTTGACGAATTTTTCGAGGAAGTGGAGAGCCGATCTGCGCTCGTTGCGACGTTCTATGCCATATTGGAGCTTTTGCGTTCGGGCAGAATTTCGATAGACAGCGAATATTCAAAAGAAAATTCGGGAACTATCCTTTTGATGTTGAACCGAGAACATAACAGAGAAAAAATGCAAGAGGAGGCGAGCGTAAATGCTTGACAACGCGCAGGAACATGACATAGAGCTTTCGGCGGAAGAAGCCGAAAAGGTGATCGAAGCGATACTTTTTGCCGCAGGGCACGAAGTAACATATAAAAAGCTTGCACAAGTCATTGGTCTTTCGGAAGAAGAGGTTCGAAAGATCGTTGCCGAATATAAAGAAAAATATGATTCATCATTCGGCAGAGGCATACAGCTCCTGTTGCTCGGCGACGCTTGCCAGCTCGTTACAAAAGAGGAATATGCAAGCTATATCCGCGCCGCACTCGGCATAAAAGAAGGCGGAAACCTTTCGCGCGCAAGCCTCGAAACGCTCGCGATAGTGGCGTATAATCAGCCTGTAACGAAAACATATATAGATCAGGTGCGCGGCGCAGACAGTTCGTACACCGTAAACAGCCTTTTGGAAAGAGGGCTTATCGAATGTCAGGGACGCATGGACGTTCCCGGAAAGCCGAGGCTCTACGGTACGACGGCGGGCTTCCTTCGTTCGTTCGGTCTTTCTTCCATAGATGAGCTGCCCAAGCTGGAGACGTCCTCCGGAGAAAGCGTATGACGGCGGCAATAGTTATCTGCTCGATAATATTTGTATTCTTTCTTATCGGTTGCATAAGAGCGCACGTTTTTTTGCGTGTCAGAGATGACCTTGATGTATTCGTAAAAGTGCTTTTTATAAATATAAAGGTATTCAGCACAAAAAAGACTGTTCCGCCCGACCCCGAGCTTGATCTTCCACCTAAAAAAGCAAAGCCAAAAAAGAAGAAAAAGCAAAAACAAAAACCCAAGGATAAGCCGAAGAAGGACAAAAAGAGCAGTAAAGAGGACAAACCAAAGACAAAGATAGCTTTGACGGACATCCTTGACCTTGTGAAAAAGCTTTTGGTAACCATATTCAAAAGGCTCAAAAAATATCTTCGCGTAAGAGTGCATAACTTTTCCGTTTGCGTTGCCACGGGCGATGCGGCAAAAACGGCGATGATGTTCGGTGCGATATGCGGCTCCTGCAATATAATTTTCGAAATACTCGAAAGCGCCATGGATTTTAAGATAGAGGACGACGCGGAGATAGGCGCAAGATGCGATTATCTTTCGGAAAAGATGCAGGCGAACATCGGTGTGGATATCTCCATAACTGTTGGGCAGGTACTCAAGCTCGTATTTTCTGCGGCAGGTGTTGCTGTTTGGAAACTTTTGACGTGCAAGAAGATAAAAAAGATGCCCAAAAAGAAGAAAGAAAAAAATAAAGATAAAAATTCTAAGGCTAAAGAGCCGGAAAGGAACGAAAACTATGTGGAACAAAACACAGGAACAGACCGAAAATGCTGAAGAAAAGAACAAAATAAGCGAGCTTATAAAAGAAGCTCTCGGAAGCGTTCGCGAATTTTTGGACGCAAACACCGTAACGGGCACGCCCATCGAAACTGCATCCGGAACGGTCATCATACCCATTTCCAAAATATCTATGGGATTTGCGGGCGGCGGCAACGATTATGCAAGCAAAAACGCTACACCTAAGCAGAAAAATAATTTTGGCGGTGGTGGCGGCACGGGTGTTTCCGTCGTTCCGATCGGCTTCCTCGTTGTAGACAGTGAGGGCAAGGTAGAGATGATAAACATCAACAACCCCGGCAACGATGTAGGCTCCTCTATCGAGAGCATCGTTGAAAAGCTTCCCTCCATCATCGGGAAACTTAAAACTACCCTTGACAAGAAAAAAGAAGAAAAGAAAAAAACAGAGGGCACGGCGGAAGGACAGCCGAAAGTTGAAGTTGAAGTCTCCGTCGAAAAGGAAGAGCAGGCTCCGACACAGGCAGCAGAAGCCGTTGTTGAAGAAAAAACGGAAGAAAAAGCCGAATAAGGCGCTTTTTCCAGCGTTCTTCGCTGAATAAAACAGAGCGTTTCTCCCAAAATAAAGAAAAATAATATTTTTCGGAGAAACTGATAATGAAAAAGATAATTGCCGTTTTGGCAACGTTTGCGCTTTGTGTGGCTTTTTCGCCGTGTACCCATGCTTTGACAGTCAGCGCAAAGAGCGCCGTTCTCATAGAGGCGCAGAGCAAAGATATCATCTATGCCAAGGACGAAAACACTCGACGCGGCATGGCGAGTACGACAAAGATAATGACGGCGCTCGTGGCGCTCGAAAATATGTCGCTCGATACCGTTATAACCGTGGCACCGCAGGCGCAGGGCGTAGAGGGTTCTTCCGTCTATCTTCGTGCAGGAGAGCGCATAACGCTCGAAGAGCTTTTGTATGCGCTGATGTTGCAAAGTGCGAATGATGCGGCTGTTGCCATAGCTTTTGCCGTTGGCGGAAGCATAGAGGGTTTTGCCGACATGATGAACGAGAGGGCGCAAAGGATGGGACTTTCAAATACTCATTTTGAAAATCCGCACGGGCTTGACGGCAAGGACCATTACACCACAGCATATGAGCTTGCGCTCATTGCGGCGGAAGCGCTCGAAAACGAGGCTTTTGCAAAGATCGTATCGACAAAAACGGCGAAGATATCGACAGATACACAAGGCTCCGAGAGATATCTCGTGAACCACAACAGGCTGTTGCGTATCTATGACGATATCATCGGCGTAAAGACAGGATTTACGAAAAAATGCGGCAGAACGCTCGTCTCCGCGGCGATATGCGGTGGTGTGAAGCTTATCTGCGTTACGCTCGATGACGGCAACGATTGGCAAGACCACAGATGCTTGCTCGATCACGGAGCGAATATTTACGAAAGCGTGAGTCTTGCGAAAGAGGGCGAGTTTTCGTTCGATATCCACGTTGTGGGCGGCGAAAAAAGCACCGTTAAAGCGTTCAATAAAGAAGCGCTCTCTGTATCGCTTCCGAAAGAGCGCAAAGAGATAAGCACAAAAACGGAGCTTGAAAGATTCATATATGCGGGTATGCCCGCAGGAAGCCGTGTTGGGCGAATTCGTTTTTTCCTTTGCGAAAGGGAGATAGGCGAAGCCGCGATATATACGGCAGAGGAAATTCCGAAAAAGACAGCTCGGCGCGGAATTTTCGGAAAATAAATTATTGAGGATTTTGCGAACATGGAAAAAAGACTTCAAAAATTCATGTCCGAAGCAGGCGTTATGTCGCGCCGCGCGGCGGAAGAAGAGATTCAGAGAGGCAATGTTACCGTAAACGGCGTCCGTGCCGTTTTGGGTCAGAAGATAGACGACGAAGTTGATGTTGTCGAATACAAAGGCAAGCGCATAGGCACGGCAAAGAAAAAATATGTCTATGTAATGCTCAATAAGCCGGTCGGCTACGTTACAACTATGAACGATGAACAGGGCAGAGCCTGCGTTGCGGAGCTTGTTGAAGATGTCGGCACGAGAGTATACCCCATCGGCAGACTCGACAAGGAGAGCGAAGGACTTTTGCTCTTCACGAACGACGGCGAGCTTGCAAACAGACTTATGCATCCTCGTTACCACAAACCCAAGATATATCATGTTAAGGTGCGCGGCAAAGTGGAACCCGAAAAGATCCGTACGCTCTCGCACCCCATGAAGATAGACGATTATATCACGAAGCCCGTGAATATCTCCGTCGTAACCATGAAGGACGATTACACCGTCCTTGCCATGGAACTTTTTGAGGGCAGAAACCGCCAGATCAGAAAGATGTGTGAGCAGGTAGAGCTTCATATCATAACGCTTCGCCGTGTTTCGCTCGGCTCACTCAAGCTTGGCGACCTTCGCCCCGGAAAATGGAGATACCTCACGAGAAGCGAAGTAGATTCGCTCATGTCTTAACAGGAGAAGAGCTATGCTTACGATAAAACCGATCGAGAAAAAAGACGAACAAAAAGCCCTTTGCAGAGATTGCGGCGTTACATACCATTCGGATTACTTCGGATATTCCGCGTATGACGACGGCATCTTCCGCGGTATATGCCAATTCGGCATGAGAAACGGTGTAGGTCATGTATATTGCATCGCAAAAGCCCCCGGAACGGAAGATTTCAACACGTTGTTCCTTTTGGGTCGCGCAGCGCTCAATTTCATGGACCTTTGCGGTGTTGACGAGGTGTATTTCGAGGGCGAGGAAAGCCCCATTACCCTTGCCGTCGGCTTCAAAAAGAACAAACAAGGCAGATTGTTTATAAGCCTTAACGGCTTTTTCGATGGGCACGGCTCCCATTAAAGGCGAAAAAAATATAAAAAGTTGCAAAAACGCAGTTTACAATTATAAAATGATATGGTAAAATAAAATCGAACATATATTTATTTTACTGAAAAACAGGCGCTTCGGCGCGGGAGGACAGACTTGATAGTACAACTTGAAGAAGCAAAATATAAGCTTTTACAGCTTATGGACGCGGTTAAAGAACTTGCGTCTGCAATAAAAATAGATAAGCTCAACGATAAAGTGGCAGAGCTTGAAGAGCTTACGGCTTCCCCCAGCTTTTGGGAAACGGAAGGTTCCGGCAAAGTTTTGCAGGAGCTTAAAAGAACAAAGGACAAGATCGAAGAATATAATAACCTCAAAGCAAAAGCAGAGGATGCGCTCACTCTTACGGAGATGGGCATAGAAGAAAACGACGAAAGCGTTGTTGACGAAGTTCTTGCGGAAGTAGCGGCTATTGAGCAGGGCGAAGAACAGATGCGCCTTGAAACGCTCCTTTCCGGCGAATATGACGCGTGCAGCGCCATCGTTTCCATCCACCCCGGCGCGGGCGGTACAGAAGCGCAGGACTGGGCGCAGATGCTCTATCGTATGTATACAAGATGGGCAGAACGCCATGGTTACACAGTTAAGCTTCTCGACTGGCTCGACGGCGAAGAAGCAGGTATCAAGAGCGCTACTATCCTCATCGAGGGCACGAACGTATACGGTTACCTTAAGAGCGAACACGGTGTTCACAGACTTGTTCGTGTTTCTCCGTTCGACTCCTCGGGCAGAAGACACACATCCTTCGCATCCATCGAAGTTACACCCGAGCTTGACGATAACACAGATATCGAGCTTAAAACAGAAGACCTTGAGATCACAGCGCACCGTGCCAGCGGCGCGGGCGGTCAGCATATCAACAAAACGGACTCTGCTATCCGCATAGTTCACAAGCCCACGGGCATCGTTGTTGGTTGCCAGACAGAGCGTAGCCAGCTCCAGAACAAGGAAACGGCTCTCAAAATGCTCAAGAGCAAACTCGCAGAGATCAAAGCCAGAGAAAACCTTGAAAAGATCGAGGATATCCGCGGCGAAAAAACAAATATCGAATGGGGCTCTCAGATCCGCTCCTATGTTTTCATGCCTTACACTCTTGCAAAAGACAGCCGTACAGGTTATGAAGACGGTAACATCAATGCCGTTATGGACGGCGAGATAGACGGATTTATCAACGCTTATCTCAAAATGAAAGTGTAATTTTTTTAAAAGGAGGACATATCATGTTCAAAAAAACTAAATTTTATGTAGCACTTGCTCTCGTTGCACAGTCTATTGCATCCATGGTTGCATTCATCGTACTTGCAGCAAAGAAAAAAGGCATCTCTGCTGCATTCCTTGCTATCAGTGGCGTGAGCGGCGCAGCAGGCGCATACCTTATGTGCGAATGCTGCAACGAAGAAAAAGACTTCGAAGAATACTGCGACGGCGACTGCGAAAACTGCGACGAATTCGAAGATTGCGAATCTCTCGAAGAAGTTGACGAAGACGAAGTTCTTGAAGATGCAGAAGAAGTTGAAGAAGACTTCCAGCTCGACGGCGAACCTTTCGCTCGTGATGCAGAAGCTAAAGACAACGAATAATTAGCAAAAAGCTTTATAAAAGCTCGTTGTTATAATGGCATACCCCGATAGGTCGAAATGATCTTTCGGGGTATTTTCGTTTTCGGATAAAACAAAACACGGCAGAGGAGATATATCCTCTGCCGATATTCATTATGCGGAAAATGAAGCTTTTTAAAAAATTACGCTTCTGTTTCTTCTGTTTTGATAGTTTCCATCCATTTGAGAGCAGCGCCGAACCACTGAGCGATAGTGGGGTTGTTCCAGCCAACAACAGGGTTAGCAAGGGAAGCACCATGACCACCGTAGGGGTAGATGTGCATTTCAAAGGGAATGTTGTTCTTTGCAAGAGATGCAGAGAGCATGATGGAGTTTTCAACGGGAACGGTTGTATCTTCTCTTGTGTGCCAAATGAAAGCGGGAACTGTTGTTTCGCTTACGAGGTTTTCGAGAGAAACTTTTGCGAGAGCTTCGGGAACTTCTCTTTCATCGTGAAGGATGTTATCGATAGAACCACGGTGAGCATATTCGCCGCTGGAGATAACAGGATAAGCGAGAATCATGCCTGCGGGGCGAGCATAGTTTTCGGGCATATCGATAGCATTTGTAACATATTCGCTGTTGTAAAGGATACCGAGGGAAGTAGCGAGGTGGCCGCCTGCGGAATAACCTGTAACGAATACGTAGTTGGGATCGATATGGAATTTTTCAGCGTTATCTTTGATAAATTTCATAGCGAGAGCCGCTTCGATGAGCTGACCGGGGAATTTCTTGCCGGGTTCGTTGCGGTTCTTTACGGAATAATCGAGAACGAAAGCGTTATAGCCTGCTGCAAGGAAAGATGTTGCGATAGGTTCGCCTTCTCTGTTGGAGCAGAAGGAGTAAGCGCCGCCGGGGCAAACGAGAACAGCTTTTCTTTTGTAGTTGAACTTCATATCGTCGGCTGTGCCTGCGATATAAGCTGTAAGAGTAACTTCCTTAGTGGGAGTTTTCTCAAGTGTAAAAACTTCGATAGAAGGATGTATCATCATATTAAAGTCT
This sequence comes from uncultured Lachnospiraceae bacterium, assembly GCA_964514555.1. Lineage (GTDB taxonomy): Bacteria > Bacillota > Clostridia > Oscillospirales > CAG-272 > UMGS731. Next base: position 7,667 of record CAZERM010000007.1, on the reverse strand, counting down.
TCCTTTATAATTATATATTTTCAAGTGGATTATAGCACAGTATTGTGGAAAAGTCAAGCGTTAGCGAGGACAATTCCGCCGTAATCGAAAAGTGCGCCCTCGCCAAGGCTCAATATCTCCGTATCGTGCTTCTTTGCAAAGTGCAATATCTCCTCTGAATCGGGGTGGCTGTTTATATCGCCGAAAACGGCAACTTTGCTTTGCGCTATCTCTGCGGAAGCGCCGCCGATAAATCCCGTGTCATATCTCTCTATGCCGATGTAGCCGGGCGAAATGAGCAGAGCATCTATGTTTTTGCCGAGTGCGGCGTTGTATATGGTCTTGTCCGCCGTAATGATGCCGCCCTGCACCGTCATCGTGGAGCATTTGGCGTAACCTTGCGCGACGTTTATAAGCTCGTAGCCGCAAGAGGAGGCATATTCGAGTACATCCGCGCTTGCGTATTTCAAATTTGCGAAAAGGCATTTTTCCATGGTGAAAAGGTTTAGTGCGATATCGCGCGGATATTTTTCCGCCACCTCCGCATGGGAAAGCGAAAAGGGCAGTCCTTGTTCTTCGAGTATGCGGCGAAGCGAGATATCTTTTTCATGAATAAAAAGCTTGCCGTTTATGTTCACGGCAAGCATATCGGGGTGAGCGCAGACAGGCTCGCAAAGTTCTTTGAGCGGCGAGATGGCTATACATTTGCCGAAAGGGCGCAATTTTTCCGCAAAAGCGCACGGAAAACGCGGATTTACAAGAAAGTAAGTCATATTTATCTCCGAAAATACAAAGAAGCCCTTTCCTTTGCAGGAAAAGGGCTTTTGACTAATTCAAGCCAAGAGGCGTTTTTTAGCTTCTTTCAACCTTACCAGAACGAAGGCAACGGGAGCAAACAGCAACGGTTTTGTGTTCACCGTTGATGACAGCGTTAACCTTTCTGATATTAGCCTTCCAAGTTCTACCTGTTTTACGGTTAGAGTGGGAAACATTGTGTCCGAATGTAACACCCTTGTCACAGAACATGCATTTTGCCATATCTACACACCTCCAATTAAAATTTCGTTTACAAAAAATAAATCGCAACTGCGATTTATGAATCTGTTGCAGTCATAGCGTTATAAATTATATCATAGTAGCGAAAAAAAATCAAGAGTTTTTTTATTATTTACAGAAAAAACACATGATTTTTTTTATTTTTCCGCCTTATAACCCTCTAAGCGATTGATTTTAAAGCCCTTGGCTGAAAAATTGCGTTCGTATTCCGTTTGTACGTTGCTTTCGGCAAGTTCACTTGCGTGAAGGTCAAAGCATACGTTACGCATCTCAAAGCCTGCTTTGGGGAACTCTTCGAGGGAAAATTCGAAAAGACCGATGTTGTCTGTTTTAAATTCTATCTTGCCGTCATCGCTGAGCAAGTTTTTAAAGAGGCGCAAAAAGCCTTCGCTCGTGAGTCTGCGTTTTGCATGGCGAGCCTTGGGCCACGGATCGCAGAAGTTGATGTATATCGTTTCGAGGGACTTTTCATCGAGCATAGCGGAAAGTGCTGCGGCATCACCGCAAATAAAGCGAACATTGGGAAGTTCCGCTTCTTTAACTTTCTCGGATGCGAAGATAACAACATCACGCACTTTTTCAACCGCGATAAAAGCGATGTCCGGGTTTCTTCTTGCTGTTTCCGTTATAAAAGTACCTTTTCCGCAACCGATCTCAGCGCGAAAACGTGTATATCCGGGGAAAAGCTCTGCAAGGTCGAGCTTTTGGGGATTTGTTTTATCGAATTCGATATAGAGGTCCTTGCAAGCTTCGAATCTGGCGTCGCCGTTTTTCTTTTTTCTGACACGCATAATCTATTCTTCCTTTTTATATATTTATATTTCGATTTATTTTAACATATATATTTGATTTTTGCAAGACGGAAGTTATTTATAAAAACAAATGTATAAAATTTTTTTGTGCGGAAAAAATAATATCAGACCAAAACAAGGGTTAGAACTAAAAAATATATTTTCAAAGAGGTAATATATGATGCTTGATAGAATCGCGCTCGTACTTGTCATAGTCGGCTCGCTCAATTGGGGCGCAATAGGACTTTTCGGTTTTGATTTGGTTGCGTGGATATGCGGAGGTGCGGGGACGCTCGCCGCGAGGATAATATATACGGTCGTGGCGCTTGCGGGGTATGGTGCATCTCCTTGCTTTTCCGTTCGAGAGAAGATGTGCCCGTGCGAGAACGCCAATAAAACTATGTCGTAAAAACAGGAAAAAGGGGTGTTGCGTATTGCAATACCCCTTTTTTGACTATTTTTTGCGAAAACTGTACAAATTGCGTAAATCCGTAGTGGCAATATGAAAATATTGCACAATTCATACAAACCATATTGACAAATTAAAATAATGATATTATAATATATTATGAATTGCACCTTAAAAAGGTAAAAACATTTTTAAAGGAGAAAAAGACCCCATATGAAAAGAATTTGCTCAACGCTTTTGGCGCTTGCTATGCTTTGCGGTACTTTCGCACTTGCATCTTGCGGTGGACAGGGCGACACAGGTACAACAGCAAGCACAGAAGGTAAAACACCCGAGATCACACAGGGACAGGGCACCGATGCAGTGACAATAGAACCGATGGATTTCCCGGATGACATTTACGCGGAAGGCGCAGGCGAACACAAGCCCACAGGCTTTGAAAACGTAGATTTCCACGGAAAGACATTCGTTTTCGAAACTCCTCTCGATATCAAGAACGGTTGGGACTCCTATGAAATATGCGTTGCTGATGAAAACGCTACAGACTCCCTTTCCATGGCTATCATGAGAAGAAACGACGTTATGGCAGAGCTTTATGATTGCTCTATCGAACAGCGCGCAGACTCCGAAAAGACTATCCAGAGCGACTTTGCGACAGACTCTTGCCACGTAGATATCGGTGCGTTGCACTGGAACGTTACAGACAGAGGCAACGGTCAGTATTACAACCTTGCAAACTACCTCAATCTCGACAATCCTTGGTGGGACCAGGGTTATATCAGAGATATGACAGTTGACAACAAACTTTTCTCCATTTTGGGCAACTTTTCTCTTACATCATTCGACGCTACATGGGCTTTGTTCTATAACAAAGAAGTTTTGCAGCAGAACGACAAACTCAAAGGCTATAACTTCTATGACCTCGTTGAAGGCGGTCAGTGGACAATGGACACATTCCTCGAGATCATCCAGAAAGCTAAACAGGACGACGGCGACCAGGTAATGACAGTCGGCTCCGGCGATATCTTCGGTCTTGTTTCTTCCGAATACAGCATCACGGGTCTTTTCTACGGCGGTAACTCCTACGTTGCAAGCAAGACGGACGATGCGGCAGGCAACACAACATTTACACACGGTTTTGACAATCATGCGGCAAACGTAGTAGATAAGATCATCAAGATCTACGACGATGAAGCAGTTGCGATCGCAAAATATCAGATAGTAAACACACAGATCAACAACGGTCTTACTCTCTTTGCTCCCGAAACACTTGATAAAGCAAGAAACTGGTCTGAAGCCGGCTTGCGTAACTTCGGCGTTCTTCCTTACCCTGCATATGACGAAGCACAGATCCAGAACAAAGGATACAGCCACTATGTTGTTGCCCACATGATCTATACTTGCGTTCCTACAACTATCAACTATGACCTCAACATCATTTGGAACTTCCTCGAACTTTACGGTTACCATTCCAGATATATCGTATATCCCGAATACCTCAACCTCTACAAGTACGAGTACACTAACTCCGAAGAAGACGCTCGTATGGTTGACATTATCATCAACAGCAGATCCTTTGATATTGCTTACTACGCAGGTTGGGGCTCCGCAGAAAGCGAACTTTGGTCCGGTGTTAAATCCAGCAACAACGTAGTTGCTTCCCTCGGTGGTGAGATCGGCAGCGTTATCATCTCCAAGACAAACGAATACAAGGAAAAAATCTCCTCCGTAAACAACTAATAACGATATATATAAACCGAGCATATATATAACCAAAAAGGGATATTGCGTAAAGCGATATCCTTTTTTGTTGCCCTTATCAAAGTATATTTTAAAAAGCGGCGGCATAATATTTTCATAAAAACTCTTTTGGAGGGGTGTTTTATGAAAGATATCATAACGAGGATAAAACGAAATGTTTCCCACGATACCGCTTGCATAAACGCGGTAACCGTCATAATCTTTGCCTGCGGCAGTGCACTTTTGGGGCTTCTCTTTTCGCTCGGAGGCATCGATTGGGAGGTCTACGAGGAGATAGAACAGCCCGATTTTTACCTTCCGCCGTTTTTCATGGTCATGTTCATGATGATGTTTTACGCGATACTCGGCGCGGCGAGCGGCATTGTCTTTTCCACGCCGTATTACAGGCAGAGCGGCGAAAAATGGGCTTCTCTTGCGCTTGCCGCTTGCACATTGTTTTTGTGCTTTACGTGGATACCGCTCGTCTATACCGCGACGAGCTTTTTGATGGGCGCGATAGTCTATCTTTTGGCGATATTGTTCGGCGCGGTCATCTTTAAATTGTTTTTGTGCATAAACAGGATAGCGGCTTGGCTCGTCGTTTTATTCATGGGTTCGGCGCTTTATATGGTGTGTTACAGCTTTATTTTATTTATTATAAATTAAAGTTTGCAAAAACGCTTGACAAGATAAAGAATATTTGATATCATGGGAACATATGGTAAACAAAAAAATTCAAATGGAGGTTCATTAAAATGACAACAACAAAAGTACGTCTTTCTTCTATCGAGGCTGTTCGTGATTTCGTTGAAGCTGTTCGCAAATACGATTACGAGATCGATCTTTCCAGCGGCAGATACGTTGTAGATGCAAAATCTATCATGGGTATCTTCAGCCTTGACCTTATGAATCCTATCACTCTCACTATCCACAGCGACGATTGCAAAGACATTCTCGACGAACTCAAAAATTATATCGTTGAATAAATTTTTGCAGAAAAGCACCCGTAAGGGTGCTTTTTTGTGTTTTACGGCATATGTCATAAAACGCTTCCGCGGCAAATATATATTATAATAATGAAAGATTTTGCAAAAAGGGAGATATTATGATGAAAAAAACGATAGCTTTTGTTTTGATATTTGCGCTTTTTTCGGCGATGATGTTCACAGGCGTTTTTGCCGCGGACCTTGGCGAAGAGATAAACGCAAAGAGCGCCGTTCTGATGGATGCGAAAACGGGAAAGGTGCTGTTCGAACACAACGCGGACGAGGCGCTGCCGCCTGCCTCGGTTACGAAGATAATGACGTTGCTTCTTGTATTCGAGGCGCTGGACAGCGGCAAGATAAGCCTTTCCGATATGGTGAGCACGAGCGAACGCGCCGCCTCCATGGGTGGCTCGCAGATATATCTTGAAGTTGGCGAGCAGATGAGCGTTGACGATCTTATAAAAAGCGTTGTGGTAAGCTCCGCGAACGATGCGGCAACAGCCCTTGCCGAATTTGTGGCAGGGAGCGAAGCCTCTTTTGTTTCACGCATGAACGAGCGCGCAAAGGAGCTTGGCATGACGAGCGCACACTTTGAAAACACGAACGGACTTGACGATACGGTAAAGGAGCACAAGATATCCGCGCGTGATATAGCCATAATGAGCCGCGAGCTTATGACTCACGAAAAAATATTTGATTATACGACGATATGGATGGATACCGTGCGAAACGGTACGTTCGGACTTTCGAATACAAACAGGTTGCTTCGCACGTACAACGGCTGCACAGGGCTTAAAACAGGTTCCACGGCAAAAGCGAAGTTCTGTATCAGCGCCACGGCAAAAAGAAACGGACTGCACCTTATCGCCGTTGTTATGGGCAGCCCCACAAGGGACGAGCGAAACGCGCTCGCGGCGAAGATGCTCGATTGGGGTTTTGCGAATTATGCTTTGTTTGAAGCGGAGGGAAGCATCATATCCGATATAGCGGTTACTGGCGGAGTAGCAAAAACGCTTTCTGCGAAATACGGCTCTTTCGGTGCGCTCGTCGGCAGGGGCGAAAGCGGAAGTGTGAAAACGATATACGATGTTCCGCAGACAGTTGCCGCGCCGATAAGCGAGGGAGATAAGATAGGAACCGTTACTTTCAAGAGCGGCGAGCACGTTTTGGGAAGCGTTGATATCGTTGCGGCGGAGGATGTGCGAAAAATAAATTTTTTGGCGCTTTTACCAAAAATATTTAAATATATGGTCTGTTCTTATTGAACACATATTCAATGATAGTGCAATATGCACAAAGATTTCGAGGAAGCATTGCTTTTATTGGTGAGTTATGGTATAATATGTGCAAAGAAAAAGCTCGATGAACTACTTTCGATAAATAATTAAAAACTAAGAAGATATCATTCATGTGAATTTATAAATCTCAAGGTTGATATTAACCAGAAATAATTTACTATTGAGTTTAGTTCAAACTTACACATTGACATTGTGATCTATTATATTCAAGCAATTACAAATAGAAAATTAAAAAGGAGGAAAGATTTATGAAAAAAGTAATATCTTTAATCACAGTGTTTGTTATGAGTTTTATATTTTCCATTGGTATTTTAGCGGCAGACGTATCGACCGAAACTGTTGCAAATACAGAAGCACCGACAATTATTCCTAATATACCGAATGAAGAGGAAGAGGTATCTCCCTTTATATCTGTACTTTTTGAAAGTGTAAATATCGAATCGAATCGGGATATTATTATATTCAAAATGTTTTAACAGGAATGTATATTGATATTCATGGTCCCAATACAGACATGATACATCAATGGACCTATCATAATGGATTCCAAGAAGTTTGGAATATTCAACGAGCTTCAGGAGATAGCTCGTACTATACAATACAATCTTTATATAGTGGAAAATATCTTGGAATTGAAAATTCTAATGTTGGAGAAGCTAATATCAATCAATATTCTACTCAATCCGAATATACAAAATGGAAAATAAGATATAGCAATAATCAATATGTTTTTGAGCCTAAAATGGCATCGGAGAAAGCGCTGAAAGCTCCAGATAATAATATTGGTTCGGAATTACAACTTGATGGTTCTCAAGTTAATTCAAGTTATGCTTATTGGAAATTATTCAAACTTGAAAATTCTTACACGGGAAATCTTTATATTCAGAATATGGAGACAGGAAGAGTAGCGGGAGTATATGGTCCATATATGGACGAAGGAACAAAAGTTCATCAATGGGATTTTCTTGTAAATGATAATTTCAAATGGACATTTGAATACAACAGCGAAGACTTATCTTATTCCATAAAAAACGTATATACAGGAAAATATTTAGGCTACTCAAGCGAAACGGATAGTAGCGGAAATTATTATATTGCACAATATACATCGAATACAAATGACAATACAAGATGGAAAACATATAGGTCTTCTACTGGAAACTTAATAGTAGCACCTAGAGACATAGATCCCACATTACTTGCTTTATCGGTAGATCCTGAATACAACGATTATGGTTCATATTTGAAATTGGTATCATATACTGCTGATAAAAATTATAAAGATGAATGGCATGTTATTAAAGATCTTGAATATTTAGGCGATATTGAGGAAGAATGGAATAGCGATACTGATAATATTATGTATTTTAATAAAAAATCAATAATTATATATAAAGAAAATATGTAT
>CAZERM010000006.1:22980-41725 GCA_964514555.1 uncultured Lachnospiraceae bacterium | reverse complement strand
CAAAACAGCCAAAACGGAGAATTTGACTTTATAATTGTTGGTATAGCACTAAAACAAAAAAAATCCGTAGAAATTGTGCAACTTCTACGGATTTTTGGTCTGAGTGACAAGACTTGAACTTGCGGCCTCTACCACCCCAAGGTAGCGCGCTACCAGCTGCGCCACACCCAGACATATTCTCTTGTGCCCTTCGGCGAAATCTATTATATCATAGTGGCAACATAATGTCAAGGGTTTTTTGAAAGTTTTTTTAAAAATTTAAAAAATTTTCGAAAACCTCAAAAAACCCCGATATAATGACATATTATGGTTTATTTCTTGATATTCGGCGTGTTTTTCGGCGACCTTTCGGAAAGTTTACGCGCAAATTCTGTTATCTCGTTGCCGACGCGCGTTATCTCATCCTCAAATTCACTCGGTGTAACACGCAAAATGCCCGAATGTACCGCCGCAAACTGAACGAGCTTATCTCCCGTAACAACGCGTATGCTGTAATCGGGTCCGAGGTCGTGCATCGTCTTTTCGATATATGAATCTGCCGTCTGATCCTGCTTTGTAAATACGACTTTAAAATCTCCCTGCGAATAATCGGAGCCTTTATTATCCTTTACAAGGTAAGCGTCGAAAACAAGGAGCGTTTCCGTTTTTGTATATGCTGAATAGTTTATCAATATATCCTCAAGCTCTTTGCGTGCATCAAAAAGGTCGTTCTGCGCCATCGCATTAAGGCTTTTCCAAGCGTATATTACGTTGTAGCCGTCCACGATAACCATCCTTTTAGGCGGCTTTATCGTTTTTTTGCTCGTTTTTTCCGCTTTGGCGGCTGTAACTACTTTCTTTTCGTTGAAGCGGCGCTGTTTTACAGGTCCGAATACGCGAAGCATTATCGATTCAAGCTCATCTTCGCTCAAACTGTATTTTCGAGCGAGATTTTTTGCCTGCGGTATGAGCGGCGCAGGATGTTCTGAGAGGATATCGCCGAGGTCGATATGCTTATATTCGTCAACTTCGTTCCACGGCACGACAAAACCTGCGCCCTGCGAGCAGAAAACGGAATGAGGCGTGTTATCGATATCGGCTTCGGGGTCGTATGCGGCATTTGCCACGATCTCTTCTTGGTCGTGGCAAGGCTCATATCCGTCGGAAATGCACGATATCCTGCCTTGTCCGCGAGTGTACGAGATAAGCTCGCGTGCGTATCCGTGGAGCTGAGAAACAGGCGCTCTGCCGCTTATAACGGATATCTCGCCGTCGGATGATTCGACTTCGAAATCCGCAGATCTTGCTTGCAAATCAGACATGGCGCGACCGACATTTGAGCTCGGCAATTCCAACCTGAATTTATAGTAAGGCTCCAAAAGTACGCATCCCGCTTTCATAAGACCGTTGCGAACGGCACGGGAAGATGCTTCGCGGAAATCTCCACCCTCGGTGTGCTTCAAGTGCGCTTTGCCTGCCGCGAGCGTTATCTTCGTATCCGTCAGTACGGCGCCCGTCAACGTGCCGCGATGCTGTTTTTCGTAAAGCATGGACATTATAAGTCTTTGCCAGTTCGTGCTGAGCGAATTTTCGTCAACGCGGTTATCGAATATCAATCCCGTTCCGCGCGGCTGAGGTTCCACGATGACTTGAACCTCCGCGTAATGGCGCAACGGCTCAAAATGACCGACACCGAGAGCTTTTTGTGCTACCTGCTCTTTATACAATATCCTGCCTGCGTCAAATTCGCAGTCGATGCCGAAGCGGTCTTTTATGATGCGTTTCAAAAGGTCTATCTGTATATCGCCCATAAGACGAGCTTCTATCTGTTGCAGCTCCTCGTTCCAGCAAAGGTGGAGCGAAGGTTCTTCTTCCTCTATCTCCTTGAGCTTTATGAAGTATACGGTATAGTCGCAACCTTCGGGAAGCTTTATCCTGTAAGAGAGTACAGGCTCCAATATTGGCTTTTCGGAGTCGGGTTCCGCGCCCAAGCCTTGACCGACATATGTCGCGGAAAGTCCGCTGACCGCGCATATCTCACCTGCACAAACGCTGTCCGCTTGGTCATATTTTTCGCCCGAATAGAGGCGTATCTCGTTGATCTTTTCTGTTATGCGTTCCTCGTCCGAAGAGAGATAGGAAAGCTCATCTCTTGCCGCGAGCGTGCCGCTCGTTATCTTCATATACGTGAGCCTTACGGAGCCTGCGCGAGCTATCTTATACACCTTTGCTCCGAACGGTGAGCTTTCGTATATGGGGGAGAGAGTGTATCTGTCTATCGTGTCGAGCAAAAACTCTATGCCGTCCATCTTGAGCGCGGAGCCGAAGATGCAAGGGAAGAGCCTTCTTTCGCTTATCAGTGTGGATATCTCGCCGTCATCTATCGGTTCGCCCGAAAGAAAGCTTTCGAGGAAGTCCTCGTGTACGAGTGCGAGCTTTTCGTCAAGCTTTTCTTTGCTCTGTCCCTCATAAAAAGCGACGATATTTTCCGAAAGAGCTTTTGTAAGCTCTTTTTCAAGGTCTTCTTTGAACTTTATGGAGATATCCGTTTTGTTGACGAATATGAATGTCGGCACGTTGTAAAAGGAGAGCAGCTCCCAAAGCGTGCGCGTGTGGTTCTGTACACCATCGGGCGCGCTTACAACAAGTATCGCATAATCCAAAAGAGCGAGCGTGCGCTCCGTTTCTGCGGAAAAGTCTATATGCCCCGGTGTATCCAAAAGGATAAAATCACAATTTTCACTGCTGAATCGCGCTTGCTTTGAAAATACGGTTATACCGCGTTCGCGCTCTACCGAGAATGTGTCGAGATAGGTGTTTTTATGGTCAACTCTGCCGAGCTTGCGTATTTTGCCCGAGATATACAAAAGCGCCTCCGACAAAGTGGTCTTTCCTGCGTCAACGTGCGCCAATATGCCTATTGTAAGCTTCTTTTTCATAGCGCCCTCCTAAAGAATTTAATAAAAATATTTTACCATGAATATATGAACATTTCAACATAAAGCGAAACGAATATTTTTGCGGATATGATATATCGATATCCAAATATAAAATTACAGCATAAAAAAACATCAAGCGGAGACGGGAAAAAATTCGCTTGATGTTCTTGCTTTTATTGTAAAAAAACGAGGTAAACGTCGGGGTTTTTGCAATCCGATGTTGCTTGTGCATCGGGCGCACCACAGCATATCACGTATTTGCAAGCGATGAAAGCACCGTTGTCGATGCTCGTTGTCAAGAATTATATCGAAAAATTTTACATATAAATAAAAATAAAAAGCGAGAGCGCTTTGTGTCGCTCCCACCTTTTATTTGTCGAAATATATTACATTTTTTACTCGACAGATCTCTTTGCCGTAGCTCTCATTTTTGTGAAAAAGTATATAAAAGTCAGTATTTTTATGATATAAAAATTAAGAAAAAGTATTTATTTTCTTCGCAGAGTTGAATACTCTGTTTACCAATAATATATCATATGTTTTTCAATAATTCAAGAGATTCTTACAAAAAAATTAACTTTTTTGAATGAATATTCTATCTTTGGGGGTTTAAAATCTTAATTTAGTTTCGAAAACACCACAAAGATGTGGAAAAGTCAAAAATCAGCCGTCATGTGCGCCGTCATAATCGTCTTTTCGGGTCATGACGCTTGCATAATATAAAATAAATATGAAGGAGAATTTATCATGAGTAAAAAAGGCGAAAATATATACAAAAGAAAGGACGGACGTTGGGAAGCAAGATACATAAGAGCTTATGCCGCCGATGGCTCCGCAAAGTACGGTTATTGCTACGGAAAAACGTATAATGAAGCCAAGATAAAGCTTGGCTTCGCACGCTCCGCGATGCTCTGCGGCACAGCGGCAAATGAGCAAAAAAGCGCGAGCGCAAAACACTTTTATCTGTATTGCGACGAATGGCTGAAGCTAAAGCGAAGTTGTGTCAAAAGTTCCACTTACATAAAATATCTTGCAATCATCGAAAAACATATCAAACCGCGCCTTGGCAGTTTGCCTATATCGTCGTTCACGTCGCTCATTTCCGAGCAATTCGGCTATGACCTGATACATGAACAAAAACTTTCCGTCAAAAGCACGAGGGACATTTTGACCGTCTTAGGTTCGATATTGTCTTACGCCGAAAAGCAAAACGCAGTTATGCAAAAAATAGAGATAATATATCCAAGATTGGAGAAAAAAGAGATGCGCGTGCTTTCGCGAGATGAGCAGAAAAAATTGATGAATTATCTGTTGGAAGACATGGATAATTGCAAATTCGGCACACTGTTTACACTTCTAACGGGGCTTAGGATAGGTGAAGTCTGCGCGCTCCGCTGGAAAGATATCTCGCTTGCGGACGGCACGGTAAAAGTAAGCGCATCCATGCAAAGGCTTAAAGATATAAGCAAGGGCGCAAGCACGAAAACGAAGATAGTTATAAGCGACCCGAAAAGTTTTTCTTCGGCTAGGGTAATACCGCTTTCGCCGTTGGCGCTCGTCTTGTGCGAAAGGTTTGCCGCTGTAGAAAACGCCTATATCCTGACCGGGGACGAAAAGAAGTTTCTTGAGCCGCGCGCACTTCAATATCATATGAAAAAATACGCAAAAGAGTGCGGACTAGAGGGTGTACATTTTCATACGCTCCGCCACAGTTTCGCCACGAGATGTGTCGAAGTAGGGTTTGAGATAAAATCGCTTTCCGAGGTCTTGGGACACGCAAGCCCGAAGATAACGCTCGAACGATATGTTCATTCGTCGATAGAGCTTAAACGCGAAAATATGAAAAAGCTCGCCTCTCTCGGATACTGAAAGAGCGCCGTCCCGATTGCCGTCAAAAATCGTGCGATCACGCTGTACAAAAGGCTTTTTTGTGATTTTTTACAGAGTATTCAACTCTGCGAAGAAAATATCTCGGAAAATAAAAATGCAATTTTGTTTTCATCTTGCATATTTTCGGAAGCGCGAGCATAAACATATTAGCGTGATTTTCGGCGAAGGGAGTTTTGAGCGTGGAAGCTAACGAAAAGAAAAAAGCAAAAGCAAAAAGAACAGCGCTTCTTATTTTGGTGTTGCTGTTGATAATAATGCTTATTACCATCGCCGCAACCCTTTTTTACACGAATAACCTGTTTAAGCAAAACCACACCGTGATAGTGCCCGATAACTACATACATTTCGGCAGCAGCGGCACGGGCGACGGTACAACAGGGACAGATGGACCTATCACTCCACCGACGGCAAATGTCATAGGTCTTTATTCCAAGAACGAAAACGACAACACGGCTTTCTCCGTGTACAATATGTTTCCCGGAGACTCGGTGCAGAAAAACTTCTGCGTGCGTATCTCTTACGAGGGAGCTCTTACAGTCCACCAAAGAGTGGCTGTAACAAAAGCGGACGAAGCACTCTATAAAGCGCTCAGAGTTCGTATAGTTCTCCTTAATGACGGTACGGTGCTTTACAACGGTGCACTTTCCGATATCCCCGAAAAATTTGACACTTCGATATACTCCGAAAAAGCTGCGGTCGAAGATATCTATTATCAGATGACCGTTTCGCTTCCCACTTCGGCAGGCAACGAATGTCAGGCAACGGGCGCATCATTCGACCTTTTATGGTGGATAGATGATATCGAAGCACAACAGCTCCGCTCGGCTTCCTACTTTACCGATAATGACTTCACTTATGTTGCAAGCGCTTCAAAAAGCGTTTTGCCGCTCGCTATGGTTGCGGCGTGCTTGGGCGCGGCTTGCATTGCGTTGATAGTATCAATTAAACGCGAGGAGGCGCGATAATATGCCGAAAAACAATTTAATGAAAAAAATAACCTGTGGCATCACTATGATCGCCGTCCTTGCTGTGTGCTTGTTCATCACAACAGCGGCATTGATGCAAGAGGAAGTTGCCGTTGAGAAAAATAAATTCCAAACAGGTACTGTAAAAATAAATCTCAACGACGGTCTGCCCGTAATAACCGAAAACGAATGTGCTTTCTCGGAGGGTATGACGATAACAAAAGAATTCTTCATAGAAAACAAGAGCACCTGCTCCGTTTACTATAAGATATATTTAGACCAAGTTTCGGGCGGTCTTGCCGATGTGTTGTCGGTAACTGTTAGGGACGGAAACAAGATACTCTATAACGGTACGCCGCGCTCGCTCAGCAGAGAGAGAACGGTCGCCGCGGACGATATCTTGGAGATAGCTGAAACAAGATACTTGACCGTTGATTTTCATTTCCCGAAAGACGGAATATACGATCAAACGGACATGAGCTTGAGCTTCAATTTGTGCGCCGATGCAACACAGACAAAGAATAATCCCGATAAGCTTTTTGAATGAGGAGGAATAGATGAAGAAATCGTTAAAGATAGCTGCCAATGTTTTATCATGGGCATTCGTGGTGATGGCGGTCGCTATGATGATATTCACCATAGTTTCCGTTTCAATATTCAATTCTACGGAGCGAAGCCTTTTCGGTTATAAGGCGTTCATCGTTCTTTCCGACTCCATGAGCAAGACGGATTTTGATGCGGGCGACGTTGTTTTTGTAAAAGAAGTTGACCCTGCAACACTCAAAGAGGGAGATATAATCTCCTATACCTCCCAAAACTCCGCTAACTTCGGTGATACTGTAACACATAAGATACGCAGACTTACAACGGATTCAAACGGCAACCCCGGTTTTATCACTTACGGTACGACGACGGACACGGACGACGAAAAGATAGTTACATACCCTTATGTGATTGGCAAATACAGCTCACATATCCCCAATGTGGGTCATTTCTTCCAATTTTTGAAGACGACACCCGGATATATCGTTTGCATATTGTTGCCGTTCCTCGCTCTTATCATAATGGAGGGCGTGCGTTGCATAAAGCTTTTCGGACAATATAAAGTTGAACAGCACAACGAGCTTGCCGAAGAAAGGGAAGCTTTGCAAAACGAAAAAGCCGAAGCTGAGCGCTTGCTTAAAGAGCTTGCCGCGCTCAGGGCGCAGATGGGCGACACCGCACAGGATACCACGGTGAAAAACGAAAACGGCGAAAGCTGAAATAACTCTTGATATAAACACGAAAACCGTGATTATATAATGTCATTGACAAAACACTAAAAAAGAACTAAGGAGGAAAACACAATGACAAACAGCAAAAACACAAAACGTGCATTGTTATCCAGCGCACTTGCGATTCTCGTATGCGTTGCAATGCTCCTCGGCACCACATTTGCTTGGTTCACAGACACAGCTTCTACAAGCGTGAACAAGATCCAGGCAGGTACACTCGACGTTGCTCTTGAAATGTGGGACGGCGAAAAATGGGTAAATGCTGAAGGAAAAACCCTTAACTTCAAAGCGGCAGACAATAGAACCGATATCCTTTGGGAGCCGGGTTGTACTTATGAACTGCCTGAACTTCGTATTGTAAACAAGGGTGATCTTGCACTTAAGTATTGGGTTACTATTTCCGGAATCAACGGTGATGCAAAACTTAATGAGGCTATTGAATGGACGATAAAAACTCCGATATTTTTGTTTGGAGATTACATCACTTTAGAAGGTACGATGGAACCGGGATACAATTCTTGGGGTGATGTGCCTATACTTAGTGGAAATGAAGAAGGCTGTATCCTTAAGATTGCCGGTCATATGAAAGAAGACGCTGGCAACGAATATCAGGGTCTTTCCATTGACGGTATCTCCATAACTGTAACAGCTACACAGTATACATACGAAAAAGACATCGAAGGCAACCAGTACGACAAAGATGCTAAATACGAAGCAAGCTTCTGGGATGGTTACACATACACAGCTCCCACAGCTGATGCAGCAGGTGTTTACCACATCACAAACGCTGCTGAATTTGCAGCTTACATCAAAGCAGTAGGCGCGCCCAATCCCTTCACATACGAAGGCAAACGCTTTGATAACGCTAAAGCGGTTCTTGAATGTAACATCAACCTCAACGGCGGTGTTATCACAAGAACAGGCGAATCTTATGCTTTCGCAGGCGAATTCGACGGTCAGGGCTACACAGTAAGCAACTTCACTATCGAACGCACAGATGACGCAAATTACACAGGCCTCTTTGGTTATATTCAAGAGGGTGGTTCTGTAAAGAATCTCACAGTTAAAAATGCAACAGTGATCGGTCAGGCACAGGTTGCTGTTATCGCTCCCGCTTTGTATGCAAACACTGCTGTTGAAAACTGCGAAGTTATCAACTGCAAAGTGATCGGCGAAAAGAAAGTTGGTTCTATTGCAGGTTACACAGAAAGCGGCGTTATTAAGAACTGCACAGCTACAAACGTAAATATCTTCGCTTCTGACGAACGCGTAGATCAGGCAGGTCAGATCGCAGGTTACATCAACACAACAAGCGGTCATGTAGATAATGTTACAAACAACGGCAACACAGCTACAAACGTAAATGTTTATACAAACGTAGCGGTTGTTTCTACAGCAGCTGAACTTACAGCGGCTCTCAATAACGGCGGCGCAGTTGTTATTGCGAATGACATTGATATGAAAAATGCTTGGACAACAGTTAATGTTCAAAATAAAACTTTGATAGTAGAAGGCAGCGGTCATAAGATCACAAACCTCAATAAGGCTCTTATCAACTTCTACGGTGGTACATTGACTATCAACAACATCACAGTTGAAGATTCTAATGTAACAAAGACAACAGCCGGCTTGGGCGCAGGTATCATTGTTGAAGAAGCACAGTGGGCAAACCTTTACATGAACAATTGCAATGTTAAGAATAGCACACTTACAACTACAGTTGATACACGTGCTGCTGCATTGGCGGGTTACGTGATCGGTGGCGCTGAAATCAAAGATTGCTCTGTTGTAAATTGCACAATCAACAACGGAAATGGTTCTGCGGCTGCTGTAATCGGTCATGACGCAAGACAGGGCGGTTATATCGACCACACAACAGTTTCTAACTGCACAGTTAAAGATAACAATATTTCTACAAACGATGATGGTTGGAGAGTAGGCGCTGTAATCGGTACAGTTGCAGGTGCAAAGACAACAATTTCCGGCTGCACAGTAGAAAACAATACATTGACACAGATGAACGGCAGCACACCTGTTGCTTCCGGTACAAACAATATGTACGGTCGTGTTAGCGGCGGTGCTATCGAAATCAAATAATCTAACCTATAGTTTCGGTTTTGGTGTATAGTCCTGCTGAGACCGATCCATATAAAAAGTCCCTCCGTCCTCACCACGGAGGGGCAACCAAAGGGCATAAGTTGTTTTTTCTTGTGCCTTTTGGTTGCGTTATATTTTAATGAGAAAGGGGTACGGTAAATGAAAAAAGCCGAAACCAAAAAACAAAGTTTTGCCGCATATCGTGTGGCTTTTTCGTCTTTGCTATGCATGGCGCTTTGCACCATGTGTTTTTGCAGTTCAAGCTGGGCTTGGTTTACCGTTTCCAAAAGTTGCCGCATAGATGATGTTAAAGCCGCGGAATACACCGCCATCGTGTCGCTCAATGAGGTAACACGTCAATCTATCGAAGGCGAAAAGAATAAATATTCTTTTGAAATCAAAGATGCAAATATCAGCGTTCCGTTGAATATTAAAATAACTATCCCCACCGACAATACATCTGCAAAAGGCTATGTCGCTTGGTATTACGATGGTGCGGAAACCACCCTCGGAAAAAGCGCTTTGACAGGGAATAACGATATCACGATAAATCCCACACGAAGCGGTACGCTCATCTTTGAGATAATTTGGGGCGAAGATTCCACACAAAACAGCTAAAACCTTTCTTCAAATAAATACCGAAACACCGCCGAGAGTTCCCCAAAATGGCTCTCGGCGGTGTTTTTTTCATACTCCCTCACAATCGAAACTCGGTATAAAGCTTTCCGTGGCGGCTTCTCCGTATTGAGTAAAACCGCGCGTTATGCCAAGCTCGTTTGCAAAGCGCACTACTTTTGTATATTCATATTTCGTCAATTTTCGACAAAGTTCAGGGAAACGATCCGCAAGAGCGGCGCTTGGGGTATATTGGCTCATGATGCTTATAAATATCTTGTCTCCGAATGTTTCGTAAAGATAACGCAGGACATTTTTCGAATCCTCCACGTTGCCGGGCAAAACAAGGTGGCGAACGATAGTTCCGCGGCGCATCATGCCGTCTTTGTCAAATACAGGCTCGCCCGTTTGCTCTACCATCTCCGCAAGCGCCGCTTTTGCTTTTTCGGGGTAATCGCGGCAAAGGGAATATTTCGCGGCAAGCGAGGGGTCCATATATTTAAAATCTGGCAGATAGATGTCGATAACACCGCGCAATTGTCGAATCGTGTCGATGCTTTCGTATCCGCCGCAGTTGTATAGTATGGGCAGGGTCAAGCCGTTCTGCTTCGCTATCTCCAAAGCCGCGACTATGTGCGGCACGAAGTGCGTCGGTGTAACGAGATTTATGTTGTGTGCGCCCTTTGCCTGAAGTTCGAGAAATATCTCGGAAAGGCGCTCCACACTTATCTCTTTGCCGTTTGCGCCGTGCGATATCTTGGAATTTTGGCAAAATACGCAAGCGAGCGGACAGCCCGAAAAGAACACCGTGCCCGAGCCTCTCTCGCCCGATATCGGTGGTTCCTCCCACATATGGAGCGAAGCGCGCGCCACGAAAAGGCGCGCATCAGTGCCGCATCTGCCCGTCTGACCGCTCAAACGGTCGGCTCTGCAGGCTCTGGGGCAGAGCGTACAATGGGCGTATATGTCGAAAAAGCTCATATTTTGTATTCCTCTTTGCTTGCAAGCGGCAGATATTCTATTTCGCCGTCCGCAAGGCGAAGATAACGCTTTTGCTTGAAGCTGAGCATAGTGCATTGCAAAAAGAATATGTCAACGGCTTCCCACATGAAAACCCACGCAAAGATATCGACTACCTCAACAAATACGGCGGTACGCAGCCCCGATATCTCAAAACCTATCATAAAAGAAAGAGATATGACCGCGATAATGGTCATGATGATAGCGGTGCGTTGCAACTGCTTCTTTTCAAAGCAGGAATCGCGGTATTTGTCTGCGTAGTGGTTGTGGATGGCTTTTGTGTATTCCGCTTGCTCATCGTTGGAGATGACGTCGCTGTGTATGCGGATGTGTATCTCCTCGTCGGGGTGTATGCCTTGCATACTGTGCTCTATAAAGTCCGAAACGTCAGCGGAGATGACGTTGTGTTTGCCTGTGCTGTAAGGTGAAAGAAAATCGCTGTCATCTATCACGCGAAGATCCACGATGGCGCGTTGGCGCTCGTCATGCTCGTGCTCCTTGCGGGATGATTTCAACATTTTGCGTATCTCTTTTAGAGATCTCAACATTTTGTTATCACTTCCTTATGGATAAAAGGTTATTTTTGCAAGTATAATAATATCACAGTTTTTTGTTTTGTTCAATAATAAAACAAAAAACACACTTAAAAATCACTGTGTATATGTATAAATATAAATACTTTTTGACTATTTTGACGGTATTGCCGTTTGATTATTGACATGCTTTTTTTATTTTGATATAATAATTATGTTGACTTTATTTGGTATCAAACAGGAGGTTTTTATGGGTGGCTTTTTTGGTGCTGTTGGAAAACAGGACGTAATTTCAGACGTATTTTTCGGTACGGACTATCATTCGCATTTGGGTACGCGCCGCGGCGGTATGGCGGCATATGCGTCGGACGTTGGTCTTCAGAGGGATATTCACAATATTCAGAATTCCCCCTTCAGAACAAAATTCGACAAAGTTTTTGAGGAGATGCACGGAAACTCGGCTATCGGTTGCATAAGCGACTATGACCCCCAGCCGATGATCATCCGCTCCACGCTCGGTACATACGCTATCTGTATGATAGGCGTAATCAAGAACGCAGATAAGCTTATCGACCAGTATCTTTCATTCACACACGGTCATTTTTGTGCTATGACGAGCGGAATGATAAACTCAACGGAGCTTCTCGCTTCGCTCATAAATCAGAAGGGCGATTTTGCGGAAGGCATCAAGTTTGCACAAGAATCAATTGAAGGCACCGCCTCCATACTCATACTCAAAGAGGATGGAAACATCATCGCGGCGCGCGATAAATACGGCAGATTGCCCGTTCTCATCGGCAAGAGCGAAGACGGTCATTGCGTAACATTCGAATCTTTTGCGGCGCAAAAGCTCGGCTATGAGATAGAAAAAGAACTCGGCCCCGGCGAGATCGTCGAGATCACCGCCGACGAAGTAAAACAGCTTGTAAAACCCGGCAAAGAGATGCACATCTGTGCGTTCCTTTGGTCATACTACGGTTACTCCACATCCACATACGAGGGAGTGAACGTCGAAGTTATGCGTTACCGCAACGGTGAGATAATGGCAGAGAACGATAAGGCGGCAGGCAACGCAGAGGGTGTTGAATATGTCAGCGGTGTTCCCGATTCGGGCACGCCTCATGCTATTGGCTATTCCAACAAGAGCGGCATCCCCTTTGCTCGTCCGTTCATCAAGTATACCCCCACATGGTCTCGAAGCTTTATGCCGACTCGCCAAAACGAGCGCATTAAAGTAGCGAAGATGAAACAGATACCCATACACGACCTTATAAAAGGCAAAGACCTCCTTTTTGTGGATGACTCCATCGTTCGCGGAACACAGCTCAAGGGCACGGTAGATTTCCTTTACGACAACGGCGCAAAGGCAGTACATATGCGCTCCGCTTGCCCTCCCATCATGTACGGCTGTAAATATTTGAACTTCTCATCCTCCAACAGTGAGATGGAACTTATCACAAGACGCACTATCATGGAATTGGAAGGCGAAGAAGGATTTGAACATATAGACGAATACAGCGACGGCAACACGGAACGCGGCAAAAAGCTCCGCGAGGTCATTGCAAACAACCTCGGCTTTAAGTCCCTCGAATTTCAGTCGCTCGACGGCATAGTAAAAGCCATCGGTCTTCCCAAGTGCAAGCTTTGCACATATTGCTGGGATGGCAAAGAAAAATAATATCGAAATCGGCAGAGTTTTTCCTCTGCCGATTTTTTTGTGCGCCCAAAACTGCGGTTTGATGTTTGCCGCAGATACACCACAGGTCGCCCCTACGGATGGTAATACAAATGAATGTGTAGGGCAGGGGCTTGCTCCTGCCGCAAGTTTTCTCCGGCGGGAGAAGGTGGCAGCCAGAGGCTGACGGATGAGGTGTTATTTATAAGCTTTTCTTTCAGATAAAGAAAAGCCAATATAAAATTAGCGGATACAAAAACCCGACGGTTTTAAACCCGTCGGGAAATCATTTTTTATATCTTACCAAGCTTCGGTAAGGCGTATCTTTTCGTTTGCAGTAAGCTCATCCTGTGTCATAATGATGCGGAGAAGCTCCTTGTCATCTTCCATCGTGTGGAGGTCCCAAAGTTTTCCTTTGAATACGTTGTTTCCTTCGATATGCGTGAGAGCATCGAGCAAGCGAGCGTTGCGGTATGCAAGCGCATCGTGCGTATATTCAACAACGATAGTATATTCAACATTCTGAACAACGGAATCGATGGTGATGGTTGCGTATTCGTCGCCGCGAACGTCAACTTCTATTGCTTTGCCATCCGCAAATGCGGAAACATTGCATTTTTTGATATTTTTCATTTCGAGAGTTATCTTTCTTGCAACGGATCCTTCGGAAGCTTTGATGATGACGGTCTGTTTGCCCTCGGAAGCTTTGGAAGCGAATATTGTCTGTGCATCGTCTTCGCGGAGGGTATATTCGCCGTTGCCGTTGAAGCACATCACTTTGAGGTTGTCGGGACATTCGATGCTGTTTGTGTGCTTTCTGCCGTCGAGAGGGAAGAAAGCGCCTTCTTTTGCAAGCACGGGGATGCTGTCGAGGAAGCGTACCATATCTACCCATCTGCCGCCTTTATATGAATCATTTGTGAATATATCCGTCCAAGTGCCCTCGGGGAGCCAAACGCGGGTCTTAGCCATGCCTTTTTCGTCGCCCTTTGCAACAACGGGAGCAACGATAAGCTCTGTACCGAACATATATTGCTCGGGGCAGTTATATGCGGCTTCGTCGTTGGGGTATTCATAATACATCGGTTCTATGAGTGCTCTGCCTTTTTCGTTCGTGTCGAGCATAGCGGAGTAGAGGTAAGGTATCATCTTATGGCGCAAGCGCAAAAATTCTTCCGCGATAAGACCTGTGCCGTTTTTATATGCGATAGGCTCTTTTGTGCAGTAATCGTAAGAAACGGAGTGAAGTCTGTTGATGGGGCTGAAAACGCCGAACTGAACGAAACGGAGATAAAGCTCGTCTTTCCTTGCGTATCATACCATCCGATGTGAGTACGGAGGAATTTGTATAATCGAGCACGGCGACGCCGTTTTTCGATACAACGCCCATATCAAGCTCGATCTTTGCTTCGTTTCCGTCGCATTTGAATATATCACCGTCGCACATATCGAGCGTGCAATATGTGCCGCGCAAGTTTTCTTTGTTATCAAGAGCTATATTTTTGCCTCCGAGCAAAACATGACTCTTTTCAAATTCTTTGCAGAGCACAAGCTCCGCCATTGATGTTTTTATGTGAAGTTCGTTTTCACTTTCACTTTTTGCAAAGTTTACGGGTGGCATATCGCGGAACCAAACGGCTTCTGTTGCTTCGTCGCAAAAGATCTTGTCTTCGTCCTTTTCAACGCGGAAAAGGCGTTCTGCAAGCACTGTTACTCGGTACTCGCCCCATATAACTATATTGGCAGGGTCTGCCAACGGGCGAGTTTTTGCGATAAGATGAGGATCTAACATAAAAGTTCTCCTTAAAAATAAATATTATATGCTTTTATATTACAATTTTACGGATATAAAGTTAACATATTTGCGCTTTATTACAACTTTTTTTGAAAAAATAAAAAAGTTTACAAAAACCTGTATTGATTTTTGAGCGAATCCATATTATAATATAGTGTAACCATATTGTAACGAAGGGAGTTTATGTCGTGGCAGAGGATTTTAACGATTATGGCAGTTACCGAGAATACCTTGAAAACGAAGAGTTTAAGAGCCGTTCGCTGATAAGAAAGATATTCAGCTGGCGCGCAGTTAAATTTGCGGTAAAGTCGCTCGGCGTTCTTATAGTAGTCGCTGTTTTTGCCGTTTTGTTCTGGAGAATTTTTTCCTCCAAAAACCCCGAAAAAGCCGCAGATATGATCTGGACGAATGCATCTTACGGTGCATACCAAGAATACGGCAACGACCTTTTGATATATTCACAAGACCTTAATAAGGTGTTCTCCAAGGATGGAAAGTTCTCTGTTTATGAGCTTAGATATATACCGTCTGCAAAGGAGCTTCAATTTACGATAAGATACAACAAAAGCACGGTGGACACGCTCGCTTATGAATTGAGCGAAAAGAGCGAAGCGGGAGAAACGATCGATGTTGACGCGCTCCCCGAAATGCCGTTCGTTTTCGCTTTGCGCGATGACAAGGGCGATGTTTACACCGAAAGCGAATACGTAACCTTTACAAAGGGCAGATATACGTATGTACGTATTGCTTTTTCCGATGTAGAGCTTTTTGATATAGAAAAAAACTCGCCCGAGCCTTATTTCCCTGTGCCGGGTGCGGAAAATTCCGACTACATCTATAAAGGACGCTTCGAATCCGTTTATACGGTGGAAGCGATAAAGAAGATATACCTCGATTCTTACTATGTCGGCGACGAGGAAAAGGCAAGTTCCTTCTCCGAAACGATAACCGTTTACAGCTCCGACAAGAGAACATCGGTATACGATCATTCCGATGAACGCCCCAAAGGCATCACGGGAGATATAACGGCTGCTTCCGCCGCAAAGGAAGACTGACAAAAGTTAATTAACATTGACCGAGCGGAACGATCGCGTGATATGTTGCCGAAAGGTATTATCATGAGGAAAGTCCGGGCTTCACAGGGTAAGGATAACGGATAACGTCCGCCGAAGGTAACTTCCGGGATAGTGCAACAGAAATAAACCGCCGTCTTTTGACGGTAAGGATGGAAAGGCGAGGTAAGAGCTCACCGATTTGCAGGTAACTGCGAATGCCATGTAAACCCTATCCGAAGCAACGCCCCGCGTTTATACGGTTTGCCCGACCAAAACTACGGTTTGGCGCGAGGCGGCAACTTGCCGCATGGCAAGTAAGGTGTGTGGTAACACACATCGCAGATAGATGATCGTTCTCGACAGAACCCGGCTTACACGCTCGGTCAATGTTTTTTATACATATTTTTGAATTTTTGGCGCCTCCAATGCGGAGGCGCTTTTTGTCTTTTTCTTAAAAGCCGGCAAAGGCATATAAGATTTTTTTAAAAACAAGAAAAATCGGAAAGCTCTATGTTTTTATTGTAAAAACTCCGTAGAAGTGATAGAATGATATTACAAAGAAAAAGGAGGTCTTATATGATTCATTCGGAACAGTGGATATGGCTCCCCAAAGAGAAATATCCAAACCATCAGACCACAATATTTCATGCGCACGACCCAAAGGCAAAGGGCAACTTTACCGTTGCGGAATTTACAAAAAGATATGATCTGCCCAAAGTGCCGAAAAAAGTTGATATCCGTGTGAGCGCGGACACGTTGTTTCAGCTGTTTTGCAACGAAACTTGCGTTGCGACGGGCCCTGCAAGCGTTGGCGGCGACTTTTTCGGAAACGAAAGACCGCGAGAAAATTATTATGCTTTTGAAACGGCGATATATCCCGATAAATGCGAACTTGAATTTTTTGCGCGCGTGCAGATGACCCCCGACAGAATATGCGATTATTCGCGCGGACACGGCGGTTTTATGCTCTCTGCGATAGCTACTTTCGATGACGGAACTCAGATGCATTTTGAAACGGACTCAAGCTGGCTTGCAAGAAAAAACGGCGCTTACACCGCTTCGAGGATATTTGACGGAACCGTTGCGCCCGATGAATTTGTCAATGCAGAGATAACGGAAAATATCTGGCACACTACGACGGCGCCGATACCCGTAAGAGAAGAAAAAGAGATATTTGCCGACGGTTACAAAATAGCGCTCGCACCGTATGAAGAAAAAGAGGTTGCGCTTGAATTTGACAAGATATACGCAGGATTTTTGCACGTAAAAGCGAAAACAAAGGGCAATATACATCTCCATGTTCGCACTTGCGAGATACCCGAAAGCGTTGTGAACAGGGAAAAATTTATCGTCTCCGAAGATACTGATTACAGAGGATTTTATACGCACAGCATCGGTCAGATGAACATATCGCTCAAGAACGAGTCCGATGCGGAATCGACCGTTGAAGTGTCCCTTATTTCGACAAATTATCCCATCACCGAGGAGGCAACGACCACCACGAGCGACGAGGACATGAACCTTGTGCTTGATGTTTGCAAGCATACGCTCAAAATTTGCAGACAGACACATCACCTTGACAGCCCCGGTCATTGCGAGCCGCTCGCTTGCACGGGCGACTACTATATAGAGAGCCTTATGACGATGTTTTCGTTCGGCGATATGCGCCTTGCGGAGTTCGACCTGTTGCGTACCGCTGTGATGCTTGAGCGAGAAAACGGCAGAATGTTTCACACGACTTACAGCTTGATATTTGTGCGTATGCTCTATGATACATATATGGCGACAGGCAACATCGAATTGCTTCGAAAATGCGAAAAAGCGCTTCGCCTTTTGCTTGCTCGATTTGAAACATATATCGGCGAAAACGGCTTGATAGAAACGCCGCCCGACTATATGTTTATCGACTGGATATATATCGACGAGATATCGATGCATCATCCGCCGAAAGCGCTCGGTCAGACGTGCCTCAATATATATTATTTCGCCGCTCTCGAAGCCGCAGAAAAGATATTCGGTTTCCTTTCGCTCCCTGCCGATGCGGACGGATGCAGAACGAAAAAAGAGGCTTTGCGAAGCGCTGTGAACACTCAACTTTTTGATGCGGAAAAGGGCGTTTATTTCGAGGGTCTCAACACTCCGACGGAGGAACGATTGCTCGGTAAATGGATGCCGCAGAATACCGAAAAGCGATATTATCTTAAACATTCAAACATTTTGGCGGCTTGTTTCGGTATTTGCGATGATGACACGTCAACAAGATTGATACACGAGGTAATGTCCGATAAGATAGAGGGCGATTGCCAGCCGTACTTCCTGCATTTCCTGTTCGAGGCTATATTCCGCCTCGGCTTGCGAGAGCAATACACGGCGGCTCTTGCGAAGAGATGGATAGCCCCTGTAAAAGAATGTCCGAAAGGTCTTGTTGAGGGCTTCATCATGCCTGAGCCGACATACAGATTTGACCACAGCCACGCATGGGGCGGTACGCCGCTTTATTCGTTGCCGAAAGCACTGCTCGGACTTGAGGTGATCGAGCCGGGTATGAGGGAGATAAAACTTTCGCCTTCGTTGCTGGATTTTGAGAACGCAACGGTCGAATTGCTCACACCGTGTGGCAAACTCACGTGTAAAATGCAAAAGGGGCAAAATCCCGAGATAACAGTTCCCAATGGGATAAAATTAAAAAAATGAGAAAAGGTGAGTTTTACTCACCTTTTTTTGCGTTTTATGCAGTCGTATCAACACGAAATATGTTGACAAAAAGCCCTGTTTGTGATAAAATTCCAACTAAAGATAAAATTTTAGCTAAAGAAACGAGCGTTTCTTAATATTTTGTAAAAAACGACAAAAATCAACACGAAATATGTTGACAAAAAGCCCTGTTTGTGATAAAATTCCAACTAAA
>CAZERM010000006.1:0-22880 GCA_964514555.1 uncultured Lachnospiraceae bacterium | reverse complement strand
AAAATTTTAGCTAAAGAAACGAGCGTTTCTTAATATTTTGTAAAAAACGACAAAACGAGTATTTTGGAGGTGTTTCGCATGGCGTATATGCGTTTGGGTGATCTGCTTGTAAACGCAGGTGCTATTACTGTAGAACAGCTTAATCTTGCCCTTGAAGCACAGAAAGAGACCAAGCAACGTCTTGGTGCCGTGCTTATCCAAAACGGATCTATCACGGAAAAGAACCTTATCGAAGCGCTCCAGGTACAGCTCGGTATCGAATTTATCGACCTTACCGATGTTTCGCTTTCGATCGAACTTGCAAAGTTTGTGCCGAAGAGCATAGCGCGCAAATATTGCGTCGTCCCCGTTAAAGTATCGGCGGACACTCTTTACCTCGCTATGGGCGACCCGCTCGACTTTGTGGCGCAGGAAGAAGTAAAGTCTGCTTCCAAAAAGCGTGTCATCCCTATGATCGCGACCCAAAAATCAGTTGAGCAGGCTATCGGCAGGCTCTACAACAGCGAGGGTACGGCAAAGATCGTTGAACAGATGAAACGCGAAGTCGGAACGGACACCGAAGCTGCACAACACACAGCCGTTCAGGATAACAGCGATTCCGCACCGACTATTCAGTTTGTAAACTCGCTCATCGAACGCGCTTTTGACGAGCGCGCGAGTGATATACATATAGAACCGCAGGAAAACGAAATGATCGTTCGTATGCGTGTTGACGGTATGCTCCAACAGGTATTGACCGTCCCCGCAGACATTAAAAATATGGTCGTTTCGCGCCTTAAGATCATGGGCAACATGGATATAGCGGAGCGCCGCGTACCGCAGGACGGTCATACTACTTGCAAGATCCGCGGACACGTGCTCGACCTTCGAATCTCCTCACTCCCCACGGTATACGGCGAAAAGATAGTTCTTCGTTTGCTCGATAAATCGTCGCAGAGCCTTTCCAAGGCAGTGCTCGGTTTCGAAAGCGACGACCTTGAAAAATATAACGCACTTATCAAAAACAGCAGCGGTATACTCCTGCTCGTTGGTCCGACGGGTTCGGGTAAATCAACGACCATGTGCGTTATGATCCAAGATATCGCCAAAGAAGCGATAAACATCGTAACTTTGGAGGACCCTGTGGAATATTACATTCCCGGTGTCAACCAATGTCAAATAAACGAAAAAACAGGCATGACGTTTGCAAGCGGTCTGCGCTCTATTTTGCGACAGGACCCCGACGTTATCGCCGTTGGTGAGATACGAGACAGCGAAACGGCACACATAGCCGTGCGAGCCGCTATCACGGGCCACTTGGTGCTCAGTACGCTCCACACGAACGATGCAGTTTCTGCCGTTGCTCGACTTTGCGACATGGGCGTTGAACCTTGGCTCATATCGGGTTCGCTCCGCGGTGTCATCTCACAGCGACTCGTGCGTAAGATATGCCCCAAATGCAAGGTGGCTTACAAGCCACAGGCGGAGGAGCTTTCCGCTCTCGGTCTGCCCATTGATGCGGACGCAACCTTTTATAAAGGTGAGGGTTGCGCGGATTGCCACCACACGGGCTACGTCGGCAGAAGAGCCGCGTTCGAGATACTTATGATAAACAACAAACTCCGCACGCTCATAAGCAAAAATGCGGACATCGAAGAGATGACAGCCACGGCAAAGGAACACGGCTTCATCACTATGCGCGAGAGCTGCTTAAAGCTCGTTTTGCGCGGTATAACCACGGCGGAGGAAGCCGCAAGAGTAGTATCCTCCACTGTGGAAGAATAACAGTAAGATCAAACAGCAAAATATCGAAAAATGGAGGGACCTCCATTTTTGTAGTATGGAACATACTACAAATAAGTTTGCTGTTCTTGCAATAAATCACACGAAAGGGAGAGCAGAGAAATGACATCGTACCGCTACAAAGGCAAAACAGCAAAGGGCGTTAAAGTCTCGGGCGTTATAAACGCTTTTGATGAAGCGGATGCCGTTGCGAAACTTCGTGAGACTTGCGCTCATATAACAAAACTTGAGCAAGTAGAGGAAACAAAGGAAAACATCCTCAACAAGCCGCTCAACACGCGACTCAAGGACAAAGACCTTGCCCTCTTGTGCTCGCAATTTTCAATACTTCTTGCCTCGGGCATGACGGTGCTTCGCTGTTTACAGATGATGGCATCGCAGACGAGAAACAAACAGCTTCGCCTCGCTCTCGAAAAGTCTGCGGAAGAGGTTGGTTCGGGTATTTCTCTTGCGGAAAGCTTCGAAAAGAGCAAAGATATAAAATTTCCGCCGACGTTCGTTGAAACGGTGCGCGCAGGCGAACAATCGGGTTCGCTCCGCTCTTGTCTTTCTCGTTTGAAAACTTATTATGAACGCTCCGCCAACGCGAAATCAAAAGTTTCGAGTGCGCTGACATACCCATTGATAGTGCTTGCAACGGCTGTTGTCGTTGTAGTCATCGTAATGGTAAAAGCCGTTCCTGCGTTCACGCAATCCTTTTTGGATATGGGAGCGGAACTGCCTTTTGTAACAAAGGCACTCATCGCAACGAGCAATTTCTTTGTTGAATGGTGGTGGTTGCTTGCAATTATCTTCTCGCTTGCCGCCATCGCATACCTCACAATCCGCAGGACAGAGAAAGGCAAGATACAGCTCGCTTCGTTTGCGATAACTCGTTCTCCGTTGAAAAAGCTGAGAAAGACGAATGCCGCGGGTCAATTTGCCACGACACTTTCCGCAATGCTCGCCGCAGGTCTGACTATGCCGCAGGCGCTCACCGTAGCAGGTGAGGTATCGGGCAACTATATCTTCACTTTGTCCGCGCAAAAGGTGCGCGAGGGTGTAGAACGTGGTCATACCATGGCAGAAAGCATAGTAGACATAACTTGCTTTCCACCGATGCTTTCGGAAATGATAAGCGTTGGTGAGGGTTCGGGTTCGCTCGTTGAAACGCTCGATGTCGTGGGCGACTTATTCAACAGCGAAGTCGAAAACTATACAAAAAAATTGCTCTCCATGATGGAGCCGGTGATAACCATCGGACTTGCCGTTATAGTTGTTATACTGTTGTTGGCGGTATATATGCCGATATTCAGTATGTACGGCGGTATGGGAAATATGTAAACAATGTATAATGCATTGTTGAAAAATAGAAGCCATGGTTGTAAAAACTCGGCGAAAAAGAAATTTCAGAAGAAATTTCTTCACATTCTTATTGATTATTGTCCGTATGCAACCCGTGCGGTCGATATATATTACATTTTTAAAATACTTTTTTAAAGGAGAAACCGAATAATGCGTAAAATGACAAACAAAAAAGGTTTTACACTTATGGAAATGCTTATCGTTATTGCGATAATCGCTATCCTTGTTGCCATTGCTATCCCTACATTCAATAGTTCCCTTAATAAAGCTCGCGTTGCTGCAGACGAAGCAAACATCCGTGCTAAATATGCAGAAGTTATGACAGAGTTCATCACAGAAGGCAATGATACGGCAGTATCCTCTGGTCCTATTGTAATGACAGGTAGCACAGCTGAAGAAGGAGTTAACATCGCTGGTATCACAGTACAGTGGGAAAAAGGCAATAGCATCTATGTTCACATCGATGCAGACGGTAACGTTACAATCAACAAAACTGCTCCCACAAATACCACACCCGGCGCCAACAGCTAATTCGCACTAATCACAACCCCTTATAAAAATTGATTAAACTTTAGACCGAGGGAAGGTTCCTTTCTTCTTGGTCTGCGCGTGCCCGAGAAAACGGATGTGGGTTGAGTCTGCTTTCTTGGGCGCGACGAAAAGTTCCCCAAAAACACCGCAACAAAAGGCAAAAAGGAGAAAATATGCTTTATCTTTCGCCGTTCATCACGGTATATTGCTGTGTGCTTGCCGCCGTTTTGGGCGCGTGCATGGCAAGCTTTTTAAACTGCTTTGCTTTTCGCATAGTTCACGGCGAAAGCGTGATTCACGGTCGCTCCCATTGTGATGTTTGCGGTCATGCGCTCGGCTTTCGGGATCTTTTCCCCGTGTTCAGCTATGTTTTTTCAAAGGGTAAATGCCGCTATTGCGGCGCAAAGCTTTCCTTACGTCATGTTTTCGGCGAGGTTTGCGGTTCGCTCGTTTTTGTTGCGGCACTTTTAAAATATGATATTTCACTCCAAGTTCTTGAGGCGTGGCTTTTTGCCTGCGTGCTCCTTGCTTGTGCTTTCGCGGATTTGGAGGGGTATATTATTCCCGATAGGTTCATCGTCTTCGGCACGGCGCTTTTTGCGCTCTCTTTCCTTTGGCATGATGAAAGGCTCTCTCGTCTTTTGGACGGTGCGCTCGGCGGCTTTGCCGTTGTCGGTGTGCTGTTCGTCGTTGTACTCATCATGGAAAAGGTGATGGGCAAAGAGGCGATGGGCGGCGGCGACATAAAGCTGTTGTTCGTTTCGGGGTTGTTCCTCGGTTGGATGGGGAATATACTTTGCATATTGCTCGCGTGCGTTTTCGGCGTTATCTTCGGTCTTGCTTCGGGCAAGCGCAAGGAGATGATACCGTGGGGTCCGTCCATCTGCGCCTCTGCGCTCTTGGTCTACCTCTACGGCGGATATGCCATAGAGTGGTATGTTTCGCTGTTTTAAAATGCATAATGCATGATTGAACAATTACAATGTAGGGTAGGGGCTTGCTCCTGCCGCCGAACCTCTATTTCGGAGGAAGCCGAAACATACGAGGGCGACACCTCATCACCTTCTCCCACATGAGAAGGCTCGGCTAAGATTATTTTCAGTTTCAAAAAAAACAAAAAGGAGGAACAATAGTGAGTAAGCTTATTGGTATAGACATTGGCGAGAGCAGTATAAAGCTCGTTTGCTTTCAAAATAAAAAGCTTACCAACGCGGTCTCGATCGCTATGACTGCTGATGTTGTTTCAGATGGTTCAGATGGTAAGATATTATCCGCGAGTGCCGTCGAGGATAT
The DNA here is from genome assembly GCA_964514555.1 of uncultured Lachnospiraceae bacterium. GTDB lineage: Bacteria > Bacillota > Clostridia > Oscillospirales > CAG-272 > UMGS731. The sequence continues at coordinate 17,930 of CAZERM010000006.1, read as the reverse complement.
TTTAAGAAATACGGCAAAAATGAACAATATACCGCTTTCTCGTTCCGCTGTGGTGCTCAACGCAGACGATAGCTTCGTCCGCACGGTTACCATGCCGATAATGAACAAAAAGCAGTTCCTCTATAACCTGCCGTTCGAGTTCAACGACTTTTTGACAGAGGGAAAGGAAAATTATTTCTTCGATCATTCTTTCCGCCGTATCATCGAAAACGAAGAGGGCACACCCGAGAAGATGGAGCTTCTCGCTTGTGCTACACATAAAACTACCGTTGCAAGCTACCGTGCAATGCTCCGCAGAGCGAGAATGAGAGCGAAAGTCCTCGTTCCTGCCGAAAGTTCTTTCGGCGCACTCATCGGCGCACACATCGCAAAGGAAGATGAACAGCCCAAAGACCGTTGTATCGTTGACCTTGGCAGCCGTACGACCAACATTTACATCTTCCACGGCGAAGATTTCGATACGAGCCGCACCGTAGATCTCGGTATAGCTGAATTTGAACGTATCATGGCGGAAAAGCTGCGCTCCGATAAAGCGAGCATCCGCGAAGAGATCCAAAAAGGCGAAAAAAAAGTCGTTTGTTCAGGTCATGCATTTGACTTTTACACGCGCCTTGCGGGCGATATCGTCCGCGCCGTAAACTTTTATAATTACAGTAACCGCGAACGCGAACTTGACGAGATATATCTTTGCGGCGGCGGCGCAGGCATCACTCAGCTCTGCGACACGATAAAAGAAACGACGAAACTCGGCGTTTTCTCCGCAGAAGATCTTTTGCCCGAGGAGGCTCGCCCCGAAACGGAAGCTTGGCGCTATATCCGCGCGATATCGGGCGTTTTCGAATGTTACAGAGGAGGGAAAAAATGAGTTTTAACCAAGTTGTAAACAAGGAAGCTCCCTCTAATTCTAATAAAAAATATAAGCTTCCGCACTATCCGAGTAAGGTCGGAATAAACATGAATATCCACGAAAGATACGCCAAAAAGGTGCTCATACTTTCCGTGGGATTTGTGCTTATGATAGCGCTTGCAAGTGCTGTTGCGAAGTTCGGCGTTATCGACCAGTTCGAGCGACTCTATACCGCACAGGACGAATATGAGGAGATACACAAGCAGTATCTCGCCGCAAAAGAGAGCCTCAAGGATTATGACATCATCCTCAACGAATACAGAACATATTCGACAGATTGGATGAACACGGGCTTGGGCGGCGAAAACGACGCACTCTTTTCCGCGGTAGAGCGCAGAAAAGTTTTGACGATGGTCGAAGAGATCATGATGCCCAAGGGAAATGTTCATTCTATCGGTATGCAGAACAACGTGGTAACGATCAGAATGTCCGGTATGCCGCTTGACGAGATATCGGAGATGATAGACGAGCTTTTGCTTGTCCCCATCGTGAACGGAGTAAAACTCAACACGGCATCGACAGAGAACGACGGCGGCGCTTCGCTCTCGTTCTTGTTGACGATAACTCTTAAAGAGGAGGCGCAGTCATGAACAGAAAGCTTACCGCACGAGAAAAAGTGATGCTTTTGGTGCTTGCGCTCGTAGTCATCGCACTTGGATATTATAATTTGCTTTTGCGCCCGATAAACGAGCAGATAGCAGAATACAACAGCGCCGCCGCAAACGAACAAATAGAGCTTGTAACGGATATGGCGCTTGTGGCAAAGAAAAACAAGATGGAATCCGCTTTGACGGAGTTCCGCAAGAATACGGATGCAAAGCCTATCCCGATCTTCGACAACAGCCAAAAGCTTATGTTGGAGCTTCACGAGGTATTGGCCGACGCAACGAGTTATTCCCTCGGATTTTCGCAGGGAACAAAGACGGAGGGTTATATCATCCTTCGCCCCATATCCCTCACATTTTCCACGGGAACATACGCACAGAGCAGAGCTATCATAGATGCGCTTTGCGAAAGCGAATACATGAACAAAATTTCTGACCTGAATATACAAACTTCGTCCAATAGAACGGGAGTTCAGACCTCTTTGGTGATAACATATTTCGAGGTCAAACAGTAAAAATATTCAAGGAGAATCAAAGGCATGAAAAGAGCAAACAGATCTGACAAATACGGATTTACACTTATGGAAGTCTTGACGACGGTGGGCATCCTTGTCATTCTGTCGGCTCTTTTTTCTATTCCTCTTGCAAAATACGCAAAGGAACTGCGTCAAAAGGAGCTTGACGACAAAGCGGAGCTTATCTTTACAACGGTGCAGAACCAAATGACGAAGCTTCGCTCTTTGGGCAAAGAATCCACATATGCAAACGAAATATCGGGAACTTACAAGGATTTTGCGCCTTGGGGCTATGCCGATGCGAATCCGCTCTCTTATGTAACATCGAATAATTCTTTCGACACGGTAACGAAGGAGATATTCCCCGACGATGCGGCGGATGCAGAGCTTAGAAACGGCTCATGGATAATCGAATTTGATCCTGCGAGCGGCAGTGTTTACGCTGTTTTTTATGTTAGCGACAGCGGAGAACTGAACTATGAAAACATCAAAGCATGGAATGCATATGACAAGTTGCGCTCTCGCGAGCAGCGCCTTGCCGACGGCGCAAAAGTCGGCTATTACAGCGGCAATGTCGTTGAGATAGAGAGCACAGGTGCGCTCACGCCCAAACTTGAAATTATCAACAAAGATATTTTGCAGGTGATCGTTACTTGCGAGATAAAGGGTCTGCCGAGCGATATATTTAAGTTTGATATCATGATAACGGGCACGGAAAAAGGCTCCAATGGCGCAAAAAAAACCATCACTATTTCGGGTACGACAGCGGATTCTTCTTATGTTCGCGGTCTTACCATCGAAAGACAAAACATAAGCTACATTGCAACATTGACGCTTGACAAGCTCGAAAGCGGCAAGCAGTTTAAGGAAGCATTCACTGAATTTGAACCCGGATGCGACCTTTCCATATCAGCAAAAGTATCTAATACGGATAACTCCTTGATAGATGACGCTTCCACGGAAACAAAGACTGCAAACAGCCTTTTCGCTTCTCTCGATGGAAGCAAAGCGACCATAAGCTATGCTCGCCACCTTCAGAATCTTGATACGGCTTTCTCCGGCTTGGACGAGATAAAGATAACCGAAGCCGTGCAAAATAACAACATCGATTTTACACTCGATGAAGAAAATAACTGGTACTCGCTTTATGGCGAAAAGAAATTTACGCCTATAGTTAATACATCTTTGGCTAAATTTACAGCGGATGCAAACAATGCCTCAAACCCTGTTATATATGATATCACGATAGATGCAGGCATAAGCAACGCAGGCTTATTTGCGAGCATTTCGAACAACTTGACTCTTACGAACATCTACCTTTTGGGTGCCGATGTCAAAGGTTCCAATGTCGGCGCACTCGTCGGTAATGTCGAAAGCGGTGTTGATTTAATATTGAACGGTTGCCGTGTATACTTGAACGCATCGAGAGGTCATTTGACTGACAGCGACAAAAAATGGCTCGTTGGCGAAAATGTCGGCGGTCTTGTCGGCAATGTCGGCTCGGGCGCTACGGTCAACATAACAAGCAGCTTGGCGGCTACTGTTTGCGAGGGAGAGAACGTCGGCGGTTTTATCGGTAATATTGAAAAATCCACGCTCACGATATCCACGTCTTATGCGGATTGCTATTTATACGGCAAAGACAACAACTCCAAACTCGGCGGTCTTATCGGCTTGGGCGACGACGTAACAAAACTCTCGCTTACAAATTCTTATGTTGCAGGATTTATTTGCGGCAAAATGAGCGAGAGCGAACCCATAACGGCAGGTATTGCCGTTATGCCCCTCGATAATGGCGATACAATAACAAACTTCTACACGGCTTGCGCCGCATTTGACGGCACAGCCGAAAATGACGAGGGTTTGAGCTATATCTTGCTCACTTATGCGACGGTAGTGTCAAACGATAATTGCACGGCTGACAAAGTATATTATTTGAGCCAAGGATCCGCAACAGTAGAGCTTGGCGAATATGTTACGGATTGGACGAGTAAAAATATAGATGATGCCATTACCGCATTGGATAGCGAAAGCTTTTCAAATGATATTGAAAATACGACTGCCTACAACCTCAAAGTAAGCGGTCTTGGAAGCTATACTTATCCCAAACTCAAAGATATACGTCATTACGGCGACTGGCGCGCAGAATTTGAATCGAGCGCTCTGGTTTATTATGAAAAATATTCCGACGGTACATATGGCTTCTACGGCGCCAACGAAAACACATTGAAAAATGATGTTGCTGTTTTGGAAGATGGCTACGGCGTTGTATATGATGAAGAGAACCAACTGAAACAAAACGCAACTATTAAAGTAAATGGCAAAGATCATGTTTTGGATGCAGAACAATATATAGAATCGAAAAAAGGCGAAAAAACATATTATATCTATCCGTTGGATTTTGCAACATATGTTGATGTTGATTTCGATGCTCTGCCGAACAGCGACGGCGAGAACAGCTCCAAGAACTTTTATTTCAAAGTTGAGATAGGATCGACAAACTATTATTATAATCCGCACTTTGCAAAGACGGCTAAACAGGGTAACGCAACGGCTATCAGTGAGGAAGATACTATCATCATCCGCACGGCGCGCCAGCTCAATAACCTTAGCCTCTATTACGAAGATTATTACAAAATAATCCACAGAAAGAACGTGTTCACGCAAGAGCGCGATATAGATTATAAGACATATACGAAAAAGACTATCACAAGTCAAGCGCCCATCGGTGTTAATATACCGTTCGAGCACACATACAACGGAAACTGTTTTAAAATAGAGAATATCCTCTTTGAAAAGACGAAATCCGACCCCAACTCGGGTGCGAGCGTCAGTGTATATAACGGTCTTTTCGGTACGAATGCAGGTGCGCTCAATAATATAGTGTTGCTCATTGATATCAACGAGGACAATATGTTGAAGATATCTGCGGAGAGCCAAACAGGCTACATCGGCGCTTTGTCAGGCTCTAACAGCGGCACTATCTCAAACTGCGCCGTTTCGGGCTACACCATGGAAGCAAAAGTTTACGGTTCGGGTACTATCTACGCAGGCGGACTTGTCGGTTTCAACGACGGCAGTATCCGAAACAGCAGTGCCACGCTCAAAGCCATCAACGGTGCGAGCACATATTCCACGCTGTATGTGGGCGGCATGGTCGGCATCAACTACGGTCAGGTGCGTAAGAGCTATGCTGTCGGCGCTATCAAAGTAGACGATATCAAAGAGAGCGATGTTACCATCGCGGGTTTTGCCGCAAGCAACGGCGGCACGCTTCGTGAGAGCTACTGTGCGGTATCCATCATCTCTGCAAGTGCCGTAACGAATGGCTTTTCCACGAGCGGCGGTAACGCAAGCGATTGCTATTACCTCAAAGGCGGTACTTACGCTTATTGCGGAAGCATTGCCACGTATAACTCCGAGGACGAAAACGCAAGCGGCAGAGTGCAAGGCAAAAACTATAAAGAATTGCAGGGCATTTTGAGCGCAAACGGTTTTGGCGCGGTTAAAAAGACCGAAAATAAATATGAAACAAACACAGGACTTTACCCTTTTCCGGGTATCGTTAATGATACGCTTTCGGGCGGCAATATCACCCATTACGGCGCATGGCCCACGGAACTTGACCTTGGCACGTTCGGAATGTTCTATTGGGAGAAAGAGGAGGGCGGCGCAAACGCAGGCTACCATTTTTCTTACACAGGATTTAAGAACGAAAACGGCAAAGAGGTCATCGAAACAAACAGCAACCTTTGTATCGTACACGATGACGGCGGCGTTATAACCGAATACGGCTATGGCTACTATTGGGAAGATGACAACGTGGAGCCGACTATTTCCATTAGCAACAAGGATATAGGTTGGAACAAAGACAACAAAAACGTGGATGCGAGCGAAGCATTGACAAACCAAGTTGATGGTTATACATTTGCTGCTTATACCACAGGTACGGAAAACGGTAATTTGCGTGTAACAAGCGAACGCAACCAAACTTGGACTTTGACACAGGGAAGCGGCAATTCGCAGTTTACGTTGACATATGAAGTAAGTCCGTTTTTCGGAAATGCTTTTACGCTTAAGCAGTATAAAGTTGGCAACAAAACAACTAATACGGCGGAAGCTGTTCCTGGTTCGACAGGGGATAATGGCAAAGCATATGAGATACGCTCCGTAGACCAGCTTCAATATATAAACTGGAGCTATTATAACAATAAAGGCAGCGTAACTGAATATGTTACGAGTTCAACATATAAAAATTTCCCTTATTTGCAATATGCAACGGTAACGGGACGGGGTGCACAATCACGTACAGACGCCGAAAAAAATCGTCCCGAGCAGAGCTGGAAGCAAACGCATGACTTAAACGGCGCCGATATGATGGATAGCACTAAGCCCGAAAATAACAAAGAATTCCATCCTATTGCAAGTGCGGTGGCAAAGATGGATGCAAATACCTATAATGTAACTTTGTATACTTGGTTTGGTGGAAATTATAATGGTCAAAACTATTATATAAAGAACATCAATATCGATTCATATGCTTACAATGTCGGTTTGTTCGGTACGACTGCCGGTGCAAAGATAAATAATATTATCTTGTATAGCGATAACGGCGCTTCCATAAAAAGATCAACCGACGCTACACCGAAAAACGAAAACCAAAATGCAAGAAACTATCAGTCCTCCTATGCTCTGGGTGGCTTGGTCGGTATTGCTTATGATTATGGTTCTGAGATGGGTAAAAGTAAGATATCAAACTGTGCTATTGCTGGTTATAAAATCATAGATGAAAGCAAAAATCTCCAAGTAACAGGCGAAGCGTGTGTCGGTGGTCTGATAGGTGTTTCGAGCGTGAACTTGGAAAAATGTTCTGCTGTTGTTGATATTGAGATAAATTGCACTCATAAATATTCCGATATAGATATAGATGAGTTTAACTCACCTACATATGGAAACTTTATCCGTGTCGGCGGTTTGGTTGGCGGTTTGAGATACAGCGTTACCGATTGCTATACAGGCGGCAATATCACTGTTTCCGATGAAACACGTGCGGAACTTAATGTAAAGCAAGATAGATTAAAGTATAACAATGAAGAATATATAAACAAAACTGATACTACGTATGTATACATCGGTGGCATTGGCGGAAGTGGTTTTTCTGCAACTTTCCCCAATTTCGTCAATTCGACCGGTGCCTCCGATGGTAATCAGAAATATGAAAATTGTTATACGTATATGAATTTTCCTGATATGGGAGGTACTATAACAGGTATTGCGTTAATAGGTTCTAAAGCGGATAGATATGCTCAATCTTCAGCAACAATAGAAATCACTAATTGCTATTATCTTAATTCAATAATAGAAAATATTGCTTTTGAAGATTTGCCGGATTATAGAATAGAGGACTATAACTGGAATACAAGTAGATATGAGTTAAAAAAGTATTCTCTGAAAAATGTTTTGGAAAGCAATGATAATAAATGGGTCATGCTTTCCGGTCAATCAACATATTTGAAAGATTTTTTGGGTACTCCCTCGACCGATTCATACACAGTAGATGTATTGGAAGCAAAGACCTACGATGAAATGTCCAAAGAAGATTTTGCCACGGCTCTTGGCGCTTCTTGGAGCCGTGTTACCACGACGGAGGGCGACGACAACCACTCCATCGACGGTAAATACAGCTTCCCGGGCGAGAGCAAGGAGCTTCTCGGTCAAAACTATCCGTTCCCGACCATCCTCAAACAGGGCAACAACAATTTGCACTATGGTAGGTGGACTCAGAACGGTCTGTATTGGAGCATCGGTATCGATTCTATGGATATCATATCCGAAAAAGAGAAGATTTTGAATCTCATTTTCTACGATGATCTGGGCAAGCCCAAACAGGATCAAGATTTCAGCGACGTTACTTTTGAATATTCGATGGCAGGTGTTGTTGAGGCTATTTGCGATGCTAACGGCAATGTTACATTGACAGCGCTCGACCTCGGCACAACTACCGTTAAGGCAACGATAACGATCGGCGGAAAAACATACACCGCGAAGCTCGTTATCACTGTGAACATGAACATGGTCATCACAACAGAGCCGACAGAGGACATAGAATTGACCGTTGGCGGCGCATCGCAAGAGCTTACTGTTACGGTAAGGGACAAAAACGGCAATGATATAACTTATGATGTTACGTACTCGTTTGAATCGTCCCATCCGAAGGTGTTCGATGCTGTCGGCGGCGCGTTGTATAGGGAGAACATCTGCACATTGGCGGCGAAAGCCCCCATTGATGAGGGTGAATCCGCCGCATTGACTATCACCGTAACATATCAGTACAGGGGCAAATACTACACCGCAAAGACGGTAAGACCCGTTGAGATAAAAACAAATTGACTATAAAAGCGAAAGGAGGGCTTTAATATGAAAAAAATGCATAGCAAAAAAGGTGCAACTTTGTTGTTGGCTCTCCTTTTGCTGTTGGCTTCAACGATGGTCAGTACGGTCATCTTAACGGCTGTTACAAGCATTACGAAGAATATCCGCAACGATCGCGAACTGCAACAAGATTACTTGACGGTAAGCTCTGCCGCGGAATTTCTGCGCGATAATATCGCCGGAGATTCGTGTAAGCTGGTTAAAACAACATATAGTCGAAAAATCGACTATAGCTCCAATATGCACAAAGACTTATTTAAAGCTTGGCTTGATGAATGTGTTGATTATAGCCAGAACAGCACCAATTACGGCAAATTAGAGAACGAATTTTCCGATAAAATGACGATAAATGTCGAAAGTGATAAGTCAAATGTCGAATTTGCTGAGGTGAACGCTGAATTTTATTTCAGCGGAGCCGATAAAAAGCTGACGATAACATTGTCATCGGGAAAATGTACGATGTATGTTATTTTCGAGTGCGATGTTAAAGAAGAAATTTTGAATAGCGGCGATAAAGATCTTCCGAGTGGTGCATCTTCTCAGACTACAACAACTATCACTTGGATCAACGGCAGTATAAGCAGAACAGCTGAGGGGGTGTTGGGCAACTCATGAAAAAGCTGAAAAGCAACAGCGGCGAGACACTTATAGAAGCTTTGGCGGCGCTCCTTGTCGTTGCTATAACGATATCTTTTTTGAGCATAGCCATAACCACGGCGGCAAAGCTCAACGAAAAAGTGCGCGAAAACACGGGTGCTTTCAAATATGACGGCGCTTCCGTTGAGGATGTTATGGCGCACGTGAACATCAAAGGCGAGAATATAGACGGCATATACGGCACGGTCAAAGAAGAAGTTACCGTTTACGGATACGATGATTATTATTACTACGGAGGTACAAAATGAAAAAACTCCGAAATAATCGCGGCATGACCTTGACGGAGCTTTTGATGGCTATATTGATAGTGTCGATATCGACATCACTCGTCGGTGTCGGCATACGCCTTGCGGTGAATTCGTATAAGGCGTGCATGGAAGTTTCGCAAGCGCAGATGCTCTGCTCAACGCTCACCGCAGATATAAGCGACAAATTGCGCTTTAGCGGCTCTGTCAGAGAGACGAGCGGCAATATAGATGAGATATTTATCCAGGAGCTTGGCAAAGTCGCAAACTTTGCCGTGAACCGCGACGGCATATTGACGCTTGACGGAAGACCCATCATCAACTCGGGCGCATATCCGCGAGGATTGAAGCTCAGTGATTTTTCGATAAAATTCGACAGCGACACAAATATTTTTACGGTGAAGTTTAACGTGATAAACGATCAAAGTAACACCGTGATATCGCAGGAATTTCAAGTGAAAAAGATAAATCCCGAGGAAAGCACAAACGGATAGCTCGATCAGCTCAAGTCTTGAATACAAAAACCCCTACAGATCTTTAATATCTGTAGGGGTTTATTATTTTTTATAAATTATTTCTTGTCTTCTTCTGCTGTGATTCTGCCGACGAAGTATTTGCCGACAGCGCCGAGCATATTTGTTGCGGCAACGCAAAGCTCTTTCGGGAAAGCGTTGTTAAAGCTGCCTGTTTCGAAGCTGAAGTTGTTCTTGTAGCCGTTTCTTCTCAAACCGAGGACAACTCTGTCCCAGTTGCAGCAACCCATGTAGGGGAGAGTATGACCATCGTCATTGCCGCTGTTATCGTGAACGTGGAGCGTTTCGAGTCTGTCGCCGAGTTCTTCCATCCAATAGCAGGGATCCTGACCGAGGAGGAGGAGATGACCGATATCAAGGCAGAAACCGAAAAGTCTTTCGCCTGCGATAGCGTTGAGGTCATCGATATATTTTTTTGTTTCGTGGATATCGGAACAGCAACCTGCATATATCTTTTTGGACTTCCAGTCCTGGATCCACATATTTTCAAGACAGCAGATGACATGGTGCTTCTTGAGGAGCGGGATAAGGGAAGTATAGAATTCCATGTTGAGTTCATATTCGCGCTGTTTTGTAAGAGAGGGGAATCTTGCGCTTCCGTCGAATATGGGGTGGATGATAATGCGAGGGCAACCGAGGTAGCCTGTAAACTCGATGCATTTTTTAACGTCGTTCTGGCAGTTGATAGTGCCCTGTTCGGACTTGGGAACGTATACCGGGAAGGGAGCGTGTGTCTGACCGAAGCCAACGCCGTATTTTGCCGCCGCTTCCTTTACTTTGTCAAGGTAGGGGTAGATCTTGTCATCGTCATATGCATCTGTGGGGATGCCGTTGCAAAGGTTATCCCAAACGTAGTTACCGTCAAGACCGAAGTCTACAACATCAAAACCTGCTTCGTGGATAGCTTTGAAGCCTTCATCGATACCGAGAACGTCGATGATGCCGCCAGTTGTGATACTTAATTTCATAGTTTTCCTCCGTGAAATATATTTGTTTTGTTATTTTTTATCTTCTTCAGCTGTGATCCTGCTTATAAAGTACTTTCCGACAGACGCAAGCAATTTGGAAGCCGCGCCGTAAAGTTCCGCGGGGAACTTCGTGTAATAATAGCCTGTTTCAAGGCTGAAATTGCCTTTGAAGCCTATCTTGCGAAGCCCGAGGACGACTCTGTCCCAGTTGCAGCAGCCCATATAAGGCATATTGTGGTCATCTGTACTGCCGCAATTATCGTGAACGTGAAGTGCCGCTATTCTGTCGCCGAGCTCTTCTATCCAATAGCAGGGATCCTGACCGAAAAGGAGGAGATGACCGATATCAAGGCAGAAACCGAAAAGCTTTTCGCCTGCGATAGCGTTGAGGTCATCGATATATTTTTTTGTTTCGTGGATGTCGGTGCAAACACCTGCGTAAGTTTTGCCTGTTTTCCAATCGCCTGCGCCGAGATCTTCAAGACAACAAGTGATATTGTATTTTTTAAGCAAAGGTATAAGGGAAGTGTAGAACTCGATATTGAGGTCATACTCCTGCTTTTTAGTGAGCGCGGGGAATCTTGCGCTGTCCGCATATATGGGGTGTATAACGATGCAATGGCAACCGAGAAGACCTGTAAGTTCAACCGTCTTGCGCGCATCAGCCTGGCAATTTATCGTGCTTTGCTGAGATCGAGAGAAATATATCGGGAAAGGAGCGTGAGTCTGTCCGATCTCGACACCGTATTTTTCGGATGCCGCTTTTATCTGTTCTATGTAAGGATAGATGTTTTCATCATTATAAAAGTCGTTTTTCTTTCCGTTGCAAAGGTCTTCCCATTTATAGCTGTTATCAAGACCGAGGTCAACGGCATCAAATCCGGCTTCTTTTAATGTTTTGAAACCTTCGTCTATGCCCAATGCTCCGAATACGGAACTTGTAGATACGCTTAACTTCATTTTTTCCTCCGTTAGCTTTTGACACGGCGTACTTTTCGGCACGTCGTTCTCAATGCTATTATAATACTTTTTGTCCCCTTAGTCAATGAAAAGAAAAAAATATAAAAAAATTAAAAAAACTTTGAAAAAGGTATTGACATTTAAAACGCTTTGTGTTAGAATATAAGAGCGATGGAGAGATGGCTGAGTTGGTCTAAGGCGCACGACTGGAAATCGTGTGACCGCTAATACCGGTCCATGAGTTCGAATCTCATTCTCTCCGCCATAAGAGCCTGCTGATTATTCAGCAGGCTTTATTTTTTGTATTTGCATAAGATATATTGATAAAAATCAAAATTGTATTATAATTATAATAAATACAGACACAATGTTACTATATCCACATAGTTCACCTCCTTCCACTGCGGAGGAGCCGACAGCCATCATAATTCGACAATAAAATCAATGATAAAACGAAAAACTCCCACAGATCACTTGGTCTGTGGGAGTTTCTATTATAAAGCGATGATCATTTCAATTTGAGAGTTACTATTTCGAAGCCCGAGAGGTCGAGTTTTACTGAGCCGTCATTTATTTCAAGCTCGCTTATCTCGCGTTCGAGCATATCGCAAAGGTAGCATTTTTTCGCATCGAAGCCGAGTTTTATCGTCGCTTTTGTGCGAATGTTCTTGCACTCGTAAAGTCTGAGTACAGTCTCCGTGCCTTCTTCCGCTTCCTTGATAACGTCGCAAAGCACATTTGCTTTATCGCAGGATACCATGGAATAGCGTTCGGGCAAAGAGCTTTCCGTGCCGCTTGCTTTTACGGCGAAGAGCGGATTGTTGAGAAGATATGCCTGCTTGATAGTATCGCTTTCCGCAAATGTTCCTTTGTGGAGATAGAGCGAATATACGAACGGTATTTCGCCGTGATCAACACCTTTAGAGGGATATGTGCCTGATTTGAACAAAGAGAGCTGCATTACGCCGTCGTGTATATCATAGCCGTATTTGCAATCGTTCATCAAACTTACGCCATAGCCACCGTCGGAAAGGTCGGCATATTTATGAGCACATACTTCGAATTTTGCGCGGTCCCAAGAGGTGTTTTTGTGATTCGGACGCTCGATGTTACCGTACTGTATCTCGTATGTTGCTTTGCCGGAGTTGATATCAACGCCGAAAGCGGCTTTTACCATAAGGTGGTTCCTGTGCCAATCGGCAACCGTGTCGAAATCGATCTTGCTTTCTTTGTCATAGAACCATATCGTCTGAGTGATAGTGGAATCCATAAAGGGACGAACGAGCTTTATACCTTTTCTGGCGCCATCATCTATCGTTTCAACGGAGGAGAGCGCTGTTATAGTCTTATATTCTTCGAGAGAATATTCCTGCCATTCCCAGTTGTCGTAACAGTCGGGGTGGTCGGGGTAAACACGTATCTCGTTGCCGACAGAGCCTTTTTTGATAAGCTCGCGGTCGTTTTCTTTGTCATAGATGGATGTTATCTGATAAGCTTCGTCGAAGGTTACGAGAAGCTTTGAGGTTTCCGCCATGCGTTCGCCGATCATGATATTGTTGTCTGTCTTGATGTCAGTCGTAGCGACATAGCCCTTTGCGGGGATGTTCTTTACGAAAGCAGTCTTGCCGTCTATCTCAACATATCCGTCCGTATCAAATGCATTGGGGTTGAAGATGACATATCCGTTGCTTTCGGAGATATTATCTGCTATATTCTTCACGTTGTCGGCGATGATATCGTTCGCGATGGCTTTTATCTTAACATAGTCGCGGTCCGCATCATCGTATACGGGAGCCACGGAAGAACCGGGGATGATATCGTGGAATTGATTCTTCAATATCTCCTCCCAACCCTCACGGAGAGAGGCCTTTGGGAAAGCTTTGCCGCATAAGGCTCTGCCCATGCTGGCAAGCCATTCGGCGTTCTGATAGAGAAATTCGCTCTTGCGGTTATTGCGTTTCATTTTGGCTATGGAAGTATATGTGCCGCGGTGGTATTCTAAGTAAAGCTCACCCTGCCATTTTGGAAGCAAAGGGTTGTTTTCGATATTCTTTTCCAAACGTCCCAAAAATTCAGTCGGGTTATCGTATGTGATGGAGGGAACACCGGGTATGCCGTATTTCAATCGCTCCGCCGTCTCAAGGTGAGGGATGGAGGGACCGCCGCCGCCATCACCGTAGCCGTATGTTATCATTGCTTCGTTGTTGAGGTTTTTCTGCTGATATCTGTGCCATGTACCTGCTATCATGGAAGTTGTGAGGTCGGCATTATATGTGCAATATTGAACGGGAACATCTCTTTCTTTCTGCGCTGTGAGGAAATATGTGTTTACGGCTGTTCCGTCGATACCTTGCCAGCTGAACGTGTCATAAGGCATCATATTGCTGTCGTTCCAACTTATCTTCGATGTAACGAACCAATCAACGCCGCATTTTCTCAATATCTGTGGAAGCGCTGCGGAATAACCAAATACATCGGGGAGCCACAAAACGCGGCTCTCTTTGCCGAATTCTTCACGGAAGAAGCGTTTGCCGTATATCAATTGACGTATCAAGCTTTCGCCCGAGGTGAGGTTGCAGTCTGCTTCTACCCACATTGCGCCTTCACATTCCCAGCGACCTTCGCGGATGCGCTCTTTTATCTTTTCGTAAAGTTCGGGGGCATTTTCTTTGAAATCTCTGTAAAGGAGCGGCTGAGAAGACATGAATTTATAATTCGGATACCTTTCCATGAGTTCAAGCACGGTTGCAAATGAACGCTGAACTTTTTCTTTTGTCTGTGATATGGTCCAAAGCCAAGCATAGTCGATATGAGTATGACCGACACAGGCGACATTTGCGCTCGATCTGCCGCAGAATTTGCCGTAAAATTCGTCCTGCATATATTTTCTTGCTCTTTCGACGGAGGCAAAATAATCGTCCGACCCAAGCTCATAAAGGTCAAGCATGGAAACGGCTTTGTCGAGATGGCGGAGGATATTTGCGTAATCCGCGCCTGTATCGCTGAGGAAATTGAGCGCGTTGAACGGAACCTCTATATCATATGCGAGAGCTTCCGCACCGATGTTGACGTTTCTTATCTCTGCAAAGAATTTGGCTTTTTTGATATGTATGGATGTATATGCGTAAACATAGATGTCAAAATTGAATTTTTCGCTCGTGTCGAGGTTAAAGAACGTGTGCTGAGTATCCATGCCCTGGTGATATACACCGTCTACATAGAGCATGAACTGCGGCGTCGTGCCTACCCATTTTTCAAAATCCGAGCGGATGATGAGCTGAACGGGTCTGTTTCTCATATGCTCGGGGATATCAAGCTCAAAATGGAACCAAGCATGTTGGTCGGAGCCAAAACCCCATTCGTCGCCGCTCTTGAACGGCACGAAGTTTTCAAGCGAGGGAAGCGTGTTGTCCTTTTTGTAATCGCACGGCATTGTTGAAATATTTTCAACGGTCGTTCTGTTACAATAAGCGGAATCCCATATAAGCTTTAGATATTGGGTAACTTTGCGGTATTGTGTTTTCATATGACCTCCTGTTTTTTTGTTTGTTTACAAAATGATTATAACATTGAGGTAGGATATTTTCAATAAGGATAACGCAATAAAATAAAAAAGCTCTTTGCAGGATGACACATTCGTTCGCTCGAAAAATATCGAAAAAACAAAAACTCTCGCAGACCTTTTGTTTGGTCTGCGAGAGCATCTTTATTGTTGGATCTTATATCAAAGCAACTCTTTGCGAAGTTCCGCGCCTGTTTTAGCGGAGAGATACGCGGGAGCAATATCGAGAACAGTCTTGCAACCGCTCATGCCTTCTTTGTTCATTCTGTATGCCGCGCGAGCGTATGCAACGAGAACGGAAGAAGTGAATTCGGGGTTGGAATCGAGCTTCAAGCTGTATTCGATGATGTGGTTATTCTCAAGGTTGAAGCCTGTTTTGCCGCTGCGGAAAACGAAGCCGCCGTGAGCGATGCCGCTGTGCTTTTCGTTAAGCTCTTCCTGAGAGATGAAGTGAACAGTTGTGTCATAATCAGCGAAATAGTTGGGCATGGATTTTATCTCTGCTTCTATCTTCGCTTTATCTGCGCCTTCTTTTGCAACTACGAAGCATTCGCGGATGTGTTTTTCGCGAGTCGTGAGTTCGGGGTTTGCGCCGCTGCGAACAGCTTCGAGTGCGCTTTCAACGGGGATGGTATACTGTTTGCCGTCTGCAACGCCTTCTACGCGGCGGATAGCATCGGAATGACCCTGGCTTACGCCTTTGCCCCAGAAAGTATAATCCTTGCCGTCAACGAGGATGGAGCTGCCGTAAAGACGATTGAGAGAGAACATTCCGGGGTCCCAACCAACGGAGATGATGCCTACTTTGCCTGATTCTTTTGCAACCGCATCTACTGCTTCGAAATGTTCGGGGATCTTTGCGTGTGTATCAAAGCTATCTATAACATTAAAATATTTTGCCATTTCGGGAGTCTGTGTGGGGAGGTCCTTTGCACTGCCGCCGCAGAGGATCATAACATCTATCTTATCTGTCATATCCTTTGCCATGTCTGCGTGATAAACGGGAACATTTTCTGTTCTGAGTTTAACGGAAGCGGGATCTCTGCGAGTGAATACCGCAACAAGCTCCATGTCTTTGTTCTGGCGAATAGCGCTCTCGACACCTCTGCCGAGGTTGCCGTAGCCGAAAATACCAATACGAATACTCATAAAAACAACCTTCTTTTTTTACTTGGATTAAGCCACGGTGAGCGTGGCTCGTTGTAAATATTTACGCTTTATTCTAACATAACGAAAATGATTTTTCAATTGCTTATATGTAAAAAAATAAAAAACGGAATTATTTTTTTGAATAAAATGCAGGTAAGAGAGCAAAGCACTTGACATTTAGAGCAAAATCCGTTAAAATAGTAAGGTATAATACTATGAAATCGTGTAAGTAACCGATACGAAACATTCCACAGAGAGGGGCACATGGCTGAGAAAGCTCCGAATGACGTTTCGCGTGAATTTCAGCGACGGAGTATCCTGCGAAAGCGTTTTTTGTATAAGCAGGGTGTAGTGCACACATCGAACGCACAAAGAGAGCAGAAATATATTTTTTCTGAATTTGGGTGGTACCGCGGGTAATACAGCTCGTCCCTTGTTGGACGCAGCTGTTTTTTTGTGACCTTTTTTCAAAAAAACAGACGGTTAAATTTTATCTGTAATTATATATTATTATGAAAGGAATATTACAATGGCAGAAAAAACAACAGAAGTAAGACTTGCCTTTCTCGCCGCGCTTGAAAATGTTACGAGCGCAGACGAGCTTGAAAAGCTCCGTGTTGAATACATCGGTAAAAAAGGCTATGTTACTGAATTACTTAAAGAAATGAAATCTCTTTCCGTAGAGGAAAAGAAAACATTCGGTCAGGCAGTAAACGTACTCAAAGACGAAGTTAACGCAAAGATTGCCGAAAAGCGTGAGGAGATCAAACAGAAGGAGATCGAGCTTGAAAACAGCCGTATGCCCGAATTTGATATCTCTATGCCCGCAAATCTTGAAAGAGGTTCTTATCATCCCATCACGCTCGTACAGAGACAGTGCGAAGAGATTTTCAGATCAATGGGCTTTACAGTAGAGGATTACAGCGAGATCGTTACAGACTACGAATGCTTCGAATCCCTCAACATCCCCAAAGATCACCCTGCTCGCGATATGCAAGATACATATTACCTCGATAACGGTCAGCTCCTCAAAACACAGACATCCGCGGCGCAGAACGCTATCTACAAAAAATACAGAGATCAGCTCGTAAACGAAGGCAAAGCCATCAAGGCTATCTTCCCCGGCAGATGCTTCCGTAACGAGGCAACAGACGCTTGCCACGAAAACACATTCTTCCAGATGGAAGGTGTAATGGTAGACAAGAACATCTCTATCTCCAACCTTATCTTCTTTATGAAGACGATGCTTTCCGAAGTGTTCCAGAAGGACATCAAAGTTCGTCTTCGTCCCGGCTTCTTCCCGTTCGTAGAACCCGGATTTGAACTTGACATCAGCTGCCTTATCTGCGGCGGCGAGGGTTGCCCCTCCTGCAAGCACAGCGGCTGGCTCGAGCTTT